>NZ_JAYLLH010000004.1:0-230034 GCF_035818635.1 Mesobacterium hydrothermale | reverse complement strand
GGAAAGCATCGTCCCGATAGACCAGAGGCCTACGATGCACTAACATTTTAACCGGACCACCCGATGGGGGCACGCCAGCGTCATGTGCGCGTTGAGAGAGCATTTCATGCGCGTCTGGATCTAGTGGCAAGCCGTCCAATTGCCCAAGTACCAATGAAAGTACTCGTTCCTCGCCTTCATGGTCTGGCTGAGGTGCCGCTGCGGTACCACCCATAAAACGCCTCCCAACTGAGTTGCCACTGCTTCAAAACACTGAGTCTTCAATAGCCAGATAGAGTCATAGAATCTAAGTGGTGTGTCAAGCACGGCGCGACCTAGCTTTGACATATCGTCGTGTTAAGCACTGACTTTGGTCGCCATTGGGCAGGCTCAGGACTCGACAGAACTCTCTTCTCCGAATGCGATCTGTTTTCCAGGCAACTGCTATGCTACTTTCTCCAGCAACGCCTTCGCCTTTCCCTCCATCACCAACCGTGCATCCTGCTGCGGCTTCGATCGGGCTACCGCGGTGATCCCCTGCACGAAGTCGAAGACGCTCTCGGGCGGCCGGCCTTCCTCGGCCAGGACCGTCTCGACGATCCGCCCCGTCTCCGCCTTCGAGAATCCGCGCTTGCGGAGGAAGTCCTGCCGGTCCTCGTCCGACCGCGCGACGATCTTCTCCCGCGCCGCACGAATGCCGTCGATGAAGGGCGCCGGCGAGGACTCGGCGAAGCGGCTAAGCGCCGGGGCGGCCTCGTGGGCGAAGCGGGAGGCGGCGTATTTCGAGTGCCGGATCGTGATCTCCTGGAAGTCTTCGACGCCCCAGAGGTTGCGGTTCTGGCAAACGGCCCGGAGATAAAAGCTGGCGATGCCGAGCGTCTTGGCGCCCACCTCGGAATTCCAGCAGTAGAACCCCCGGAAATAGAGGTCGGGCGATCCGTCCGGTAGCAGCCCCGCCTCGATCGGGTTTAGGTCATCGACGAGGAACAGGAACACGTCGCGGTCCGAGGCATAGAGCGTCGTCGTCTCCTTCGTCACGTCCACGCGCGGGTTGTAGATGCCGGTCGACCAGTCGAGCACGCCCGGCACCTTCCAGCGCGTGTCGCCGGTGCCGTTGCCCGCGATCCGCTTCACGGCGGAAACGAGTTCATGGTCGTAGATCCGGCCATAATCGGGGCCCGTCACCGCGCGCAGTTCGGTACGGCCATCTGCGACTTCCATCGTCTTGATCTGCTCGGCCCGGTGGTTCGTCAGCCCGTATTGCAGGTTGATCCCGGCCAGCGGCGCGGGAAGTTGCCGCAAGTATGCTGCGGGCGCGCCCACGAGGCTCGAGAGCTGGCCGAAAGACCAATGCGTCGGCGCGATGGGCTCATCCGTGCCCGGCAGAACAAGGCTCAGTTTCTCCGGGTCGTCGCGATGCGCTTCGACCTGGATCGCTGCGCTCTCCACCGTGCGCGTCCGGCTCCGCTCCGCCCGGCCCTTGACCGAGGCGAAAAGGTCGTCGAGCGACAGATACCGCTCGTCATCCGGCCGCGAGAACCACTCGGACGACACGCGGTCCACGTTCTCGCCGCGCGACACATCCACCCTGTAGCCGCCGCTCATATGACGCCCGGCATCGATGATTTCGGTATTCATGGGGAAACCTCCGCGACGGGCGCCGGAGGCCTCTCCTCCAGCCCTCAACCCGTCACGGCACCCCCTCCAGTCTCTTGCTCTTTCGCCGGTCCAGTGGCGGCTTCCCGCGCCTCAAGCACACCCGCGTTGCGCGATCCGGGCAGCCTATGGCAGACTTCTTTCAGGCAACGGTCTTCGGACCCCGCCACAGCTAAGGACCCCGAAATGGTGAGAAATCGCATAGAACAGCGCAGTATCTCCGGTTTCCGGGCCGCCGATTTGCGCGACGCTAAAGCAGCCATTTATACGCCATGCTACGAAAATGCGCGCTCAACCCACCTTCAACCCTCTATTCTGCATCGGCTTTTTCCTTCGTACGCGCGCCACCCTCTGGCAGGCTGGCGACTATGGAATGGGACCGCAAACATAGGCCGGGGGCTGACGCCTCAGAAGTCGCCCAAGAACCATCTCGGGATGGCGGAGCGACTGAGAACAACATCGCACGCCTCTCTTCTGCTGGCGATGATCCGCGGCTGGTCAACCTTGTTCGCCTGTTGGCACGGCAGGCGGCGAGAGATTTCGTTGAGACAGAGAACAGGCGGCATGCACAGGCTCGCCTCCGCGATTAAGGGGGCTATCGCATGAAGGCAGCGCTTTACGCTCGGTATTCATCTGACAACCAACGTGATGCGTCGATCGAGGACCAGCTACGCATCTGCCGTGCACGTGCCGAGCGGGAAGGCTGGACGATCATCGACAGCTATACGGATCGCGCGATTTCCGGGGCGTCCCTGCTTCGCCCCGGCGTTCAGGAACTGATCTCGGATGCGCTGAAGGGTCGCTTTCAGGTCATCCTCGCGGAGTCGCTGGATCGTCTCTCCCGGGACCAGGAGGACATCGCCGGGCTCTACAAGCGGATGCGCTTTGCAGGGGTGAGTATCGTGACGCTGTCCGAAGGCGAGGTCAGCGAATTGCACATCGGTCTCAAGGGAACGATGGGCGCACTCTTCCTCAAGGATCTAGCCGAAAAGACCCGCCGCGGTCTCCGCGGGCGCGTCGAGAAGGGTCGCTCCGGTGGTGGGCTTTGTTATGGGTATGACGTCATTCGCACGGCCGATCCGGACGATCGGGGCGAGCGGGAGATCAACCCAGCCGAAGCAAACGTCGTTCGGCGCATCTTCAGGGATTACTTGTCCGGACAATCATCGCGGACGATCGCAATGACCTTGAACCGGGAGGGCATTTCCGGACCGCAGGGCAAGGAATGGGGGCCTTCGACGATCCACGGGAATCCGAAACGAGGGACGGGCATTCTCAACAACGAACTCTACATTGGTAGGCTCGTCTGGAACCGTCTGCGATACATGAAGGATCCTGACACTGGTAAGCGCGTCTCCCGCCCGAACCCGGAAAGTGAATGGGTTGTCCAGGAGGTCCCGGACCTTCGGATTGTGGACCAGGATCTCTGGGACGCGGTGAAGAAAAGGCAAAAGAGCCTTTCGTTTGATACGACGGCGACAGGCAGCAATCCGATGAACGATAGACGGCGGCCGAAGCACCTTTTCGCCGGCCTCATCAAGTGCGGGTGCTGTGGTGGCGGGTACTCCCTGATTTCGAAAGACCTGCTTGGCTGCGCAGCGTCGCGGAACAAGGGCACATGCGATAACCGCCTGAACATTCGTCGGGATGCCTTGGAGGCGTCGATCTTGAATGGTCTTCGGAAGCATCTCATGTCGCCGGAGCTCTTCAATGAATTCTGCGCCGAGTTCACGCGCGAGGTAAATCGGCTTCGGATCGAGCGCGGCGCCGACCTGGCCGGCTGGAGAAGCGAACTCGAGAAGGTTGACCGAGAGCTCGACAAGATGGTCGATGCTATTCTTCAGGGCTTCCCGCCCGCAAAGCTCAAAGAGAAGGCCGAGAAGCTGGAGGCGAGGAAGGCGGAGTTGACTGAGCTTCTGGACAATGCCGATGAGCCGCCGCCATTGCTGCACCCGAACATGGCACGGATGTATCAGGATCGGATCGCGAAGCTCTGCGAGAACCTGCAATCCGAGGAAGATCGAGGCGCCGCCGTCGACGTCCTTCGGTCACTCGTTGATGAAATCACCCTCGTGCCAGAGAACGGCGAACTCTCCATCGTCCTTCGGGGCGACCTGGGAGCGATCCTGCGCTTTGCAGCCGGAAAGCAAAACCCCGAATTCCTTTCGGAGGCCGAGGCTTTGGACAACCTGCTTTCGCAGAAATCGTTGGTTGCGGGAGTAGGATTTGAACCTACGACCTTCAGGTTATGAGCCTGACGAGCTACCGGGCTGCTCCATCCCGCGTCACTTGGTAGGGGGTGATTTACGCTTCTGTTACACGGAGCGCAACCCCTTTCGGAAGATTTTTTTGTTTTAATTTCAAGGGCCCGCGCGAAACTTCCTTACGTGTCGTCGCTTGCGGGGCGTTCGGCGCGGCATTCCCAGCGTCCGCCGTCTTCGGCCCAGTATTGCGCCGCGCATCCTGCGCTGGTCAGCGCCTTCCACTGCACCCGCGCAGCCTGCACCGCGTCGCCGTTTGTGCCGTCGAACAGGATGCAGACCCGTTGCAATGACTTGACCTCTGCCGCGTCGATCGGGGCGCCGTCGATTGTCATCACGCACTGCGGTATGTTGGCCGCGTCGCGCGCCGTCGTCAGCAGGATCGGCTGATGGGCGTCATGCGCGCCCCCGGCACAGCCATGCGGCAAAAACCCCTCTTCAGGTCCAAGCCAAAGCTTTTCGTCCAGCCAGCCTATCCGCCCCGGATCCGTGCCGCGCACCGCCACCCGCCAGCCTGCGGCAAGGGCGCGGTCCAGCAGTTGCGGCAGCGCGACCTCCAGCGGGCGATGCGTCAGGTGATAGAAATAGGCCGCGCCCACGGCATCACCCCTCGTAGCTATCCCGAACAAGCCGGTTCAGCGCCATGACGCCCCACCCCGTCGCCCCACGCGGACCAAGGTCGTGTTCGCCCGCGCGATGTGCAACGCCGGCAATGTCGATATGGGCCCATGGGGTACCGTCCTGCACGAAACGCTTCAGGAACTGTGCGGCGGTGATCGACCCGGCGGGACGACCGCCGACGTTCTTCATGTCAGCGATCGGGGATTTCAGCATGTCGTCATAGGCTTGACCAAGCGGCATTCGCCACGCACCCTCGCCTTCGACCTCTGCTGCCGACAAAAGGTTTTTCGCCAGCGGATCGTCGTTGACATAAACGGCCGCGTTTTCATGCCCCAGCGCGATGATACAGGCCCCTGTCAGGGTGGCGAGATCGATCATTGCGGCAGGTTTGAAGGTTTCCTGCGCGTACCACATCACGTCACACAGCACCAACCGGCCTTCGGCATCGGTGTTGATCACCTCGATCGTATCGCCCTTCATTGAGGTCACCACGTCCCCCGGACGCGTTGCAGCGCCTGAGGGCATGTTTTCCACAAGTCCGACCAGCCCCACGACATTGGCTTGGGCCTTGCGTTTGGCCAGCGCCATCATCGTGCCGGCAACGACGCCCGCGCCACCCATGTCCATCGTCATGTCTTCCATGCCGCCAGCGGGTTTCAACGAGATCCCTCCGGTGTCGAAAACCACCCCCTTCCCGACCAGTGCCAGCGGGGCTGCTTCGCCACCACCGGTCCAGCGCATGACCACAACCTTGGACGGGCTGGCAGAGCCCTGCCCCACCGCCAGCAGTGCACCCATTTTCAGTTCGGCCAGCCTGTCTTCCTCCAAAACCTCGACCTCCAGCCCCAACGCGGCCATCGCGTCCAGCCGGTTGGCGAATTCGGTGGTGGTCAGCACGTTGGCCGGTTCGTTCACCAGATCGCGGGTAAAGAAAATGCCCTCGGCCACTGCGGCAAGCGGGGCAAAGGCGGCCTCGGCCGCGGCGGGGTCGTTGACCTGAACGGTCGCGGCTGCCGGCGCTTCGCCCTTGTCGGACTTGTGGTCGGTGAAGTCATAGCTGCGCAGCGCCAGACCCATCGCAAGATCCTCTGCCCGTTTCAGCGTACCGCAGAGCAGCGTCAGCGCGGATTTTCCGGCGGCCTTGGCCAGCATCGCCCCGGCCTTGCGCGCCTCGATCACCGTGGGGCGACGTGGCAGGCAGATAATATGCAGCGCATCTGCCGCCAACCCGGCGGGATAGCTCAGCGTTTGCACCTGACCGGGTTTCTTGCCGTCCCAACCGGCCCCTTCCACCACGCGTTTCACCGCGCCACGGGTCAGCGTATTCACCTTGCGCGCCAACGCATCCAGTTTGCCATCTGCATCCACGAAGATCGCTACGTGGCCATTGGCCTCGGCAATGGTCTCCTGATCGGGCGCAGAAAAGGAAATGGAACGGAGATCGGTCATGTGGGGTTCCTTTTTTTGTGTTGTTGGCGAGGCTTTGCCCATGGGTAGCGCGCGACCGGGGCATTGACCAGAGCGTGGTTTTCCCCCAAGCCCTGTTCCGGTAAAGTCTGCGTCAGTCAGGACGACAGGGGGATTTTGGTCTTTGGCACGATTCGACAGATACGTCCTGTCGCAGTTGATGGTTCTGTTCGGGTTCTTCGCGCTGGTCCTGGTGTCGGTCTACTGGGTCAATCGCGCGGTGATCCTGTTCGACCGGCTGATTGCCGATGGCCATTCCGCGGGCGTGTTCCTTGAATTTACGGCCTTGTCCCTGCCCAAGGTGATCGGGCTTGTGCTGCCGATGGCGGCTTTTGCCGCGGCCGTCTATGTGACCAACCGGCTGTCCAACGACAGCGAACTGACCGTGGTGCAGGCCACCGGTTTCAGCCCGTGGCGGCTTTCGCGGCCGGTCTTTGCCTTCGGGGTGATCCTGATGGTGATGATGTCGATCCTGACCCATCTGCTGATCCCGGCATCGTCATCGCAACTGGCCCGGCGAGAGGCCGAGATCTCGGGCTCGCTTTCCGCGCGACTTTTGCGAGAAGGTATGTTCCTGCATCCGACCGAAGGGGTGACCTTTTACATTCGCGACATCACTGACGACGGCGAATTGCTGGATGTCTACCTGTCGGACCGCCGGCAAGAGGACCGCTCGGTCACCTATACCGCGAACAAGGCCTATTTGCTGCGCGGTGATACCGCGCCACGGCTGGTGATGCTGGAAGGTATGGCGCAAAGCTATTTCGCGGAAACCGAACGGCTGGCGACGACGCATTTTTCGGAATTCACCTATGATGTCAGCGGCTTTCTGACAACAGATGACGTTTCCCGCACCCGTTTGGATCACTTGTCCACGGTGCTACTGCTGACCGATCCGCAAAAGGCGGCGCGGTTGACCGACGAATCCCTGCCGAGGGTGATGGAACAACTGCACAGCCGGTTCCAGCAACCGCTGCTGTGCCTTGTGGCGGCATTGATCGGTTTTTCCACGCTGCTGCTGGGCGGTTTCAGCCGATTTGGCGTCGGGCGCCAGATCGTTGGCGCAATCTTCCTGCTGGTGGTCGTCAAGCTTGCGGAAAGTGCGGTGACAGACCCGGTGCGCAGCGATGCCAACCTTTGGCCGCTCATCTACCTGCCCAGTGTTGTGGGGCTGGTGCTGGCGGCCGGCATGCTGCAATGGACGTCGAAACCGTTCCGCAGGCACCGCCCTGCGAAAGAGGTGACGGCATGACCTTGCATCTTTACGTCGCCCGCCGGTTTCTGCTCACCTTCGCGACGATCTTCGCGGTGTTTTTTGCCTTTCTGACGCTGCTTGATCTTGTCGAACAGATGCGTCGGTTCGATGCCTACGTCGGCTTTGGCGACATTTTCAAACTGACGCTGCTGAATACGCCTGAAGGCATCTATCAGATCCTGCCGCTGATCATGATCCTGTCTGCGATTGCGCTCTTTCTTGGGTTGGCACGGTCGTCGGAACTGGTGGTGATCCGCGCAGCCGGCCGGTCGGGCACCGTTGCGATTCTGTCGCCTGCGCTGACCGCGCTGCTGCTGGGGTGTCTTGCGGTGGCAATGCTCAACCCGATCGTTGCCGCCACGTCCAAGCGCTACAGCGACCTGAAGGAACTTTACCGAAACGGTGGCGTCAACACCTTTTCCATTGGGTCCGAAGGGCTGTGGCTGCGGCAGGGCGATGCCAACGGGCAGACCGTGATCCGGGCCTCGCGCGCCAACGCCGATGCCAGTGTGCTGTATGACGTGACCTTTGTCGGCTATGCCCCCGGCGTTGGCCCCGACAAGCGGGTCGAAGCCAACTCGGCCCGGTTGCAGGACGGGGCCTGGGTGCTGCGCAACGCCAAGGTCTGGCCCTTGGTCGGCAACCAGAACGCCGAGGCCAATTCCGAAACCTTCAAGGAACTGCGCCTGCCATCGACCCTGACCCAAGAAGGCATCCGCGACAGTTTCGGAACGCCCTCGGCGGTGCCGATCTGGGATCTGCCCACCTATATCCGCCAGCTTGAGGTCGCGGGTTTCTCTGCCCGCCGGCATCTTGTCTGGTTGCAAATGGAACTTGCCAAGCCGCTGTTTCTTTTGGCCATGGTGCTGGTCGGGGCCGCGTTCACCATGCGCCATGCCCGGATGGGGCGCACCGGCACATCCGTGCTGGCGGCAGTGCTGCTGGGGTTTGGCTTGTATTATGTTCGCAACTTTGCCCAGATCCTGGGAGAAAACGGACAGGTGAACCCGATCCTTGCCGCCTGGGCGCCGCCGGTGGCGTCGATCCTTCTGGCCCTGGGTCTGATCCTGCAAAGAGAGGAAGGTTGATGCGCTGGCTTCCTCTTGCCGTGTTCATGGCAACCGCGTCGCTTGCGGCGGCGCAGACTGCGGCCAACGATCCGGCGCTTTTGCTGGCCGATCAGGTCTATGTGGAAAATGACAACCGGCTGATCGCGACCGGCAATGTCGAGGCGCTGCACAACGGTCAGCGCCTGACCGCGAGCCGGATCGTCTATGACAAGGCCAGCGACAGCGTCAGCGTGGAAGGCCCGGTACGGATCACGGACGAGACCGGCAATGTTCTGATCGCCGACGCGGCAGAACTGGACACGGGGTTCGAGAACGGACTGTTGCGCGGTGCGCGCATGGTGCTGGACGAACAGTTGCAGTTCGCAGCAGTCGAGGCGCGCCGCGTCGGTGGGCGCTATACGTCAATGTCCAAGGTGGCAGTCACCTCTTGCCAGATCTGCGGGCCGAACGACGTGCCGCTGTGGCAATTGCGCGCCGCGCGAGTGATCCACGATCAGCAGGAACGCCAGATCTATTTTGACCAGGCGCAGTTGCGCGTGCTGGATGTGCCTGTGTTCTACATGCCGCGCCTGCGCCTTCCCGACCCGACGCTCAAACGCGCGCGCGGCTTCCTGATCCCTGAGTTCCGGTCCAGCACGCTTTTGGGTTTCGGCGTGCGTGCGCCCTATTTCATCCCGATCGGGGATCACACCGATCTGACGTTGACGCCCTACATCTCGCCCGTGACGCGCACCTTGGAAGCGCGCATGCGCCGCGCCTTTGCCAATGGCGACATCGAGATCAACGCCGCGCTGAGCCAGGACACGCTGGTACGCGACACCGCGCGCGGCAGGTTGTTTGCCGATGGCGCCTTCGATCTGCCCCACGACTTCAAACTGCGGTTTTCGATCGAAACCGTCAGCGATCCGTCCTACCTGTCAGATTACAACTATTCCGACCAGGACAGGTTGGAATCCAACCTGACGGTCGAAAAGGTCCGGCGCGACGGCATCCTGACTGCGCAGGCGTATCACTTCGAATCCCTGCGCACCAACGAAGACAACGCCACCCAGCCCACGATCGTCGGCGATGTGCGGATGGAAAAACGGTTTTTCCCCAAAATTCTTGGCGGCGAATTCCGCACTGCGCTGACGGCCCACGGCCACTACCGCTATTCCGACCTGGACATCGACAGCGCCGATGCCGACACCATTATCGACGGGCGCGACGTGGCGCGGCTGAACGCGTCCTTCACGTATCTCAATCGCTGGACCTTGCCTGCGGGGATCCGTGCCGGGATCACAGCGACGGTCTGGGCCGATCGGTTTCGCATCCGCCAGGACAGCACAATGGCGTCGGACGTGTCGCAACTGACCTCGGCTACGTCGCTGGAATTGCGCTGGCCTTGGGTCAAAACCACCGCTGGCGGTGCGCGGGTGATAGTCGAACCGATCATGCAGACGGGCTGGGTCAGTGGCATGCGCCATGCCCTGCCCAATGACGAAAGCACCCGCGTCGAATTCGACGAAGGCAACCTTTTGTCGCTGTCGCGCTTTCCGTCCGCCGACCGGCGCGAGCGCGGTGCTGTTTCAGCCATGGGTCTGCGCTGGCGCCGCGACGACCCCGGCGGCTGGAGCGCGGGGCTGACAATCGGGCGGATCTGGCGCGATGCCGCCGATGCGAGCTTTACCGCGTCGTCGGGGCTGACCGGCACGATGTCGGACTGGCTGATCGCCGGACAGTTTTCCAACCAGTGGGGGCTGTCACTGACGGCGCGGGGGCTGATGAACGACAGCTTGAACGTCGGCAAGGCCGAGGCCCGCGCCGGGCTGAGCCGTGGGCGTTATGACCTTGGGGCGACCTATGTGCTGCTGCCCGCCGACGCGGCAGAAGGCCGTACCCGCAGCTTGTCGGAATGGAATTTCGACGGCAGTTATGACCTTAACCGCTATTGGACAGCCACCGCCAACTGGCGCTATGACCTGTCATCAGACGACCTTGCAAAAACCAGCCTGCGGCTGGATTACCGTAACGAATGCGTAGAGGTGGGCTTTTCGGTCTCGCGCCGCTATGCCAGTTCCACTAACGTCGAGCCATCGACGGACTTCGGCCTGACCGTGTCGCTGAAAGGGTTCAGCACCGGCGGCAGCGCCAAGGATTTCCGTCGGACCTGTAGCTGAGAGGACAAAGAATGACACCCGCTCTGCCCCGTCTTGCCACGCTGGTCTGCGCCGCGATGCTGGCCCTTGCCGCGCCCCTGGCGCAGGCACAGGGGCTGTTTTCGCCGGTGATCCGCGTCAATGACATGGTGATCACAGGCTACGAGATCGAACAGCGTGCCCAGATGCTGCGCGTCCTGCGTGCGCCCGGCGATCCGATCGAGGTCGCCCGCGATCAGTTGATCGACGACCGCCTGCGCGTCGAAGCGGCCCGGACCGCCGGTGTTGAACCGACCCCGGAAGAAGTCCAGCAGGGGATGGAAGAATTCGCGCAACGCGCAAATCTCAGCCGCGAGGAATTCGTCAAGGCGCTGGCCCAGCAGGGGGTCGCTGAACAGACGTTTCGCGATTTCGTCAAGGCTGGGGTCAGCTGGCGGCAACTTGTGCAGGCAAAATACGCCGGGCGCGTCACCGTGAGCGACGCAGAGCTTGACCGCGCCTTGTCCGGTGCCGGCCGCGGCAGCAATATCCGCGTGTTGATGTCGGAAATCATCATGCCGGCCCCGCCAGCCCAGAACGCCGCGGTGATGGAACGCGCCAACCGGATTTCACAGTCGAAGTCAGAGGCCGAGTTTTCGTCTTTTGCGCGCCAGTATTCCGCAACGCCCACGCGGGGCGCCGGGGGCCGCCTGCCCTGGCAGAACCTGACCGATTTGCCGCCGGTGCTGCAACCAATTATCCTTGGCCTTGCGCCGGGGGATGTCACCGATCCGCTGCCGATCCCCAACGCCGTCGCGCTGTTCCAACTGCGCGCGATCGAGGAAACCGGGTATGCCGCTCCGGAAATCGGGGCGGTGGAATACGCGACCTACATGATACCCGGTGGACGCGATCCCAAGGCATTGGCGCAGGCCCGCGTGATCGCCAGCAAGCTGGACCGTTGCGATGACCTTTATGGCATTGCCAAGGGCCAACCCGAAGAGGTGCTGCAGCGCGTGACATTGCCACCGTCCGACATCTCGAACGATATCGCCATCGAACTGAGCAAGATGGACCCGGGTGAAGTATCGACGACGCTGACGCGCAACGGCGGCCAGACCCTGATGTTGCTGATGCTCTGTGGTCGGACGCTGAAACTGACCGAAGATGCCGACCGCGAACAGCTGTCGCTGGGTCTGCGCAATCAGCGCCTGACCTCGATGTCCGACAGTTTCCTGGCCGAACTGCGTGCGCAGGCCCGCATCGTTCAGAAATGACCCCCGCCCCCGTCGCCCTCACCTGTGGCGAACCGGCTGGGATCGGCCCTGAACTGGCCGTGGCCGCTTGGCAGGCTTTGCGCGGGTCGGTGCCGTTCTTCCTGATCGGAGATCCTGCGCACCTGCCCGACGACACGCCCGTTTGTATGATCGACAGGCCGGACGAGGTGCAGGGGTGTGATGGCCTGCCGGTCCTTCCCCTGGCTTTTGACGGCCCGCGCACCCCGGGCGTTCCGCAACCGGCCCAGGCCGCGGGCGTGGTTGCCGCCATCGCCCGTGCGGTCGAACTGGCGCAGGCCGGCGCGGCCTCTGGCCTGTGCACCCTGCCGATCCACAAGCAAGCGCTGGCCGAAGGCGCAGGGTTCGCCTTTCCCGGCCATACCGAATACCTGGCCCACCTGGCTGGACAGTCGGATGTGGTGATGATGCTGGCCTCTGACAGGTTGCGTGTCGTGCCGATCACGATCCATATCGCGCTGGCCGACGTGCCGCGCGCGCTGACGACCGAACTGCTGGAACGCCGCATCCGCATCACCCATGCCGCGCTGATCCGGCAATTCGGGATCGCACACCCGCGCCTGGCCGTGGCGGGTCTGAACCCGCATGCCGGCGAAGGCGGCCGCATGGGCCACGAGGAGATCACGTTGATCACTCCGTTGCTGGAGAGGCTGCGGACCGAGGGCATGGACATCCGCGGCCCCTTGCCGGCCGATACCATGTTCCATGCCGCCGCGCGCGCAACCTATGACGTGGCGATCTGCATGTATCACGATCAGGCGCTGATCCCGATCAAGACCCTGGACTTCGACCGAGGGGTGAACGTGACGCTTGGCCTGCCCTTCATTCGCACCTCGCCCGACCACGGCACTGCCTTTGAAATTGCCGGCCAAGGTATTGCCAATCCCTCGTCAACGATCGAAGCCCTGCGGCTGGCCTGGCGGCTGGCGGGGGGCGCGGTTTGAGGCGGCGCGAAGACTGAGAGTGCGGGAACGAGGGGGCCGTCTGCCCCCTCGCGCTCCCCCGAGGATATTTGAAGCAAGATGATGGATATGGAACTCAAGGATCTGCCTCCGCTGCGCGATGTGATCGCCGATCACGGGTTGTCGGCGAAGAAATCGCTGGGTCAGAATTTCCTGCTGGACCTGAACCTGACGGCAAAGATCGCGCGGCAGGTGGGGGATTTGGCGGGTCATGATGTTCTGGAAATCGGTCCCGGTCCCGGCGGTTTGACACGTGGATTGCTGATCGAAGGCGCACGCAAGGTTCTGGCGATAGAAAAGGACGCCCGTTGTCTGCCTGCGCTTGACCAGATTGCCGCGGCAGCGCCAGGACGGTTGCAGGTGATCGAGGGCGATGCGCTTTTGGTTGATCCGTTGGCGCATCTGACGCCGCCGATCGCGGTGGCGGCAAACCTGCCTTACAACGTCGGTACAGAATTGCTGGTGCGCTGGCTGACGCCGGCGATCTGGCCGCCGTTCTGGGACAGCCTGACCCTGATGTTTCAGAAGGAGGTGGCCGAGCGCATTGTCGCCGCCCCGGGGTCAAAGGCCTATGGCCGGCTGGCGGTACTGGCACAATGGCGCTGCGAGGCACGGATCGTGCTGCACCTGCCCCCCACAGCCTTTACGCCGCCGCCCAAGGTCAGCTCAGCCGTGGTGCATCTGCGCGCCCTTGCGGCGCCGCGCTTTGCCGCAGAACCAAAGGTTCTGGAGGCGGTGGTTGCGCGCGCCTTCAACCAGCGCCGCAAGATGTTGCGCGCCGCGTTGAAGGGATTGGTGCCGGATCTTGAGGATGCCTTGCTGGTGGCGGGAATCGCCCCGACGGAACGCGCAGAACAGGTGTCGCTGGAACAATTCTGCGCCCTGGCGCGCGAGGTGGCCGCGCGCCGGTAGTGCCGGCTTATTCGGCGGCGTCGTTCGGTGCTTCCGGCGCGTCGGCCTTGGCTTCTGCCGGTTTCTTGCGCGGCTTGCGCGGGGCGCGGGGCTTTTTCGGCTTTTCTTCACCGGCGGGGTTTTCCGGGGTTTCAACCAGGCCGCTGGCATTGTCGTCGCCGTCCGACAGGTCGATCACCTCGGCCGAGGTACCGGGCTGATGATCGGGCGCCTCATTGGGGGGTGACTGATCGGTGTTGAAATCACCCTCGTCTTCGCCACTGTCGCCGTTGCTTTCGCGTTCTTGGCGTTGGGCACGATCGCGGTCGCGTTGAGCCTGGCGCTCGCGGTTTTCACGCTCCTGCTGCTCACGACGGGCGTCAGCGTCTTTTTGCGCTTCGCTCAGCATCCTCAGATAGTGTTCGGCATGCTGTTGGAAGTTTTCCGCCGCAACCCGGTCGTTTGCCAGTTGCGCATCGCGCGCCAGTTGGTTGTACTTGTCGATGATCTGCTGCGGGGTGCCGCGCACCTTGCCCTCGGGGCCGGAACTGTCGAAAACGCGGTTTACGACGTTGCCCAGAGTGGAACGGTTGCGGTTCGCCTTGGAGCGCGAGCGAGATTTTGAGGAACGCATACTTGCCTGTCAGCCTTGACTTGTGAGCTTTGCCGGTCACTAGCGTCACCCGAAGGTGCGTCATAGCCGGACCATAGAGATTTCTGGCTTACAGTCGCGCGCGAAACCCTCAAGAGCGTCTCAGCCGCCGCGACTGAACCTGAGTAATCATGTCAGGCCCGCGATGACAAGCAAAAAACGCTGAAAACCGGCGGAAACCGATGATCTGCGACGCTTTGTTCATCCCGCAAGACGCCCGCTGACAACCCGATCCCGCCCGTCCAGATCTCGAATCACCGAAATCTGCTTCAATCCGCCTGCTGCCATCATTGCCGCCACGGCCTGGCCTTGCGTCGGGCCGATCTCGACCATCAGCCGTCCTGCCGGGGACAGATGCGCGACAGCGCCCGCGCAGATCTGGCGATAGGCGTCCAGCCCGTCTGCTTCGTCGGTCAGCGCCATACGGGGTTCGTGGTCGCGCACCTCGGGCGCCAGATTCGGCATCTCGTCCAGCGCGATGTACGGCGGGTTCGATACGATCAGATCGAAGGTCACCGCAGGTACATTGGCAAACCAGCTGCCCTGCTCCAGCGCCGCCCGCGGTTCCAGCTTCAGAGCGTTGCGGTTCCAGAACGCAACGTTCAGCGCTGCGGCGCTCAGGTCGGTTCCCAGCCCGCGCGTCCCGGTGGTTTCGGCCAGAAGCGTCAACAGGATACACCCGGACCCGGTCCCCAGATCCAGGACGGTATCGAATGGCTCGGACAGGGCCGCTTCGATCAGGGTTTCGGTCTCGGGCCGCGGATCCAGCACCTCAGGGGTGACCAGGAACTCGCGTCCATAGAACTGCCGTCGGCCGGTCAGGTGGCTGACGGGCACCCGGTCACAGCGCCTTGCGATCATCGCGTTGAAAATCACGGTCAGTTCCGGCGCCACCGGTTCGGGCAGGAACAGTGTCAGCCGCCCCGGCGGAACTTTCAGCACATGAGCCAGCAACCGACGGGCATCGCGCCCGGCATCGGGAACGCCGGCAGCGGTCATCTCACGCGTCGCGCGGGCCAACAGTTCTGAACCGGTCATCTCTCAACGCCCTTGAAAGCGGCGCACGCGCCCTTCCCATCATCTTGCCTGAAATATCCTCGAGGGAGCGCGAAGGGGCAGACAGCCCCCTCGCTTGCGCCCTCGCATCCAGGCGCGCGGACCGGAGCGTAAGGCCTCACCTCTCCGCGCCCCCTTCCATCTCTGCCAGAAGCCGCGCCTGTGCATCGGTGGTCAGCGCGTCGATGATATCGTCAAGCTCGCCCTGCATGACCTGGTCCAGCTTGTAGAGCGTCAGGTTGATGCGGTGGTCGGTCATGCGCCCTTGCGGAAAGTTGTAGGTCCGGATGCGTTCAGACCTGTCGCCGGTACCCACTTGCGCCCGACGATCGGCGGATCGTTCGCTGTCAGCCTTCTGACGTTCAAGGTCGAACAGGCGGGTCCGTAACACCTGCATGGCGATCTCGCGGTTGCGGTGCTGGGACTTTTCCGAACTGGTGACGATGATCCCGGTGGGCAGGTGGGTGATCCGCACCGCGGAATCGGTGGTGTTCACATGCTGCCCGCCGGCGCCCGAGGCGCGCATCGTGTCGATGCGGATGTCGTTGGGCGAAATCTCGATATCCACATCCTCGGCCTCGGGCAACACGGCAACGGTGGCCGCAGAGGTGTGGATACGCCCGCCGGATTCCGTCGCCGGGACCCGCTGCACCCGGTGCACGCCGGATTCGAACTTCAGCCGGGCAAAGACGTTGTCGCCCGCGATCCGGGCAACGACTTCCTTGATGCCCCCAAGTTCGGTGGTCTGTTCCTCGATGATCTCGAAGCGCCAGCCATGTGCTTCGGCATAGCGCTGGTACATCCGCAGCAGGTCGCCAGCAAACAGCGCCGCCTCTTCGCCCCCTGTTCCGGGGCGGATTTCCAGGATCGCGGGCCGCGCATCGGCGGCATCCTTTGGCAACAAAGACAGTTGCAACGCCGCCTCCGCCTCTGGCAGCGCGGCCTTCAGACGCGGCAGTTCTTCCTCGGCCAGTTCGCGCATGTCGGGATCGGCCAGCAGCGCGCGGGCCTCGTCCAGGTCGGCCAGCAGGGCGCGATAGGCGCGGACCTGCTCGACCACCGGACGCATCTCGGCATATTCCCGGCTGATCGCGGCAATATCGCCCGTGCCTTGCGACAGGACGGCTTCGAGGTATTCGAACCTTTGCAGGATCTGGGCAAGGCGGTCTTCGGCGATCATGCGGGGTTAGTTCACCCATTGCCCCGCCCAGGTCAAGCGGGGTTGTGGCACCGGCGGACGGCATGTTTAGCTGGGACCATTCCCACGACGGACATTCAACGAAAGCCCGATGATCGCAAGAAACCTGTTCCCGACGATGATCCTGTGCCTCTTGACGGCACTTCCCCGCACCGGCCACGGCGCAACATTGGAGGTCGCGGCATCGAACCCGATCGCCGAAAGCTGTGCCACCGAACCGCTGGTGCGCAATTTCGCCGAATTCATCTTGCCGTCGCACTGCCGCTACGGCGACCGCGACATGGGGCTTGCGGAGTTCTCTGAAATCCTGCGGCCGCACGCGGACATCCCGTCCTGGGATGGCAGCGACCTGCCCACGGTCTATGGCCAATACAGCGCGCTGTTTTCCAACGACGGTTCTTTCGGGCCGATGGAACGGCACCTGTTCGCCGCGGTGCAGACGCTGAATTTCGGGCGCCTGATCCGGTTGACGGGCAAGATCGAACGCGGCGACGCCGAAGCGTTGCGCGCGCTGCTGACACGCGGGGACATTCTGAATTGCGTCAGCGACGGCTTTTGTCCGCACAGCGCCACGCTCAGCCTCGACAGCCCGGGCGGCAGCCTTGCCGAGGCGCTGAAACTGGCCGAAGTCGTGCGGGAGTTCCAGCTGGTAACCCTGCTCGAAGACCGCGCCACCTGCGCTTCGGCCTGCATCTTTCCCTTCGTCGCGGGCTATACCGACTACGCCGGGGACTTCCACCCGCGCCGCTTTGCCTTTGCCAGCGCGAAGATCGGCGTGCATCAACCCTCTGTCGATGTGCCGGACGGCAGCTATGATGCCGAACAGTTGCGCACCGCGCTTGGCCTGATGGATATCGCCAAGTCAGAGGCCGTCCGGCAGTTCCTGTCCGCCCGGATCGACATGAGCGTGCTGCGCCAGATGTACGACACCCCTGCCAGCCGGCTGAGCTTTCTGTCCCAGGGCCGCAAGGCGCGGATCGCCAGCCTGCTGGGACGTGGTCCGCTGGTCGCCTCCTCGGTGTCGCGCAGGCTTGCG
This sequence comes from Mesobacterium hydrothermale, assembly GCF_035818635.1. Classification (NCBI taxonomy): domain Bacteria; kingdom Pseudomonadati; phylum Pseudomonadota; class Alphaproteobacteria; order Rhodobacterales; family Roseobacteraceae; genus Mesobacterium; species Mesobacterium hydrothermale. The sequence goes on along the minus strand of NZ_JAYLLH010000004.1, from coordinate 212,518 downwards.
CTCGATGTCTGCGCCTCGGCCTTCGAGGCCATGGGCGCACCGCCGGTGCCCGACCTTCTGCGCAACCTGCGCAGCGGCGAAGACAGTTTCGTCACCTTCACCGATACGCTGGATTTCGCCTGTTACGCCGCGCGCCTGCCGGACAATCGCTGGCACGTCGATATCTGCGAGACCCAGGACTCGTGCCACCTGGTCTATTGCACCGGTTTCGCGCCGGAGTATGGCTCTTGCCCGCTGTTCGGCAACAATCTTTCCCCCGAAGACATGGGGGAATACGACAGGTCCGGCCTGGTGCGGGCGGTCTTCGCGCTCAGCCGGTCGCGGCTGCTGCGGCAGGCGCGGGTGCAGGCGCTGGACCACTTTGCCCGGATCCCGGAATGGGCCCGGGACAGCGACGATCCGTTCCTGTCCGGCCCGGCAGAGGTCCTGGCCCTGCCCAGCGAATTTTGCGGCATGGTCGATTTCAACGATCCGGCCATCGCGGCAGAGCTTCAGACCCGGTTGAACGCGGCCGGTTTCGACGCGGGACCCGCCGATGGCCTGCCGGGGCGCAAGACGCTTGCCGCGGTCGCCGAGGCCAATTCCGCGCTTCTGGGGCGGGTCGGCACGACCCCCTCTTCAGAGTTGTTGATCGCGCTGGGGGCGGCGCCGGACGAGGTGACCCGCAAGGCGCTTTGCGCCGACTAGGGTCAGGGGGTCTTGTCCAGGCTGGCCAGCCAGCCATCGACCCGCGCCTTGTTCACCCCCATGTCCGACAGGCCAAAGCGTAGCCGGCCCCAGATGCCGATCTGGCCATTCTCTTGCCGGACGGTGGTGTAATCGGGAAAGCCGAACCACTTGCTGCGGGTGACGTAAGTGACAAAACCATCCCGGGCGCTGCCCGCCAGGACACGGGTGCGCGGTGTGGCGCGGATGATTGCGTCCAGCGCCTCCATCCGTCCCGGTTCCGCCGGCAGCCTGCGACGGACACCATCGGCCAGGTCCTGGTTGGCGGTGACATGCGGATCGACATGCCACTGCGCCACCGCGCTCGGGGCGAACCGGATCCAGGCCAGCGCCGAGAGGGTCGCCAGAATGATCAGCCACAGCACCAAGCGCCCGCGTCCCTTCCTGCGTTTCATGTTCATCCGCCGTTGTGCCCGTCCCTTTCGGGGCGCGTCAGTGACCCGCGCGCTTCGCCGCCCCCAGAAGGCAGAGAATCTCTGTCGCCACATGTGCCCCGGCGATTGCCGTTGCCCCAGTGGTATCAAACGGCGGGCTGACCTCAACCACATCGCCGCCGACGAGGTTGATCCCGGCGATTTCCCGCAAGGCAACGGCCGCCTGATGGCTGGACAGCCCGCCCCAGACCGGCGTTCCGGTGCCGGGGGCAAAGGCCGGGTCCAGCCCGTCGATGTCAAAGGTCAGATAGGTCGGATGGTCGCCCACAACGCCCTTGATCCGTTCCGCCACACGATGCGGGCCGATCTCGTGCACCTCGCGGGCGTCGATGATCGTCACGCCCAGCGTATCGGGATTGTCGGTGCGGATGCCGACCTGTACCGACCGCGACGGATCGACATAACCCAGCTTGATCGCCTTGTACATGAAGGTGCCATGGTCGATGCGGTGGAATTCGTCATCCTGCCAGGTGTCGGTATGGGCATCGAACTGGATCACGGACATCGGCCCGAACTTTTCGGAATAGGCCTTGAGGATCGGCTGGGTGATGAAATGGTCGCCGCCCAGCGTCACCGTCCCCACACCCTGCGCCAGCAGGCCCGCGATATGGGCATGCAGCGCGGCCGGAAAGGCCGCGACATCGGCGTAATCGAACGCCAGATCGCCGTAATCGGCAATCGCGAATTCCTCGAGCAGGTTGAAATCCCAGCCATAGGGCTTGTCCACGGTCTGCAGCGCGCTGGCCTCGCGGATCGCGCGCGGGCCAAAGCGGGTACCGGTGCGGTTGGTCACCGCCTGGTCGAACGGCACGCCGGTCACCGCGAAATCCGCGCCTTTCAGGTCCTTGGTGTATTTCCGACGCAGGAACGACGGGGCGCCGCCGAACACGTTTTCAAAGCTCAGCCCTTTCAGATCGTCGCGCGTGAAAGCGTGGTCGATCTGGGTCTTGGCGTCTTCCAGTGACATCTGTGGTCCTTACTTGAGGGGAAGCGCGGTTTCGATCAGCCGCGCGAAGAAAGAGGCGCCCACCGGCGCGATCTCGTCGTTGAAATCATAGGCGGGGTGATGACAAACGGCGGTGTCGCCCTGCCCCAGGAACAGGTAGGCCCCTGGCCGCGCCTCCAGCATGTAGGAAAAATCCTCGGCCGCCATGATTGGTTCGGACTTTGCGTTCACCCGGTCTTCGCCGACCACTTGTTTCGCCACCTCGGCGGCAAAGGCGGCCTTTTCGGGGTCGTTGACCGTGGCCGGATAGCCGCGTTCGTAAACCAGCGTGGCCTCCATGTCGAAAACCTTGGCCTGATGGTCGACGATCTGAGTCATCCGGGCCTCGGCCAGGTCGCGGATCTCGGGCTTGAAGCTGCGCACGGTGCCGACGATCCGGGCCGTGTCCGGGATGATATTTGTGCCGGATCCAGCGTGAATTTGTGTAACCGTGACAACCAGTTGGTCCAGCGCATTCACGTTGCGGCTGACGATGGTCTGCAACGCCTGGACCATGGCCACGGCGGGCATGATCGGGTCCTTGGTCTGGTACGGCATCGCGCCGTGGCCGCCGACGCCCTGAATGTCGATCCAGAAGGTATCAACCGCCGCCATCAGCGGTCCGGGCGCGGTGCCGATGTGGCCGGCTGGCTCGCCCGGAGCATTATGAATGCCGTAGACTTCCTTGATATCAAAGCGATCCATCATGCCATCTTCGACCATGATGCGGCCACCGCCTTCGCCTTCTTCGGCGGGTTGAAAGATCAGCGCGACCTTGCCCGCGAAATTCCGCGTCTCTGCCAGGTAGCGCGCAGCGGCGAGTAGCATGGTGGTGTGCCCGTCATGGCCGCAGGCGTGCATCTTGCCCGGCGTGTTCGAGGCATAGGGCAGCCCGGTGATTTCGTCCATCGGCAGGGCGTCCATATCCGCGCGCAACCCGATGGTCGGCCCGTCGCCATGGCCTTCGATGATCGCCACCAGCCCGGATTCCGCAATCCCCTCGTGAATATCGGTGATCCCGAATTCCTTCAGTTTTTCAACGACGAAGGCAGCGGTCTTGTGACAGTCCAGCCCCAGTTCCGGGTTCTGGTGGATATGGCGGCGCCAGCCTGCCATTTCCTCGGCCCAGCCGGCGATACGATTGATGACAGCCATTAGGCGACCTCCGTTCCATTGCGTTTTTCGACCAGCCGCGCCAGGAAGGATGCCCCGATCGGCGCGGCCTCGTCGTTGAAGTCGAATTCCGGGTGATGGACCGACGGCCCGACACCCTGCCCGAGGAACAGGAAGGCGCCCGGGCGGGCATTCAGCATGAAGCTGAAATCCTCTGACCCCATCTCGGGCGACAGGTCATCGACGACGCGCGTCGCCCCCGTCACCTCGCGCGCGACCTCGGCGGCAAAGGCGGCCTGCTCGGCGTGGTTGATCGTCGCCGGGTAGTCACGCTGGTAATGCAGCTCTGCCTTGACACCATAGGTCGTGCCGATGCCTTCCACGATCTCGTGGAACCTTTGTTCGACCCGATCCTGCAAGGCGGCATCGAAACTGCGCACCGTGCCCGTCAGCGTCGCCTTTTCCGGGATCACGTTGAAGGCGCTGCCGGAATGCACCTGCGTCAGCGACACCACCAGCGATTTCAGCGCATCGGCATTGCGCGCCGGGATCGACATCAGCGCATGCCCCAGCGCCAGTGCCGCCGGGATCGGATCGACACAGTCCTGCGGATAGGCGGCATGGCCGCCCTTGCCCGTCAGCGTGATGGAAAAATCGTCCACCGCCGCCATGATCGGCCCCGGCGTGGTGCGCAGCATGCCCAGATCGGCAAAGGGATCGGTGTGGATGGCGAACACCTCGTCCACCCCGAAGGTGTCCATGATGCCCTCTTCGACCATCAGCCGCCCACCGCCGATGATTTCCTCTGCTGGTTGAAAGATCAGCACGGCCTTGCCTCTGAATCGGCGGGTCTCTGCCAGGTAACGCGCGGCGCCCAGAAGCATCGTCGTGTGTCCGTCATGCCCGCAGGCGTGCATCCGCCCCGGCACGGTCGAGGCCCAGTCCGCGCCCGTCGCTTCGTCCATCGGCAGCGCGTCCATGTCGGCCCGCAGGGCGGTGACCGGCCCGTCGCCCTGCCCGTTGATCACCGCGACAACCCCTGATTCCGCGATTCCGGTGTGGATTTCATCCACCCCGATCTCGCGCAGGCGTTCGACCACGAAGGCGGCGGTGCCATGACAGTCCAGCCCCAGTTCGGGATGCATATGAATATGGCGGCGCCAGGTTTTCATATCCTCGGCAAAGCCGGCGATGCGGTTGAGAACGGGCATTGGGTGGACTCGCGTGAAAAGATCGGACATCCCCATGGGAACACGAAACGAAAGGCAAGGGCAATGAGTGACACGCTGATCCACGATCCCAAAGGTGGAATGCCACGGCTGCTGGAAATCATGCGCCGCCTGCGTGACCCCGAAACCGGCTGCCCCTGGGATATCGAGCAGGATTTCGCCACCATCGCCCCCTACACGATCGAAGAGGCCTATGAGGTCGCCGATGCGATCGAGCGCGAGGCCTGGGACGAGCTGAAAGGAGAGCTGGGCGACCTGTTGTTCCAATCCGTGTTCCACGCCCAGATGGCCAGCGAAAGGGGGTTGTTCACCTTTGACGAAGTGGCCGACACCATGTCGGACAAGATGGTCGCGCGGCATCCGCATGTCTTTGGCGACGAAAGCCGCGACAAGTCAGCCGAACAGCAAACCCGCGACTGGGAAACCATCAAGGCCGCTGAACGCGCATCCAAGGCCCGACAAGGCGTGCTGGACGACGTGGCGCTTGGCCTGCCGGCGCTCTTGCGCGCGGTAAAGCTGCAAAAACGCGCGGCGCGGGTCGGGTTCGACTGGCCGTCGACCGACGAGGTGATCGACAAGATCGTCGAAGAAGCGCAGGAGCTGCGTGAAACCTCCAGCCCCGAGCACCGGTTCGAGGAATTCGGCGACCTGCTGTTCGTCATGGCAAATCTGGCCCGTCACCTGGATATCGACCCAGAGGCCGCCTTGCGCGCCGCCAATACCAAGTTCACCCGCCGGTTTGCCTATATCGAGGCGGCGCTGGCCCGCGACGGCCGCCGCCCCGAAGACAGCGACCTTGCGGAAATGGATGCGCTTTGGGATGCGGCCAAGCTGACCGAGAAGGGCTGATCATTAGGTCCGCACTCTCCCTTGCACACATCCGAAACGAGGCATACATTTTCCCCGTAAAGGCTAACCTCAGATACAGGATAAAGGGATCGCCGGAATGCCAATGCAGGCCCATGAAATCGAAGCGCTGCTGCGTGAAACCTTTCCCGATGCCAAGATCGTCGTCGAAGGCGACGACGGCGTGCACATGTCCGCAATGGTGGTCGACGAAAGCTTTCGCGGCCAGAACCGCGTCCAGCAGCAACGCGCGGTCTATGCCGCGCTCAAGGGAAAGATGGACGGAGCCAATGGTGAACTGCACGCGCTGGCGCTGACCACCAAGGCCCCTGAATAACCCCCTGACCAAACAAGACACAGGCCGCGACTGCGGCCCCGCAGAGAAAGACGACACATGACCGACGCAAAGACCCGGATCGCAGAGACCGTCAGCACCAACGATGTTGTTCTGTTCATGAAAGGCACGAAAGAGATGCCGCAATGTGGCTTTTCCAGCCGCGTGGCCGGGGTGCTGACCTACATGGGCGTGGATTATGCCGATGTGAACGTGCTGGCAGACGACGCCATCCGTCAGGGGATCAAGGATTTCTCGGACTGGCCGACCATTCCTCAGCTTTACGTGAAGGGCGAATTTGTCGGTGGCTGCGATATCGTCACCGAGATGACCTTGTCGGGCGAGCTGGATCAATTGTTCGAAGACAAGGGCGTGACCTATGACAAGGCCGCCGCCGACAAGATCCGCGAAGCCAACGCCTGATTCCGTTGAATTGATCTGACACATCACGGGGCGCCGCCTGACCGGCGGCGCTCCTGTGATCCGTTCCATGGCCATAGCGAAAGAATGTCAGTCCAGGCCGGAAGGTGTGGATTTGTCTTCGATCTCTTGTGCCAGCGCTTCGGCTCGGGCCGCGATCTCTGCCAGCGAATCCGTCACGCTGGCGGGCACGACCGGCACCTCGATCCGTTCGGGCGGCGGCGGCGGCAAGTCACGGAGGTCGCGCAATTCGTCCAGATACTGCGCCGCGCGATCTTCTGTCTCGCGCAGGCGGTCTTCCAGGCCCGCAGTCTTGTCGGCCAGCATCAGGCCCGCCATCAACAACATCCGCGCCTCGGGCACGCGCCCGATCTGGTTGACCAGCACCTGGGCCTCGTTGTCGAGCATCTTGGCTGCGGCAAGCAGGTAATGTTCCTCGCCTTCCTGGCAGGCAACTTCGAAGGTGCGGCCACCGATATGGATCTCGATCTCGGGCATCAGGCCTCCTCCCCCGTGTCTGCGGTTGCATCGGCTTGGCCGGCGTTGGTCAAGAGCGGTTTCAGCGCCCCCATGACCCCGGCCAGCTCTGCGTTTTCCGCCGCGCGCTCGGCGCGCAGGCTTTCCAGTTCTGCCAGCAGCGACCGGTTGATCAGGTGCGGATCGGTGTTGTTGGCCTCTGCCGCGCCACGCAGGGCGACATTGTTTTCCCGCAGCAGATCGCAGGCCTGACGCAACCGCTGAAGTTCCATGTCCAGCCGGGCGATGGTGCTGTGCTGTTCACTGACCTGAGTCTCAAGAGCAGCGACCTGGCTTTCCTGCTTTTCGCGGATCGCGCGCACGCGCTCTTCCAACTGGGCATTGGCGGTGCGTTCGTCTGCCAAAGCCTGGCGCAGCGCCTCAAGCTCTGCGGGATCGGCCTGGGGCGGCGGCGGGTCTGCCCGGGCTGCGGCCAGTTCTGCCTCCAGCCCTTCGACCCCCTTGCCGATCCGGTCGAATGCCGCGGCGATCCTGCGCTCCAGTTCGTCGATCTGAGTCATGCCTGTCCCTTGCCTGCTCGCGCCTGCTGTTGCCCCGGTATCCTGCGCGAATCGCACCCGGAGGCTTTCACGATCCATTTTAGCAACCGCAAGCGCAAATTGCGCCCCTTTTGGCATCAAGGCCTTAGGCGGCAAGCTTGATCTTGTGCCCGACCCTGCTATTGAGCGCTAACACCCACGCAACCGCAAAGGAGCTGCCCCGTGGATATCGCAGCACTTCGTTCCAACCACCCCGATCACTGGATGCGCGCCACCGCCATACGCGCGCTGGCGCTTGACGCCGTGGCGCATGCCAATTCCGGCCATTCGGGGATGCCGATCGGCATGGCCGATGTGGCCACCGTCCTGTTTTCGGAACACATGAAGTTCGACGCCAAGCGCCCGGACTGGCATGACCGCGACCGGTTCATCCTGTCGGCGGGCCATGGCTCGATGCTGATCTACGCGCTGTTGTATCTGATGGGGGATGCGCAGGTTACTCTGGACGAGGTCAAGAACTTCCGCCAGTGGGGCGCCAAGACCGCAGGCCACCCGGAAAACTTCCTGCTGAACGCGGTGGAAACCACCACCGGTCCGCTGGGCCAGGGGATTTCCATGTCCGTGGGCTTTGCCATGGCCGAGGAAATGCTGCGCGCCCGCTTCGGCAAGAAGCTGGTCGATCACCACACCTACGTGATCGCGGGTGACGGCTGCCTTATGGAAGGTGTGAGCCAGGAAGCCATCGGCATCGCCGGGCGGCACCAGCTGTCAAAGCTGATCGTCTTCTGGGACAACAACAACATCACCATCGACGGTCGCGTCGACCTGTCGGACCGCACCGACCAGGTGGCGCGTTTCAAGGCCAGCGGCTGGCATGTGCAGGAAATCGACGGCCACGACCCCAAGGCCATCAGCGCCGCGATTGCCGCCGCCAAGGCCAACCATGCGCCCTCGATGATCGCCTGCAAGACCCATATCGCCCTTGGCCACGCCGCGCAGGACACCTCCAAGGGGCACGGCGCGCTGACCAATGCCGACCAGAACGCCGCCGCCAAGGCGGCGTGGGGCTGGACCAGCCCGGCCTTTGAAATCCCCGCCGAGATCAAGACCTGGTGGGAAGCCATCGGCACCCGGGGCAGCGCCGACCGCGACGACTGGGAAGCGCGGCTTGCCAGCACCTCGTCCATGCGGCAGGCGGAATTTGCCCGCACCATGGCCGGAGAGGCGCCCAAGCGCCTGCCCGCCACCATCCGCGCGCTGAAAAAGCAGATCAGCGAGGCCGCCCCGAGCGTCGCCACCCGCAAATCGAGCGAAATGGTTCTGGAGGTCGTCAACCCGATTGCCCCGGAAACCTGTGGCGGCTCGGCTGACCTGACCGGATCGAACAACACCAAGACCGGCGACATGGGCGTCTTTGACGTGGACAACCGCAAGGGCCGTTATGTCTATTGGGGTATTCGCGAACACGGCATGGGCGCGGCGATGAACGGCATGGCGCTGCACGGCGGCATCCGCCCCTACGGCGGCACCTTCATGGCCTTTACCGATTACGTCCGCCCGGCGATGCGGCTGGCAGCGCTGCAGCACATCCCGACGGTGTTCGTGATGACCCATGACTCGATCGGCCTGGGCGAAGACGGCCCGACCCACCAGCCGGTCGAACACCTGGCGATCAGCCGCGCGACGCCGAACACCATGGTGTTCCGCCCCGCCGATACGGTGGAAACCGCGGAAGCCTGGGAAATCGCGCTGATGTCGCAGGAGACGCCGTCGGTCATGGCACTGACCCGACAGAACCTTCCGACCGTCCGGACCGAGCACAAGACCAGGAACATGGTCGCGCAGGGCGCTTATGTCCTGGCCGAGGCCGAGGGCAAGCGCCAGGCGATCCTGATGGCGACCGGCTCTGAAGTGGAAATCGCGCTGAAAGCGCGCGACATCCTGCAGGCAGAGGGCATCGGCACCCGTGTGGTCTCCATGCCGTGCTGGGAACTGTTCGCCCAGCAGGATGAAGCCACCCGCCGCAAGGTCCTGCCCGCGGGCCCGGTCCGCGTCGGGATCGAGGCCGCGGTAGAATTCGGCTGGGATCGCTGGCTGGTCGGCGAACGCGGCCGCCGCGAAAAATCAGCCTTCGTCGGGATGAAGAGCTTCGGTGCGTCGGCCCCGGCCGAGGTGCTTTATGAAAAGTTCGGCATCACCGCAGAGGCCGCCGCCGAGAAGGTGCGCCAGCTTCTGGCCGGCGACTGGCAGGCGGCACAGGCTTGATCCACGTCACACGGACCTGACCGAAAGGGCCCCGCTTCGGGGCCCTTTTTGCATCGCGCGCGGACAAGCCGTTGCATTCCCCTGCCCCCGGTGGCACCCAAGAACAAACCAGCCGAAGGAGCGCCGCCATGGCAGAGACGATCTATATCCTCAACGGTCCCAACCTGAACCTGCTGGGCAAGCGCCAGCCCGAGATTTATGGCTATGACACGCTGGCCGATGTCGAGGCCGCCTGTGCCGAGGTGGCCGAAGCCGCGGGGTATGCCATCCGCTTGCTGCAATCGAACTGGGAAGGTCAGATCATCGACTGGATCCACGAGGCGCGCAACGACGCGGTGGGAATCGTCATCAACCCGGCCGCCTTCACCCATACTTCTGTCGCCGTTCTGGATGCGCTGAACACGTTCGAAGGGCCAGTGCTCGAGGTGCATATCTCGAATGTGCACAAGCGCGAAGCGTTCCGCCATCATTCCTATGTATCGCTGCGCGCCGACGGGGTCATCGCCGGGTTCGGGACGGAAGGCTATGCCTTGGCGGTGCGACGGATGGTGTCTCTGCTGGGCTAGGTTCGACGGCGATTTTTCTTCGAAAAACCGATGGGGGCTCTGCCCCCTCGGCCTGCGGCCTCTCCCCCGAGGTATTTGGAAAACCAAAGACATTATCGGGTGGAACACAGCGGGACGTGCCGCAAATTTCCAATTTGATGCCGCCTGTCGGCTTTCGCTTTTCACCGACCGGCTTATGGTACGCCGCAAAGAGCGGTTTTCAGGAGCGATCATGAGCAACGATCCCTTGGTGGTCTTCACCCCGTCTGGCAAACGCGGACGGTTCCCGGTGGGCACGCCGATCCTGACCGCGGCGCAGCAACTGGGCGTCGACCTGGATTCGGTCTGCGGCGGACGCGGCATTTGTTCCAAGTGCCAGATCACCCCGTCCTTCGGTGAATTTTCCAAACATGGGGTCACCGTGCATGCGGATGCATTGTCCGAATGGAACGTGGTCGAAGAGCGCTACAAGTCGAAGCGTGGGCTGAAAGCCGGGCGGCGGCTGGGCTGCCAGGCGAAGGTGATGGGCGATGTGGTGATCGACGTGCCGCCTGAAAGCCAGGTGCACCGACAGGTCGTACGCAAGGCCGCCAGCGCCCGCGCGATCCAAATGGACCCCGCGGTGCGGCTCTATTATCTTGAAGTCGATGAACCTGACATGCACGAGCCCACCGGTGATCTGGAGCGGCTCAAGCGTGCGCTGAAGGCCCAATGGGATATCCCAGAGATATCCACAGAGTTCTCCTCAATTTCACTTTTGCAACAAAAACTGCGGGCGGGGCACTGGAAAATCACCGTCGCCTTGCACAAAGACCATTCCAGCGCCCTGCCAAAGCTGATCGCAGCGTGGCCGGGCCTGCACGAGGCCGGGCTGTATGGGTTGGCCATCGACCTTGGGTCGACCACCATTGCCGCGCATTTGACCGACCTCGAAACCGGGCTTGTCGTGGCATCGTCGGGCATCATGAACCCGCAGATCCGCTTTGGCGAAGATCTGATGAGCCGGGTGTCCTATGCGATGATGAACCCCGGCGGCGATGCCGAAATGACCCGCGCCGTGCGCGACGCAATCGACACGCTGGCGCAGGAGATCGCCGCAGAGGCCGGGGTGGAGATGACCTCGATCCTGGAACTGGTGTTTGTCTGCAACCCGGTGATGCATCACCTTTTGCTGGGCATCGACCCGGTGGAGCTGGGGCAAGCCCCCTTTGCGCTTGCAACCTCTGGCTCGGTCCGACTGACGGCACGGGAACTGGATCTGCGGTCGCTGCCCGCCGCCGCGCAGATTTATGTTCTTCCCTGCATCGCCGGGCATGTTGGCGCCGACGCCGCGGCCGTTGCGTTGTCGGAGGAACCCGGCAAATCTGACGATCTTGCGCTGATCGTTGACGTTGGCACCAACGCCGAGATCCTGTTGGGCGACAAGACCCGCGTGTTGGCCTGTTCTTCGCCCACTGGCCCGGCCTTCGAAGGCGCGCAGATCAGTTCCGGCCAACGCGCCGCGCCCGGCGCGATCGAGGCGGTGCGCATCGATCCGGCGACCAAGGAACCGCGTTTTCGGGTGATCGGGTCCGAGCGGTGGTCGGATGATCCCGGCTTTGCCGATGCCGTGGCCGCGACCGGCATCACCGGTATCTGCGGTTCGGGCATTATCGAGGCTGTCGCGGAAATGCGTATCGCGGGCATCCTGGATCAATCCGGGCTGATCGGCTCGGCAGAACAGGTTGGCAGCCCCCGCTGTCTTCCCGAAGGTCGCACCCACGCCTACATGCTGCATGATGCCAGCGCCGAGGGCGGTCCAATCATCACGGTGACCCAGGGCGATATCCGTGCGATCCAGTTGGCAAAATCCGCGCTTTATGCCGGGGCGCGGTTGCTGATGGACGAACGCGGGATCGAAAAGGTCGACCGCGTTGTTCTGGCGGGCGCCTTTGGTGCGCATATTTCACCGCTGCATGCAATGGTGCTAGGGATGATTCCCGACGTGCCGTTGGACAAGGTCACCAGCGCGGGCAATGCCGCCGGAACCGGCGCGCGCATCGCGCTCTGCAACGTTGCTGCGCGGGCCGAGGTGGAACGCATGGTGGGCGAGATCACAAAGGTCGAAACCGCCATCGAGCCGCGTTTCCAAGAGCATTTCGTGAATGCGAGCGCGATCCCCAACGCGGTCGAGCCTTTCCCGGAACTGGCGCAGATCGTGACCTTGCCGCAGGTGTCGTTCAACACCGGGGGCGATGGCGAAGGGCGTCGACGTAGACGCCGAGGTTGAGGCTGAGGTTGAAACGCTGTGCGCCCCTGGAGGGATCAGCAGTCGCACCTTAACTAAGGCAACGCATTAGGCTTTCGAATTAAGTCATTTATATGTATCAATAATCCTTCTCGAAAAAGATTCCCAGAGAGGTTTCGCCATCGCCGCCCAAAGTGCCCTTTGCGGTAACGTTTGGGCTCAGGTCGATGTTGAGTGTCACATCGGGTCGGCCCTCTTGCCGGACCGTGACACCGGTATAAACCTTCTCGCTGATATACTTGCCTGCGGTCACCTCGGTCTGGCCATCGGTGCCGGTGCTGATGTCCAGATCATCCAGCCCGAACCCTTCGCGCAGGCGCCCGATCACGCCCTGTCCGCCGCGACCCGCGAGCGTCGCTACGGCGCTGGCAAGTTGCAGCGCCTGGAACGGCGTGATCTGCGAAAGGCTGCGCCCGAACAGTAGCTGCGACAGGACTTCGTCCTGGGGCGCTGCAGGATCGGACAGGAACTGCACATCCGGTGACGATGCCCGCCCCGAGACCACGACACTGGCATTGCCGGCGTCTGTGGCGGTGCTGGCGACGAACCGGATCGACGGATTGAAATCGCCCTGCAACTGTACGCGGCCCTCATCAAGCACGAACCGACGGCCGAGGATATCCAGCCGTCCGCGGATCAGTTCCATCCCGCCGGTCGAAATCAGCGCGTCGCTGGTGCCCGATATCACCAGACGCCCGCCCAGCTCCGCATCCAGCCCGCGGCCGCGCACGAACACTCGAGACGGCGCATTGATGACAATATCCATCGGGTATGGCGGTCCCATCGGCCTGGTGTCGTCAGTCGCAGCCCGACCGACCCCGGCACGGTCCAGCGTGCGCGCCACCGGCCGCGTGGCGTTCAGGTGCGTGACTTCCGGCAGCGGTGAAAGCGCCGAAAGGTAGGTGTTGGGCAAGGTGATCCGTGTTTCGCCCAGCGTCAGCCGTCCGGTGATCCTTGCACCGCCGCTCAGCGCGCCACGGATTGCTGCGGCGCCATCAATCGTGGTGCGGTAAAGCTGCGGATCGACAGCCCCGACAGAGTTGAACTCCAGCGACAGGTTCGCAGGGAAACCCGGTGACGTGCTGACCGTGCCGGACAGCGACAGGCTCCCGCCCTCTTGCGGTGCAGCCCGAAGCGCAACCGTCGCCGTGCCTTCTGCAAGACCGATCGTGCCTGCCACGTCACGCAATGCGATCCGTTCGCCGGGCGATACAAGGCTGCCCCCCCGCAGCGTCACCTGCCCGCGCAACGCCCGCAGCGTCGTGTCAGTCAGCGTCAGCTCGAAATCGGCATCGCCCTGCGCGCTGCGGGGCGCGATGGATGGGTTCAGCAAGCCCAGTGGGGCCTGGCCGGTGGCCGACAGGGAAAGATCAGGGGCCACGGCACCTTGCAGCCGGGCCGACAGTCCGGCGGGACCTGCCAGCGTGGTGTCGGTGCGCAGTGTGCCGTTTGTGTCCTGAACCGTCCCTTGCAACGACACCGGACCGGAAAACGGCATGCCCAGCGATGCAACATCGGGCACATTGGCACGATAGCTTGCCGACAGGCTGCCGTGCAGGTCGGCCTCGGCGCGCCCCGTCAGGCCATAAGGGCCGGTCAGATCGGTTGCCACCTGCCAGCCACCACCGTCCATCGTGGCACGGCCGTCGGCGGTGACCGCACCGCGGTACCCCGGCACAAGCAGGCCGACATCGCTGAGGCTCAGGCCAAAGACGACCGCCCCTTGGGTCGAAGACAGCCGGCCCTCGGCGCTCACTCGGGCCTGATCGGTTTGGACCAGAAGATCGCGCAGCAAAACCCCGGTTTCATCGCGGCGAACATCGGCGCGCAGCGTGCCCGGCCCGCGAAGGATCTTGTCGGCTTGCGCCTGGTTGATCGACAGGTCGGTGGTTTGGCCCGACAATTGTAGATCGGCGATGCCGTCAAGATTGGCCATACCAGCCAGGCGCAGCGTGGCGCCACCTTTCACAGGGCGTGAAACAAGGCCGGAAAAGCGTTCAATGTCGGTTGTTTGAACACCAATATCAAAGTCCACCTGCGGTGTGCCGGTCAGACCCGAAAACGTCGCGTTGCCATCAAGCGCAAGGCCATCCCCGTTCAGCCGAAGTTGCGAGATGCGCAGCGGGCCGGCTTCGGTATAGGCAAGGTCCATGTGGCCGGAAATGTCGCGACCAAGTGCAGACATTACATCAGGATTTCCCCGGAACCCATTGGCAGAGAAAAGAAACGACCCGGAAACAGACCGCAGAGCCCCAAGCGTGGCTTGCAATGCCCCCTGACCGGTCATCAAAAGCCGGTCCATCCCGGAACCATCGCGGGATACATCGCTGAGTGCGATTTCAGCGCGCCAGTTCTCGCCCTTGGCGCGCGCATAATCCAGCACCATGTCGGCGGACTTCACCTGCGTGGCAGGCCCTGAAACCGGCAGGCGCACGTAGCCGCCCGCCGGATCGGCCATGCGCAGGGTCAGGTCCAGACGTTCGGGCCAGAACGCGGCGTCGAAAACCGCGCCGCCCCGTGCCTGAAGCGCGGCAGAACTGAGCACGAAATCCTCGAGTGCAAGACCACCAAGGGCAGGTTTGGTGCCGGTGGCGCGCAGGCGGATGTCCTTGCCGAAAAACGGCTGGAACGGCAGCGCGAATAACGCCGTAACATCGCCCGACAGGTTGGTGGCAAAGTTCAGGTCGCCGTTCTGGGCGCTTTGCAGCGTGAAAGTCCCGGTCAGGCGCGATGTGCCTTCGGTTGCCAGTTGCAGGCTGGCGTCGAAGTCCCGCAGCGTGCCATCGCCCTTGACCGTCAACTCAATGTCGGGCGCATCGGGGATTTGCAACAGCGTCACCGCCAGGCCGCCTGCGCCCTCTGTCAGGATGATATCGAAATTCAATGCCTCGGTGGCATTGTCAAAAGCTCCGGCGATCGAAAAATCGCCGGGGGCATCGCGCCGTGTGGCGGACAGTTTGACCGTGCCCTTACCAGCCTCCAGAGCCAGTTTCGCAGTCAGCGACAGCCGTGCGGCCTGCCCCGTCACCGGTGCGCCGATGGTGATGGTGGTGGCGCTCAGCTGTCCGATGTGCACAGATACCGGCAGGTCCGGCAGGCGGAACCCTTGGGCTTCGGGCGCGGGCAGCCCCCCCGTTGCGGGGGCAGATTCGGGCAGGCGCGACAGGTCGATCGATTTGGCCGACAGCTTGTCGATTTCGATCTCGCCACGCAGCAGGGCGCTGCGGGTCCACTGCATCTCGATCCCTTGCAGGGTCAGCCAGATACCCTTGGGGTCGGCGATGGTGATCTTGTCGATGGTTGCGGTGGAACTGAGCGCACCGGCAAACCCTTCAATCCGCACGGTCCGCCCGTCGCCACCAAGCGCGTCTTCCAGCAGCCCGGCGATATAGCCGCGATCCTCGCGATCCTGCGCGACAGACGCGAAAGGCCAAAGCAGAAGAACCAGAACCAGCCAGCGCATCAGAACGCCTGCCCGATGCCGATGTAGATTTGCACGCCTTTGCCACCGCCAGTGAGAGGGGTTGCCACGTCCAGCCGGATCGGCCCGATACCGGTGTCATAGCGCAGGCCAAGCCCGGCGCCCGACTGCCAGTTGCCGGTGCGCCCATCCGGGACAGTTTCCGGCCCGATATAGCCCTGATCATAGAACCCGACGACCGACAGCTTGTCGGTGGCGTTGACCCTCAACTCCGCAGAAATGCCTGCGAAGGACCGGCCGCCGCTGATCTTGCCCGAAGGCAAGGTGACGCCCAGCGACTGATAGCCATGGCCGCGCACCGTGCCTGTCCCGCCGGAATAGAACAGCATTTCTGAAGGGCTGCGCGCCGTGCTGGCACCACTGACGCTGCCCAATTGGCCCCGCACGGCAACGGTCATACGGTCCCCGATGCCGCGATAGCCGCGCAGGTCCAGTTTGGTCTGAAACCCGCTGTCAACGCCGGTAAGTCCGGCAAACGGCGTCAGGTCGACGCGCCCGAACCAGCCGGTTCTCGGGTTCAGACGGTTGTCACGCCCGTCGTATTCCGCAGCCAGAGGAAGGCTGAGCAAACGATAGTCCCGGCGGCCGAAGGCATCATTGACGCGCGCGCTTTCATAGCCGATCCCGCCGGTAAAGGTGCGCTTTCGGTCAGCCCGGAACACCAGCCCGGATTCCAGCGTTACCCGATCCAGCTTATAGGCGACCTCGTCCAGGCTCTCGATCCCGGCAGAGGCATAGAAATCAGTGCGCGCATTGAACGTTGCCGGCCGGTCGAACAGAACCCCCAGCGTATAATCAACACCACCGGTATCGCCGCCGATGCCGCGGATCTCGCCGTCGATGCGCAGTCGTTCGGCCCCGCCCAAAAGATTGCGGTGCAGCCAGAAAGCGCTGAGTGTCAGGCCCTGCCGCGACGACAGCTCCGCGCCAAATCCGATGCGGCGCGGTTTGCTGTCGACGACCTCGATTTCGATCGGCAGGTTGCCGTCAGATTGCAGGGTATCGCCCTCACGCAGATTTGCGGCGCGGAATGTTCCGGTACGGCGCAGCCGTTCGGCCGCATCTTCCAGCGCCTCGGGCGAAAAGACCCGCCCCTCCGGCAGGCCCGCAATGGCTTGAACCCGTTCGGGGCGCACAGTGGTCTGACCTGTGACCGTCATCTTGCCAAACCGCAGCGCGGGGCCCGCGTCGATGCGGATGGTGGCATCCAGCCGCGCCGCACTGTGGCGCGCGGTGATCTGCTGATCAACGACCTGTGCCTTTGCATGGCTGGCGTTGCGCCAGTCCATGATCGCCTGATCTGCAGCCTCGCGCAGGACCGTTGCGGCAGCGGTCTGGCCGCCGACAAAGCCTTCGGGTGGGCGGCTGCCCGGTGCCAGCGGGCCAATCCGGGCGGTGCCGAAAGTGAAGCGTGGGCCGGGATCAACCGTCACCACCGCGCGGACGACACTGTTCGGGGGGCTGAGCGGGGCGATTTCCGCCGCCTCTCGCCCATCCAGCCGGATGCTGATCGTCGGCCCGTAGTACCCCCTGTCATAGAGCGCGCCCAGGACCCGGACGTAATCAGCCTGTGCGGCAGCCAGCACTTCCTGACCATCTGGACGGTCCTTGCGGCTTTCAAGTTCCGTCAGCAAGAGCACCGCCGAAACCGCATCGCGCGCCGCGCCGGACAGCGAGGGGGCCGACAGTTGAAGGTCAACCGCCGAAGCATTTGTCGCGGACAGGCTCAGGGTCAGGACCACGCTGGCCGTAAGGGGGAGGCGGCGCAAGATATCGGGTTCCGTTCGCTCGTTTTCCTCAAGATCTACCCTTCGTTGCACGTTCTGTCGAGCATTGCCGCAGGCACGCGCGGGGCTTTGCCGAACACGTTCGGTTGAACTGACGGGAGATGTGGCTTACGCACAGGCAATTGCGCAAGTTGCGAGGCCCGACATGACCCCTGCCCCCCCCCCCGGTGTGCTGCCCGACAGCGCGATTGAGGCGCTGGCCGCACAAGGCGCGATCCTGAGTGATGCCCCCTTTGTGGCGGGACAGGTGCAACCGGCCAGCCTTGATCTTCGGCTGGGCACGGTGGCCTATCGCGTGCGGGCATCCTTTCTTGCCGGCGCGGGGCGGACGGTGGCCGAACGACTGGCCAATTTCGAAATGCACCGTGTCGATCTGACCCCCGGGGCGGTTCTGGAAAAGGGCTGCGTTTACGTCGTGCCGCTGATGGAGTCGCTGGCGCTGCCCACGGGGGTAACCGCCGTGGCCAATGCCAAAAGTTCGACCGGGCGGCTGGATCTTCTGACCCGCACGATCACCGACAGCGGCACCGAATTCGACCGGATCGCCGCCGGCTATCACGGCCCGCTCTATGCCGAGATCTGTCCGCGCAGCTTTTCGGTTCTCGTTCGCCCCGGAATGCGGCTCAACCAGATCCGGTTCCGGTCCGGCCAGTCGGTTCTGGATGACGACACGCTGCGCGCCTTGCATGACAGCGATATTCTGGTCAGCGGCGGGCCGGCGGTGATTGACGACGGGTTGGGCTTTTCGGTCGATTTGCGCCCGGAAGGCAGTGACCTTGTGGGATACCGCGCCAAGCCGCATACCGGCGTCGTCGATCTTGACCTGATCGGCCACTATGATCCGGCAGAGTTCTGGGAAGAACTGCACACGAAAGACGGGCAACTGATCCTTGATCCCGGTGCGTTCTATATCCTTGTCAGCCGAGAGGCGGTGCACATTCCCCCGGCCTATGCCGCCGAAATGGCACCGTTTCTTGCGATGGTCGGGGAATTCCGGGTGCACTATGCCGGGTTCTTCGATCCCGGGTTTGGCCATTCCCATGCCGGTGGCACCGGGTCGCGCGGCGTTTTGGAGGTCCGATGCCACGAGGCGCCGTTCGTGCTGGAACACGGGCAAATCGTCGGACGGCTGGTCTATGAACGCATGAGCAGCCTGCCACGACAATTGTACGGCGCTGGCATCGCGTCGAACTACCAAGGTCAGGGGCTGAAACTCTCCAAGCATTTCAAGGGCTAAGACGCGGAGCTCTTCGCGCTATTCCTCGAACATCTCGCTTTGTTCGCCGTCCTCGTCGATGTCATCCTCTGTCACCGCAGTGGCGAAACCCGGTCTGTTGTCCAGCAGACCCGCCGCGCGCAACTCTTTCAGGCCCGGCAGGTCACGGGCGTTTTCCAGCCCGAAGTGATCGAGGAAATTCTGCGTCACGACGAACGTCACCGGCCGCCCGGGGGTCATCCGGCGCCGTCCAAAGCGGATCCATTCCAGTTCCAGAAGCTGATCCACCGTACCCCGGCTGACCGCGACGCCGCGGATCTCTTCGATCTCGGCCCGGGTGACGGGCTGGTGATAGGCGATAATCGCCAGCGTTTCGGTCGCGGCGCGGCTGAGTTTCCGGGTCTCGACGGTTTCGCGCTGCATCAGGAAGCCCAGGTCCGGCGCGGTGCGGATCGCCCAGGCGTCGCCCACACGGACGACATTCACCCCCCGGCCTTCAAAACGTTTGCGCAGGTGCACCACCGCCTCTGCGGCGTCGCAGCCATGCGGCATCCGCGCGTTGAGGTCGGCCACACTGACCGGTTCGGCGCTGGCAAACAGGATTGCTTCGACCATGCGTTCCTGTTCGGCCATGGGCGGCGCCTCGAACAGCGTATCGCGCGGGCGCTTGTCCGTGTCAGTCACCACGAGGCTCCTTTCTGCGCAGCTGGATCGGGGCAAAGGTTTCCGATTGCCGTAGCTCGACCTTGCCTTCCTTGGCAAGCTCCAGCGAGGCGGCGAAGGTGGCCGCCGTGGCGGACCGCAGTCGTTGCGGATCGGCGGCCCAACCTGTTGGCAGGTAACTGGATATATCCGTCCATTCCCCGGCGAAACCGATCAACCCGCGCATCCGCTCCAGCGCCTGTTCCATGGTGAACACCGCGTCGCGGTCCATCACGAACGGTCGGAAGTCTTCACGGGTGCGCAGCCGCGCGTAGGCCTGCATCAGATCCATCAGCGTGGCGGAATAGGTCACGCGGCGCACGCGTTCCATCTTTTCTGGTAAACCGCGGGCAAAGAAATCCCGCCCCAGTCGGTCGCGCGCCATCAGTTTCGCCGCCGCATCGCGCATCGCTTGCAAGCGTTCCAGCTGAAATGCCAGATGGGCGGCCAGTTCTTCGCCCGAGGGGCCGTCTTCCTCGGGGTCGGGCGGCAGCAACAGGCGCGATTTGAGAAAGGCCAGCCACGCCGCCATTACCAGGTAGTCGGCGGCCAGTTCGATCCGCAGTGCCTTGGCCTGTTCGACGAAGGCCAGGTATTGCTGCGCCAGCCGCAGGATCGAGATCTTGCGCAAATCCACCTTTTGCGTCCGCGACAATGTCAGCAGCAGATCCAACGGCCCCTCAAAGCCGTCCACGTCGATGATCAGCGCCTCGGCGGCCAGCCGGTCGGCGACGGATTGGGGTTCTGGGTGGATGTCGAATTCGTCAGTCATCGCCTGTCACCGGAAGCGCCTCAAGCTCGGCTTCCAGCGCGGCAATGTCAACGGCTTCCGGCGCAACGCGCCAGGCCAGCGCCGCCTCTGCCCGGGTTTGCGCGGCGTCCGACATGTCGCCCACACGGCGCATCAACGCAAGCATCTCGGACATATCGCCGTTGCAGTGCAACACCGCATCACACCCCGCGGCAATCGACGCGGCAGCGCGTTCGGGAACGGTGCCTGAGAGGGCCTCCATCGAAACGTCGTCGGTCATGATGAAGCCTTCGAACCCAAGGTCTTCGCGGATATAGCGCATCATCAGCGGGGAAATCGTGGCAGGTTGACGATCGAACGCGTCATAGACCAGGTGTGCCGTCATACCCAAAGGCAGGTCGCCAAACGGACGGAACGCTGCGAAATCAAGGGCTTCCAACGCATCGCGCGGCTCGTGAATGCGCGGCAGTTCCAGATGGCTGTCCAGTTGCGCCAGGCCGTGTCCGGGCATGTGCTTGACCACCGGCAAAACGCCGCCGTCAAGGCAGCCCTGCGCCACCGCCCGGCCGACGCCCACGACGGTTTCAAGGTCGTCACCGTAACACCGGTTGCGCAGGAAACGATGAGTGTCAGCACGTGCCACGTCCAGCATCGGGGCGCAGTTGCCGTCGATGCCGAAGGACCACAGCTCGGCCGAGATCAGGCGATAGCGCAGGTACATGGCCCGGCCCGCCTGCGCGCCGAAACGGGCGACGAAATCAAGCGGCGGCAGCCAGTCCCGCGCCAGTGGCGGGCGCAGCCGTTGCACCCGGCCCCCTTCCTGGTCGATGAAGATCGGCGCATCCCAGCCCGCGGCATCGCGCAGGTCTCCGGTCAGGGCGCGCAGCTGATCGCCGGTTTCGATGTTGCGGGCAAACAGGATAAAACCAAACGGGTTCGCATCACGAAAAAACCGCCGTTCGGCACCAGACAGGCGCAGCGCTTTGCAGCCAAGGATCGCCGCGCCGAAACGGCTCACCGGGTGGTCACCGGGATACATTCGGCATTGCCCGCGACGAGCGCGGAACAGAACCGACGGGCATCGCCAATTTCGTCAAAGCCCATCGCACGCAGGCGATAGAAGGTGCGACCGCCAGAGCTGGCTTTTTGAATAACACGCTGTTTTCCATCAAGGAAATCGCTAAACCGCGCATTGAAGCGATCCCATTCCTTCTGCGCGGTCTCGACACTGTCATACGCGCCAAGCTGTGCCAGCGCTGTGCCAGCTGGGATGCTGGCCGGGTCCACGTCAATCGACTTGGGTTCGGGCAGCGCGGGCGCAAGGCTGGCCACCTGGGTGTTCAGCGTCTTGGGACGAACCATCGGACGCAATGATCGCGCGACGCCACCGGCAAAGGCGGGCGCGGCAGTGTCTTCGATTTCACCCACGCTCAACTTGACGTCGGGGGCGTCTTCATCGGCATCGGGCAATGCTGCCAGCGGGCTGGCTCCGGCGGCCAGACTGTTGGCAAGCGCCTGCACCGGATCATCCGACGGATCGGCCGCGGCAAGCGTCAGGTCCTGTTGCACCGCATCACGCGGTTTCAGAGGCGCAGGAGCGCTGATCGTCGCCAACGGCTGATCTTCGTCGGTCAGATCCAGCGGCTTTGGCGCCAGCAATAGCGTATCGGCTGGCGGGGCCGCTGTCCCGTGACCGGCAACGGCATTTACCGCCAGCCCCTGATGTTCCGCAGGCCGGCCACCGGGGTTCTTGGGCGTGTCGCGCATCGGCCCCTCGGCAGCGCGTACCACCGGGATGCCGCTGACGTCGCGCGCAAGAAGCCGGTATCCCCAGACCCCTACACCGATAATCAGAGCAAGGGACACAACCGCCCCGGCCCAGTTCGCCATGGTAGCCACGTTCGGCGCGCCTTTCGGCGCAGCCTCTTGATAATTTGCCATGTCCGCCTCGCTGCCCGCGGGGATCACGCATCCCCGCCGTTTCTTGTGCTGCCTCAACCGGCCATGGCGCTGTTATCTCAGCGCATCTCGTCTGCCGGAGTTACGCCCAAGATACCCAAGCCGGACGAAATGACAACCTGCGAGGCCCGGATCAGAGCGATTTTCCGGGTGCTTGTGTCCTTGTCACCCTCTTGCAGGAAGCGGATCTTCTCGATCTCGTTGCCACGATTGTAAAGCGCGTGCAGATCCGAGGCCAGATCGTAGAGAAAGAAGGCCACCCGATGCGGTTCATGCGTCCGCGCGGCGATCTCTACCAGACGCGGCCATTCGGCGATCCGGCGGGCCAGTGCGAATTCGGCCTCGTCCTCGATCTGGAACGTGCTGCCATCGGTGGCAATCCCCAGTTCAACGGCCTTGCGCAGCACGGAATTCACCCGCGCATGCGCATATTGTACGTACCAAACCGGGTTTTCCTTACCGCTTTCGACCACCTTGTCGAAATCGAAATCGAGCGGAGCGTCGTTCTTGCGGGTCAGCATGACGAACCGTGTCACGTCGGGACCGACCTGCTCGACAACGTCGCGCAGGGTCACGAAGGTGCCCGCGCGCTTCGACATCTTGAACGGCTCGCCGTTCTTGTAGAGCTTGACCAGCTGGGTCAGCTTGATGTCCAGCGGGGTCTTGCCATCGGACAAGGCGCTGACAGCCGCTTTCATCCGCTTGACATAGCCGCCGTGGTCAGCACCGAACACGTCGATCAACTGGTCGAACCCGCGCTGCACCTTGTCATAATGATACGCGATATCGGGGGCGAAATAGGTCCAGGACCCGTCCGATTTCATGATCGGGCGATCAACGTCGTCGCCATGTTCGGTCGATTTGAACAAGGTCTGTTCGCGTGGCTCCCAATCCTCGGGCGTCTTGCCCTTGGGCGGTTCCAGCACGCCGCGATAGATCAGACCCTTGTCGCGCAGGCTGTCGATCGCGGCCTCGATCTTGCCGGTACCGTAAAGAGATTTTTCGCTGAAGAAATGGTCCATTTCGACACCCAGCAAACCCAGGTCCGCACGGATCATTTCCATCATCGCCTCGATCGCATGAGCGCGCACGGGTTCCAGCCAGACATCTTCGGGCTGGTCCACGAACTGGTCACCAAAGATGGACTTCAGCGCCTCGCCCACCTCGATCAAATAATCACCGGGATAGGTGCCGTCGATGAACTCGACATCGTGCCCATGCGCTTCGAGGTAGCGCAGGTAGGCCGACCGCGCCAGCACGTCGACCTGCGCGCCGCCGTCGTTGATGTAATACTCTCGTGTCACCTCGTACCCGGCAAACGCCAGCAGGCTGGCCAGTGCATCGCCGAACACCGCGCCCCGGGTGTGACCCACATGCAGCGGGCCTGTGGGGTTGGCGCTGACATATTCGACGTTGACACGCTGCCCCTGCCCCATGGCGGATTTGCCGAATTCGGTGCCCAGCTCCAGCGCGGCGGCGGCGACCGTCCCCCAGATCGACGGGGCAAGCCGCAGGTTCAGAAAGCCGGGACCGGCGACTTCGGCCGAGGTGATGCGATCATCGGCGGCCAGCACGGCGGCCAGCGCCTCTGCGATATCGCGAGGCTTCATTCCGGCGGGCTTGGCCAGCACCATCGCGGCATTGGTCGCCATATCGCCATGCAGCGGGTCGCGCGGTGGCTCGACCGTCACATTGGCAAAGTCCAACCCTTCGGGCAGCGCATCTTGCCGCTGCAGCGTGGCAAGCGCGTCGATCACCAGCGCGCGGATATCGGAAAAGAGGTTCATGTCACATCGTCCTGTCTGTTGCCGCCTCCTCTATCACGCTGGCGGTCGGGGTCAAATGACAGAACGCATCACCCTGCCTGCCCTCCCCGGTCGCGTGGCGGGCCAAGCGAAATCAGCGTCACGCCTGGCGCGTTCTTCGGCGCCCGGTCCGGCGCGACAAACCGCAACCTTCCGTTGTGCAAGTCTGCAACGACGTGCGCTTCAGGATTGGCGTTGCGCCAGTCGTCCAGGCTGAATTCGTCGCTCAGTGTGGTGCTGCGGAATTCCCAGCCCTGCCAAAGCCGCCGCTGCGCATTGGCATAGGTGTCGCCGACCCCGATCGCCCGGCCGCCCAGCTTGGCCGGCAGGGTATACCGCGCGCTGTCCGACGTGTCGCGGTTCAGTTGAAACACGTTGTCACGGCCAAATTCCGGTGCGAGATCCGTCGCAACCAGCGTGTTGTAGGCGTCATTGTCGCTGGCCGCGATGACCTTTTCGTAGGGCACCAGATCCAGCCGGTGTTCGGCCCCTTCCGACAGGATATCGCCGGTATAGACACGAATGCCCGCCTCGCGTGCCTGTCTCAGGTGGCCACGGTTTGGATCGGCAATCATCACTGGCAGGTCGTGGCGCAACAGCGCCTGCGCCAGCCCCACCGACCATGGCGATCCGCCCACAAGGACAACACCAGGCGCCTCGCCCGCGCTCAGCCCCAGAAAGCGCGCCAGGGGTGCCAGGGTAAATCCATGCAGGACGACCGTTGCCGCCACCAGCGCAAACGCCAACGGCGCGATCCGCGCGCCATCCTCCAGCCCCATCGCCACCAGCCGTTCGCCGAACAGGCCGGCCACTGCCACCAGCACCACGCCACGCGGCCCGGTAAAGGCCACCAAAAGGCGTTCCTTCCAAGGCACATCGGAAAACGCCAGCGCCAGCAGTACCGGTATCGGCCGCGCGACCAGGATCACCGACAGAACGAATATGGCCGCCCGCCAGTCCAGCGCCGCCAGCGTCTCTCGGTCCATGTTGGCGGCCAGCAGGATAAAGACGCCCGACACCAGCAGCACGGTGGCGTGTTCCTTGAACCGCCGGATCTCGGCATAGCTGGGCAGATGCGCGTTTGCGATCCAGACCCCCATGACTGTCACCGCCAGAAGTCCGCTTTCATGCAGCACCGCGTCAGACACGGCAAATACCGCCAGCACTGCCACAAACAGCACCGCGACCTTCATGTATTCCGGCACCCAGGCGTTGGCAAAGGCCCGGGCCAGCCCCCAGCCCGCCGCGGCGCCCAGTGCCGTGGCCAGCGCGATACCGCCGGCCAGTGCTGCCACCGCATGTCCGGGCCCGGTTGCCGTCATCACAACACCGACAACCTCGAACGCCAACACCGCGGCCAGCGCGCCGACGGGGTCATTGACGATCGCCTCCCATTGCAACAGCGCGGCCGGGCGGCGGCGTAAGCGTGCCTGCCGCAAAAGCGGTGCAATCACGGTGGGACCGGTCACGATCAGAATGCCGCCAAAGACGGCCGAGGTCGCCCAATCCAATCCCGCCGCAAGATGCAACGCCAGGGTCGAGGCCATCCACCCCAGGGGCGCCCCCAGCACCACCAGCCGCCGCACCCCGCGCGCGGCATCCGCCAGGCTGCTGAAATTCAGCGTCAGCCCGCCCTCGAACAGAATGATCGCCACAGCTACGGCAATCATCGGCTGCAACAACGCACCGATGTCGCGCGCGGGATCCAGCACCCCCAACCCCGGGCCGACGATCAGGCCGGCCGCCAGCATCAGCACGATGGCCGGAAGCCGCAGCCGCCACGCCAGCCACTGCGCGCCAACGCCCAGCCCGCCCACCAGCGCCAGCCCCAGAACCGCCGGCAGTCCCGCCGTTTCAGCCAAAGCCATCCATCACCTCCCGTTCCGCCTTCTGCGTCTTTTGTTTTGAAAATACCTCAGGGGGTCTGGGGGACAGCGTCCCCCAGCGGGTCGGACCGGGCACCAGCCCGGTCCGAAACTGGGTTACTCGGCGTCAGACCGGGTCATGCACCGGTGGCGGCATATCGCGCCCCCCCAGCAGCCGGTCGTGCAGTTGCAATGCGAAACGGTCGGTCATCCCGGCAATGTAGTCGCTGACGATCCGCGCCAACTCGGTTTCGCCCGACAGCTCCGCCACGTCCTTGCGCCACTGTTTCGGCAGCAGGTCCGGGCGCTCCATGAACAGCGGGAACAGTTCGCGCACCACCTCGGTCACCTCCTTGCGCATCGCGACAACCGCCGGCGCACGGTACATGCGATGGAACAGGAAGCTGCGGATCACCTTCAGATCGGTCCACAGCGCGGGCGTGAAATAGATCATCATTCGCTCGGCGTCCCGGATCTCGCTTACGTCGCGGGCATCCAGTTGTGTCAGCACTGCGCGAGCATTGTCGATCACGTCCTCAACCAGCACGCCGAAAAAACGCCGCAGCGCCTCGTGCCGGCGACGATAGTAATTCAGCCCGGGGTACTTGCGGTCGACCTCGGCAAAGCATTCGGCCAGGATTGGCAGGTCAGCCAGTTCGTCGGTGGAAAACAGCTCGGCCCGCAACCCGTCGTGCAGGTCGTGATTGTTATAGGCGATGTCATCTGACAGCGCGGCCACCTGCGCTTCGGCGCTGGCATGGGTCCACAGCTCAAGGTCATGCGTCGCGTTGTATTCGGCCAGTGCCCAGGGCACCGCGTCGCCCTTGATCGGGCGACCGTCGCGATGGGTGACCGGGCCATTGTGCTTGGCGATGCCTTCCAGCGTTTCCCAGGTCAGGTTCAAGCCGTCAAACTCGGCATAATGCCGTTCCAGAGAGGTTACGATGCGGATCGCCTGCGCGTTGTGATCGAACCCGCCATAAGGCGCCATCAGTTCCGACAAAGCATCTTCACCGGTATGCCCAAAGGGTGTGTGGCCAAGGTCGTGCGCCAGCGCCACGGCCTCGGTCAGTTCGGAATTCAGACCAAGCGCACCGGCGATGGTCCGCGCCACCTGTGCCACTTCGATCGAATGGGTCAAACGCGTGCGATAGAAATCGCCTTCATGTTCGATGAAAACCTGGGTCTTGTGTTTCAGCCGCCGGAATGCGGAAGCGTGGATGATCCTGTCTCGGTCGCGCTGGAAACACGACCGGAAGGCGCTTTCCTCCTCGGCCACCAATCGTCCGCGCGACCGCAGGGGGTCGCTTGCAAAGGGCGCCTGCATCTGCCTGTCTGTCCTTGTCGCCTGTCCCTGCGCCCCATATATTCCAAGCTGTTCCAAAGGGAAACCGTGATGGAGACCGACTGATGCAGCTGCCCCCGAAAGTTACCGACAGGGCCTTCGCCCGTTTGGCCGAGATCGAAGCCGGCGCAGGCGGCAAGGCGTTGCGCGTCGCCGTCGAAGGCGGCGGCTGTTCCGGGTTCCAGTACGACATCCGGCTGGACGAACCGCACCCCGACGATCTGCGGCTTGAAGGTGGCGGTGAATGCGTGGTGGTGGATTCGGTGTCTCTGCCGTTCCTGGCTGGCGCAACGATCGATTTCAGCGATGAACTGATCGGCGCGCGTTTCGTGATCGAGAACCCCAACGCCGCGTCCTCTTGCGGTTGCGGCATCAGTTTCTCGATGTAGGACACGTCATATCCGACGCAGCAACCGCGCCGGCATATGTTCGGCCCGCACGAACGTTTCGAAAAATGCACCAAACGCGGGGGTTGCGGCTTCGGCGGCGCACAGCCATTCCCAACTTGCCGGCGCAAGCTTCTCGCGCAGGGACCGGCGCATGCCCTCCGACACGCCGCGATCACGCCCATCCATCTGGTAAAGCACTTGCGACAGTTCCCGCAGGATGGATCCTGTTTGTGGCGCGCTGTGAAACGTCAACCGACCGGCGTCCGGAACACCTGGGAAACTGGGGCGACCGGACAGCGCCGCGTGCCACGACAGCATCATCCAGGCATGGTAGTCATCGCGAGGGGCGGCGTGCCCGTCGTCGGCGCGAACATGCGCTCCATGGCGTTGCTGCTCTAGCCAGGTTTCCCAAATCGCAGGTACGCCTGCGTTGGCGAAACGCAAGGCGACGGAGACCTCTGCCAGCAGATCGGCGTTGCCGTCGATCCAGGCCAGAAGTCCGGCATAGTGCAGGCTGGTCAGCGCTTCTTGCGGCAAGCGCGGATCGCGGCGGCCATATTCGCTCAGATAAAAGACAATGTGTGTCAGCTCGTACGCGGCCTTCTTGTTCGGCAGAGCAAAGGTTGGCGTCCGGGCCGCGAAGGCGCGCAGCCGGTCATCCAGACCGGGATCGACCTGTACAAGCGTCACGTCGCGCCGTTCGAACAGTCGCCGCGCTTCGGCGCGTTGCAGGTCGGACAGTTCGGCCCCTGGCAGGTCATCGGCGGCGGCACGCGCGGCAAGCCGCGCCCCGACACCGCCGTCAAGCCCAAGGTCTTCGAGGTCAAGACAGATCGACAGAAGGAACCGATAGTATTGCGGAAAGAAAGTGAAGCGGTCGATCAGCGACGCATAGAACGGCTCATATGCGCTGATCGCTGCTCCGCGCTCTGGCAAGCGCGTGGTTTCCAACACATTCAGCAACTCGGCGTTTTCCTTCAGCCAGAACACGTCTTCCTGACGGCGCCGCCCGGTGGCGAAACAGGTGGCCAGGGCTGCGATCCGGTCGCTGGGGTCCATGGTCCGGCGACGGATCGGAAGGACGACGACGTTTGACATGAAAACGCTCCTGCTCTGTCAGAGGCGGGGCGCCTTGGCGCCTCCGCCGGGTTTCAGGCCGTATTCTTGGGCCTTACTCTTTGGCCGAGTTCTCAGGCCGGGTTCGAGCCTGAGATGAACAGGCCGGTCGCCGCGCCGTCGCTCATTTCGCCCTTTGCCGGCGCGGACCCCGAGATGAACAGGTCCGTCGCATCACCTGCGTGGCTGGCGGACGCCGCGGGTGCGGAACCGGAGATGAACAAGCCGGTCGCGTCGCCTGCGTGGTGGCTGCCTGACAGCGGCGCCGAACCAGAGATGAACGCGCCCGTGGCGTCACCGGTCACGCTCAGCGCTTCCTCCGCCGGGGCCGACCCCGAGATGAACAGGTCGCAGCCATCGCCGCAGAACATGTCCGGTTCAACCGAAGCGTTTTGAATTTCAGGGTTAATCAGATGTGAACGAACTGCCGACATGATGTCCTCCAGGTTGCGGGTTTGCATCCCAAGAATTTCAACGTAAGCGAGTTTTTCAACACCTAATTTCAATTTAAACGGTATCCTCACACCTATCCACATCACCTTCAGGTTGCAGACCACTGACGTTTTGACGCTTGTTGCGTTTATCCACAGAAGAAAGTTTTTTTCCCGAAAGTGCGGCCTGTGCATGAAATCCGCGACGAATCCCCTGCCGCAACCGCGAATCACGGGCGACGGGTTGCCAGCCACGGCGCGCTGGGCGATAGATCGGCGAAAGAGGAGCGCGCCGATGAAGATCGCAACATTCAACATCAACGGCATCAAGGCGCGGATCGAGGCGTTGCCGCGCTGGCTGGACGCGGCGCACCCGGATGTCGTGCTGTTGCAGGAAATCAAATCGGTCGACGACGCCTTCCCGCGCGAAATCTTCGAGGAATTGGGCTATCAGGTCGAAACCCACGGGCAGAAAAGCTTCAACGGCGTGGCGATCCTGTCAAAACACCCGCTGGAGGACGTGACCCGCGGCTTGCCCGGTGACGACAGCGATGAACAGGCCCGCTGGATCGAAGCGACGGTGATGGGGGAAACGCAGGCCATCCGTCTGTGCGGCCTTTACCTGCCCAATGGCAATCCGGCGCCAGGGCCGAAATACGATTACAAGCTGGCCTGGATGGCCCGATTGGAAGCGCGAGCGCGCGACCTGCTGGCGCTGGAAATGCCGGTGATGATGGCGGGGGACTACAACGTGATCCCACAACCCGAAGATGCCGCAAAGCCCGAAAGCTGGACCGAAGATGCGCTGTTTCGCGCGGAAACCCGCGCCGCCTTCTGCCGCATTGTGAACCTTGGATTCACGGACGCGTTTCGTGCGGTAACGCAAGGCCCTGGGCACTACAGTTTCTGGGACTATCAAGCCGGCGCGTGGCAGCGCAATAACGGCATCCGCATCGACCATCTGCTGCTGTCACCGCAAGCCGCGGACCTGATGACAGACTGTCAGATCGACCGCGACGTGCGCGCGGGCGACAAGCCTTCGGATCACGTACCGGTCTGGGCGGACCTGGCGCTCTGACACAAGAACTGGGGGATTCGACGCTGCGTCAGGGGCCGCTCAGCCTGTGACGTCAAAGCCGTAAAGCCAGTCGAACTGGTGCAGCATCCGCCCGGGCGCCACCGCGCCTGCCAGCCGCAAGCCGGCATGGGCCAGAACCCGTGCCGGACCGCGCAAATGGTATTTCCACGCATTGCCGCTGGCGGCATCGACCACGCGCACCACCCGTTCGCGGCGCTTTTTCTGGTACCGGCGCAGCGCTTCGGCCCGCGCCGGAAAGTCCTCCAGACAGCGGGCCAGAACCCAAGCATCCTCCAGCGCCATGTTGGCCCCCTGCGCCAGGAACGGCAGCGTCGGATGCGCGGCATCGCCCAGCAGAACACAGTTTTCTCCGTACCAATGCTGCGCCACCGGGTGGCGAAACAGGCCCCAGATTCGGACCTCTGTCACTTCGTCCAGCAAGCGGTGCACTTCGGCATCGAACATGGCAAAGGCGGCCTTGAGGTTGTTCGGATCGTCGCTGACGTGCCAGCCTTCCTCAACCCAGCCCTTGCGTTCTTCCACAGCGACGATATTGACTTGGGACCCGTCGCGCAGCGGATAGCTGACAAGGTGACGGCCTGGCCCCATATGCACCCGCGCATGGGCCGGATGGGCCGTAACGTTGGGCACCACAGCGCGCCAGGCAACCTGTCCGGTGAAAAACGGCGTTCCGGCCCCGTTCAACGCTGGGCGCAGAACAGAATGCAGGCCGTCCGCACCGATCACCAGATCGGTTTCGACCCGTTCTCCGGTGGCCAGTTCGATCCGCGGGTGCGCGCCTGGGCGGATCGTATCGACATGCTGCAACAGACGCACCCGTGCACCAGCCTTGCGCACAGCATCCGCGAGGATGTCGATAAGGTCGGCGCGGTGCACGAAATAGTAACCCTGATCCTCTGGCAGGGCTTTCAGATCGAGCCGCAGAACTTCGTCCCCGCGGCGATAGTCGCGCAGGGACACTGCCCGTGCCCGGACCGATCTGGCGGTCAGCCCCTCTGCCAGTCCCAAGGCTTCGATCACGCGCATGCCGTTGGGCGAAACCTGGATGCCCGCGCCCACTTCGGTGATCGCCTCGGCCTGTTCCAGAACGGTCACATCGAACCCGCGCTGGCACAGCGCCAGCGCACAGGCCAGTCCGCCGATGCCGGCCCCCACCACGGTGATCCGAGTTGCCTTGTCCGTCATGTTCCCTGATCCGACATAAGCTGAGGTGAAAAAAACGCCGGCAGCCAAGGCCCCGGCGTTTTCAGATTCCGTCACGCATGTCGCGTTCAGTCGTCGCGGTGGACCTTTTCGCGGCGCTCGTGGCGTTCCTGTGCCTCAAGGCTCATCGTCGCGATCGGACGCGCATCCAGCCGTTTCAGGCTGATCGGCTCTCCGGTCACTTCGCAATACCCGTATTCGCCTTCGTCGATCCGGCGCAGGGCCGAGTCGATCTTGGCCACCAGCTTGCGCTGACGGTCGCGGGTGCGCAATTCGAGAGCCCTGTCGGTTTCCTCGGAGGCGCGGTCGGCGATATCGGGGATGTTGCGCGTGCTGTCCTGAAGACCTTCGATGGTCTCCCGGCTGTCTTCCAGAATATCGTTTTTCCAGTTGATCAGCTTGCGGCGGAAATATTCGAGCTGTCGCTCGTTCATGAATGGTTCGTCTTCAGCCGGACGATAATCGTCGGGTAGGAAAGTTTCCGACTTCATTTTCGCTCCCTCATGCTGGCCAGTATCCATCATGTTGTATTCTCCGGAACTCTGGCACCCCTGCGCGAGGCCTTAGCCCATGGCCGCGGGGATGTCACTACACAATCACAGGGCTTTTTCGGTCGACGGGCCGGATTTCTGCCCCGTCTGCGGCCAAATTTCGCGCACCGTGCGCATCAATGCATCACAGCCAGACCATCAATTCGCCCAATTCGCCGTAAATACTGGCCATCCCCGTGTGTTGAGGCCGGGGCACGCTGATTGGTGACAGACTGGAGCAGACCCGATGACGATTTTCGCGCGCATGTCCCGCGTAACCTTTCCCGCTGTCGTTCTGGCGCTTGGGGCCGGGCTGACATCCCCCGCCGCCGCGCTTGATAGCGAAACCTACGGCGCCTTCGCGGATTGGAAAGTCATGGCGCAGCATGAGAACGGCCGCCCCGTCGCCTGTGGAATCGAGCGCGGCACAGAGATGGATTTCAGCCTTGCAAAAACGCTGGGCGACGGATCGTGGACCATGGGCATCCCGCGTGAACGCCCCGACGGGGCGCTGGTCAGCATCGTGGCAGAGGCCGGTCGCGAACGCATCAAGGGCGACTACACGGTCTGGGACGGCATGGTGCACGTCCCCGTGACCGAGGCCTGGATCGGCGCGATCGTCCGCGGCTCGGACCTGATTCTGAACGTTGACGGCACAGAAATGACGCTGCCGCTGACCGGCACCACGGGTGCCATTGGCATGCTGGAAGACTGCGCGGCGCGGCGCGGTTCCGACGCCATTCCCGCACGCGATCCGGGCAAGGCCGGCCTTGCCTGCCCGACGCAGGGGGTCGACAAATCGCCTGCAACGCACAGCGGCGCCGAGATCACCTTTGTCAACCGCAGCGGCGCGCCGGTTACGGTCTATTGGCAGGACTTCGACGGCAACCCGGTCAAGATCGTTGATCTTGCCGAGGGTGAGGAGGCGCCGATCATGTCGAACAAGGGTCACGTCTTCTTTGCCAGTGACGGCGACGGCACCTGTTATGGCGGCAAGATCGAGATGCCGGAATACGACAAGGTCTTCGACATCCGCTGACAACACGCTTGGACCCGGGATCGCTCCGCCCTGCCAAACCGGACGGCAGGGCGTTTCCCGTTCCGCCCCCCCCGTCCAGGTGCTTGCAAAGCGCGCGGCCCCGCCTTACCCCTGTGCACCGACTGACAGCTTCCCCGGGGGACAAGATGCGCTTTGACGGCACCGCCGAATATGTCGCCACCGACGACCTGACCATGGCGGTGAATGCCGCGATCACGCTGGAACGCCCGTTGCTGGTCAAGGGCGAACCCGGCACCGGCAAGACGGAACTGGCCCGCCAGGTTGCAGAGGCGCTGGGGCTTCCGATGATCGAGTGGAACATCAAATCCACCACCAAGGCGCAACAGGGCCTTTATGAATACGACGCCGTCAGCCGCCTCCGTGACAGCCAGCTGGGGGACGAACGCGTCAACGACGTGCGCAACTACATCCGCAAGGGCAAGCTCTGGCAGGCGTTCGAGGCACCCGGCAAGGTTGTGCTGCTGATCGACGAGGTCGACAAGGCCGATATCGAGTTCCCGAACGACCTCTTGCAGGAACTCGACAAGATGGCCTTCCACGTCTACGAGACCGGCGAAACCGTGCAGGCGAAACACCGCCCGATCGTGATCATCACCTCGAACAACGAAAAGGAACTGCCCGACGCCTTCCTGCGCCGCTGTTTCTTTCACTACATCCGCTTCCCAGATGCCGACACGATGCGCAAGATCGTCGAGGTGCACCACCCCGGCATCAAGCCGACCCTGCTGACAGAGGCGCTGACCCAGTTCTACAACCTTCGCGACCAGCAGGGGCTGAAAAAGAAACCGTCCACCTCCGAAGTGCTTGACTGGTTGAAACTCCTGCTCGCCGAGGATCTCAGCGCCGAAGACCTCAAACGCAACGGCGCCGATGCGCTGCCGAAACTGCACGGCGCGCTGCTGAAGAACGAACAGGACGTGCACCTTTTCGAACGCCTCGCTTTCATGGCCCGCCGTGGTCGGTAGGTCACGCCCTCCCCTTCTTCTGGCGGAAAATATCCCGGGGGTCCGGGGGCAGCGCCCCCGGGCGCGGCGCAGCCGCGCCGGTCGGATCGGTGGCACCGATCCGATCCCGTCATAGGCCCGCCCATGCAGATGCTGCACGTCCTGACCCACAACATCCTGCCGGTGTTCTCGATGCTGGCGCTGGGCTTCGTTCTCGGCCGCACCAGAAAGGTCAGCCGGACCGAGGCCGCAGCGCTCAACCGCGTTGCCTTCCTGGTGCTGCAACCGGCGCTGATCTTTCCGCTGATCGCGCGGGTCGATTTTCATGCCTTCGACCTGTCTGCGCTGGCCGCCTATGCCACCTGCCAGGTGATCGCCTTCAGCCTCAGCTACGGGATCGCGCGCCACGTCTTCGGGCGCGAACACCTTGAGGCCTGGCTGCTGGCGATGTGCGTGATCTTCGTGAACTCGCTGCTCTACATCTGGCCGATTTCTCTGCTGATCTATGGCGCGGGGGGCAACTTGCCGATCACGGCCATCGTGGCCTGGGATGCCAGCGTGTCTTTCGCCTTCTTCATCATCACCACCGATGTCATGGCCGGTGACAGCAATGCCCGCGCCGCCGTCAAGCGCGTACTCACCAACCCTGTGCTAATCGCCATCGCACTGGGCACGGTGATGAATCTTGCCGCCCTGCCAGTGCCAGAGCCGGTGCTGACCGCTGCCCGTTTCGCCGGGGCTGGGGCGGCGCCGCTCACGCTTTTTGCATTGGGTGTGATCCTGTCGGGCCATGCGCTGAAACCATCGCCCACGATCCTCGGGATCTCGGGGCTGAAACTTCTGCTGTTCCCGGCTCTGGTCTGGGCCGCGCTGCATGTCGCGCCACCGCCCGCCGACTGGAACGCGCTGTTCGTGCTGAACGCCGCCGGTCCGTCCGGGGCCATGGCTTTCGCGCTTGCGATGCTGCACGGCATTCGCACCGATGCCATCGCGCCGGTCATCATCTGGACCTCGACCCTGTCGCTGATTTCGCTTGCATGGCTGGCGTAGGCGAGGATCGACCGCCGGCGCACCGGGCAGAGTTAAGACTGTGCAAACGCATGGAAATGCTCTAACCTTGGGTCAATGAATGGCCCGCACAGAACGGGCAGACCAAAAGAGGCAAAGCAGATGACCCAGGCAGACGAACTGGTGATCCGTCCGTTGACGGCAGGCGACCGGGATCAATGGCGGGAACTTTGGGCCGGGTACCTGGCATTCTACCACACCTCGTTGGGTGCGTCGGTCTATGACCACACCTTTGCACGGCTGACCGATCCCGACGACACCGCGCTGAACGGCCTGGTGGCAGAAATCGACGGCGAGCTTGTGGGGCTCGTCCACTATATCCTGCATGATCATTGCTGGAAGCCCGAGGGCGTCGTCTACCTGCAAGACCTGTTCACCCGGCGCGACCAGCGCCAGCGTGGCATTGGAAAGTACCTGATCGAAGCCGTCTACAAGGCAGCGGACGACCTTGGGCGCCCGACGGTTTATTGGCTGACGCAGGATTTCAACGTCAACGCCCGCGCACTTTACGACCAGATCGCGGAACACACCCCGTTCGTCAAATATCAGCGCGGCTGATGCGCGCGCTGGTTCTGACTGCGATCCTTTTGCTGGCTTCCTGCGCCCCGGCGCCAGACGGGGCCGGCCTGCCGCTGAAGGTCAACTCGGTCACCCCTAAAACCACACCCCTGCCGCCGATGAAACGGTTTAGCGCGGCCCCGCCGCCGTCCGGCCCATTGTCGAATGCGGATTTGGCGCGCGATTTCCTTGACCTGACGTTCGAACTGGAATCCGGTCGCAAGATCGAACGCCTGACCCGTGTCGACGGCCCGATCCGCTTGCGGGTTGCCGGTCCGGCACCCGCGCTTCTGGTGACCGAATTGCGCGACCTGATCGGACGGTTGCGAAGCGAAGCCGGGCTGGACATCGCGCTGACCGATGGCCCGGCGCAGATCACCGTCAATGCGATCAGCCGCGCCCAGGTGCGCCGGTCGCTGCCGCAGGCGGCCTGCTTCGTCATCCCCGGTGTCAGCGATTGGACCGAATTCCAGACTGCCCGCCGCAGCGGTGCGCTGGACTGGACCAGGCTGACCAAGCGCGACAAGCTGGCGATCTTCGTGCCGCATGACGTGGCGCCGCAGGAACTACGTGACTGCCTGCACGAGGAACTGGCCCAGGCGCTTGGCCCGGTGAATGACCTTTACCGCCTGCCCGACAGCGTCTTCAATGACGACAACGTCCACACTGTTCTGACCGCGCATGACATGATGATCCTGCGCCTGACCTACGCGCCGGAACTGTCAAACGGCATGTCCCGGGCCGAGGTCGCGGCGCGTCTTCCGCGCATCCTTGCCCGGATCAACCCGGGCGGCGCGCGCATCCCGGCGCACGGACAGCAAGACACACCCCGCGCCTGGATTGACGCGATCCAGACCGCGCTTGGCCCCGGCACGTCGGACGCCGGGCGCAAGTCCGCCGCCGAACGCGCGCTGCGCATCGCGCGCGATGCCGGGATCACCGATCACCGGCTAGGGTTCAGCCATTACATCCTTGGCCGCCTGAACCAGGGCAATCGCGATTTCGCCCGGGCAGAGTTCCGGGCCGCCGACGCGATCTTCGCGCGCAGCCCGTCGACCCGACTGCACCGCGCCTTCACCGCCGCGCAGCTGGCCGCCGATGACATCCGGCGCAATGCGCCTCAGGCC
Organism: Mesobacterium hydrothermale; assembly: GCF_035818635.1. Taxonomy (NCBI): domain Bacteria; kingdom Pseudomonadati; phylum Pseudomonadota; class Alphaproteobacteria; order Rhodobacterales; family Roseobacteraceae; genus Mesobacterium; species Mesobacterium hydrothermale. Next base: position 175,882 of record NZ_JAYLLH010000004.1, on the reverse strand, counting down.
GCGCTCGACCGGCTTGCGCCCTATCCCGAAGTGGCGATGGCCGCGCAGAACGCGGCGCTGCTGGCCACGCTCATGCTGTTGCAGGCCGAGGCGCTGGACCACCTGGGCCAGACAGACGCGGCGGCACGCCTGCGGCTGGACAGTCTGGGCTGGGCGCGTTACGGATTTGGCGCAGAAAGTGCGGTGCGCGGCAAGGCTGACGAGGTTGCGGCGCTGCACGTCGAAACAGCAAGCTGAGGCCAAGAATGATCGTGATCCTGTCCGCCCTTCTGGGGGCCGCAATCGGCGCCCTGACCGCGAAACGCCGCAAGGGAAACCTTGCCGATATCGCGCAGTTCGCGGCGGGATACGGCATGGCCTTTGCGATCCTCGGGCTGATCGCCACCATCTTTCTTGAAAAGACCCTGTAAGGCGGGCGGGCGGTGTTCGTCCCCTTCTTTGAAAACCTGCGCAAGACCGGTGTCCCGGTCAGCCTGCGCGAATACCTGACCTTTCTCGAGGCGATGAAGGCGGGGCTGGCGACTTATGACGCCGAGGGGTTCTATTACCTCGCGCGCAGCGCGATGGTGAAGGACGAACGCAACATCGACAAGTTCGACCGCGCCTTCGCCGCGACTTTCTCGGGGCTGGATGAAATTTCCGCCGATGCGGTGCTGGAGGCGATCGACCTGCCGCGCGACTGGCTGGAAAAGCTGGCCGAAAAGCATCTGACCCCCGAGGAAAAGGCCGAAATCGAGGCTCTGGGCGGCTTTGACAAGCTGATGGAGACGCTGAAAAAGCGGCTTGAGGAACAGAAGGGCCGGCACCAGGGCGGCAGCAAATGGGTCGGCACCGCCGGCACCTCGCCCTTTGGTGCCTATGGCTACAACCCCGAAGGCGTGCGCATCGGCCAGAAGGAAAGCCGCCACCAGCGCGCGGTCAAGGTCTGGGACAAGCGCGAGTTCAGGAACCTGGATGGCGACGTCGAACTGGGCACCCGCAACATCAAGGTGGCGCTGAAACGCCTGCGCCGCTGGGCCCGCGACGGCGCCCATGACGAGCTGGACCTGGACGGCACGATCCGGGCCACCGCCGAACACGGCTATCTGGATGTGCAGACCCGGCCCGAACGGCGCAACGCGGTCAAGGTGCTGCTGTTCCTCGACGTCGGCGGGTCGATGGACCCCCATATCAAGGTGGTGGAAGAACTGTTTTCCGCCGCGCGGGCCGAGTTCAAGCACCTTGAATATTACTACTTCCACAATTGTTTGTACGAAGGCGTCTGGCGCGACAACCGCCGCCGCTGGGATGCCCAAACCCTGACGCAAGAGGTGCTGCGCACCTACGGGGCGGACTACAAGTGCATCTTCGTCGGCGATGCGTCGATGTCCCCCTACGAGATCGCCTATCCCGGCGGGGCCAACGAACACCGGAACCCGGAAGCGGGCCAGGTCTGGTTGCAGCGCGCCCGCGAACAGTGGCCCGCGAACCTGTGGATCAACCCGGTGCCCGAGAAATACTGGGGCTATACCCAGTCGATCGGGATGATCCAGGAGATTTTTGAAAACCGCATGGTGCCGATGACGCTGCAGGGTATCGAAACCGGCATGAAGGAGCTGACGCGGGGATGACCGTTTCGCATTGGGCCGACGTGTCGGCGGAACCCGCGGTACCGTCTGATCCCTTGCCCGAAACCGTCGACGTGGCGGTGATCGGCGCGGGCTATACGGGCCTGTCGACAGCGCTGCATGCAGCCGATGCCGGGCTGGATGTGGCCGTGATCGAAGCACGGGAGCCGGGGTTTGGCGGGTCGGGGCGCAATGTCGGCCTGTTGAACGCCGGGCTGTGGCTGCCGCCCGACGAAGCCGTGCGCCGGCTGGGGCCGGACCGGTCCCGCCTGATCGGAGAGCTGTCCGAGGCGCCCGCCTATGTCATGGACCTGATCGAACGCCACCAGATCCGTTGCGACCTGACGCGCACCGGCACGATCCACGCCGCCCATTCCCCCGCCGGGATGAAGGACCTGGCAGATCGGCACCGCCAGTGGCAGGCCCGTGGCGCGCCGGTGACGTTGCTGGACCGCGACGCAGCCGCAGAGATGATCGGGTCGACGCGGTTTTACGGCGGGCTGGTGGATGCCCGTGCGGGGACGATCAACCCCATGGGCTATGCCCGGGGACTGGCGCGGGCGGCGCGGGCGGCGGGGGCGCGGCTGGTCACCGGCTGCGCGGTGACGCGGCTGGAAGAACGGAATGGATGGGCGTTGACTACCGCGCAGGGCACCGTGCGGGCCCGGCGGGTGGTGCTGGCGGCCAATGCCTATAACCTCGACCTCTGGCCGGGGCTGCGCAACACGTTTTCCGCCATCGACCTGTTCCAGATCGGAACCGAACCCCTGGGCGACAGGATCGCGCGGATCCTGCCCGGCGGGCAGGGTCTGTGGGACACCGCGCCGATCATGACCTATGTCCGCAGGGACGGGCGCGGCGGGCTGGTCGTGGGCAGCATGGGGCGCGATGGCGCCCTGGCGCGCCGCTGGGCCGCGAAACGGCTGCAGAAACTGTTCCCGGACCTTGGTCCGGTCGGGTTCCGCCATGGCTGGCACGGGCGCGTGGCCTTTACCCCCGATCACCTGCCGATGATCTATCGCCTGGCGGACCGTGTCTTTGCGCCGATGGCCTATAACGGGCGCGGCATCGCGCCGGGGACCTGGTTTGGCAAGGCGATGTCGGCGTATCTGGTCAGCGGCGACGCGCGTGCCCTGCCCCTGCCCCTGAGCGCGCCGGTCCCGGTGTCCGCGCGGCGTTTGCGCGAGGCGGGGTATGCGCTGGCCTTCACCGCGTACCAAGCGATGGGCGCGGTCTGACTGGCGCCAGACGAGAGGCGCTGCCTCTCGTGCTCTCCGGGATATTTTCCGCCAGAAGAAGGAGGCGGCCGTTTGCAGGGGCTTAGCGGCCTTTCCAGACCGGATCGCGTTTCTCGGCGAAGGCGCGCGCGCCTTCGAGCTGGTCTTCGCTGGAATAGAGCCTTTCGACCGTGGCAAACTGGCGTTTGGTGATGCGGTTCATGGTGTTCTGGAACGAACTGTCTTCGGCGGCGCGCACGATTTCCTTGATCGCGGCATAGACCAGCGGCGGGCCCGAGGCGAGCAGATCTGCCATCTCCCGCGCCTTGGCCATCAGGTGTTCGGCCGGGTAGACGTGGTTCACGACCCCCCAGCGCGCGGCTTCTGCGACATCGAGCCAGCGGCCGGTGAGCAGCATTTCCATCGCGATGTGATAGGGGATGCGTTTCGGCAGCTTGACGCTTGCCGCATCGGCCACGGTGCCCGAGCGGATTTCCGGCAGGGCGAAGGTGGCGTGATCCGCGGCCAGGATGATATCGCCGGACAGCGCCAGTTCCAGCCCGCCGCCACAGCAGATGCCGTTCACCGCCATGATCACCGGCTTGTTCAGGTCGCGCAGTTCCTGCAAGCCCCCGAACCCGCCCACGCCGTAATCGCCATCGACGGCATCGCCTTCGGCGGCGGCCTTGAGATCCCAGCCCGGACAAAAGAATTTCTGTCCTGCGCCGGTCACCAGCGCCACGCGCAGGTCGGGGTCGTCGCGAAAATCGGCGAAGACCTGTCCCATCAGGCGGCTGGTCGCGAGGTCGATCGCGTTGGCCTTGGGACGGTCGAGCGTGACCTCGAGCACATGGCCGCGACGCTCTGTTCTGATCGGGCTGTCGGTCATGAATGGAATTCCTTTTGCCAGTCGGGGACAATCCGGGGCGCGGTGCGGACCAAGGCATCGACCGCAACCGCGCGGGTTGGTGTGACGATCAGCGGGTTGATTTCCAGTTCCTGAACCGCGCCGCCCATGTCCTGCACATAGGACTGGATCGCCATAATTGCGTCGATGATCTTTTCCGGGTCAGCGCCCGGGCGCCCGCGATAGCCCATCAGCACCGGCCAGATCCGCAATGTGCTCAGCGCTCCGCGCAACGCGCTTCGGTCCACCGGCAACAACAGCTTGGCGGAATCGGCGGCGAGTTCGGCAAGTATGCCGCCTTGCGCCAGCGTCAGAACATAGCCATGCGCGGGATCGGCTACCACGCCGACGAGCAGTTCGGCCACCGCGCCGTCTATCATTTCCTCGACCAGGAAAGGCCCACCGGGCATGGTGCGTGCCGCATCGGCGACCGCCCCGGGCGTGGTCAGGCCAAGCGCCACCGCCCCGGCTTCTGTCTTGTGGGCGATGCCCTGCGCCTTCAGCACCACCGGCCCGCGCCCCTCGGCCAGCGTTCCGGCTTCTTCGGGCGTGTCGGCCAGCGCCCCGAAAGGAATATCCACCCCCTGGTGCGACAACGCACGCTTCGCCTCGGCCTCTGCCAGCAGGGCAACACCGGGCACCGCCCGCGGCACCATCACAGCGGCGGGATGGCGCAGGGGACGCCCGAGTTCGGTTACCACGCGGATCGCGCGTGTGGCGTTTTCCAGCTCTGCCATCGGGATCAGCCCGTGCCCCACCAACCGGTCAACAATATCTTCGGGCATGGTGTCGGCGATGGAGGACACGACGGCCAGAGGCAGGCCGACGGTCTTCTTGGCCTGCGCGGCGGCCTCGATCAGGCATTCCCAGGCATCGGTCTGGCACCGGTCAGAGCGCGGAAAATCGGCGATCAGGCAAGACAGGACCGCACGCCCCTTCATCATGGCGGCAAACGTATCTGCCATGGCCTGCGTGTTGCCCCAGATGTAGGTGTGATAGTCGAGCGGGTTGGAAACCGTCACACGCGGGCCCAGCACATGCTCCAGCTCTTTCCTCTGGGCCGGCGACAGTTCGGCAAACCGCAGCCCTTGCGCGGCGGCGGCATCGGCCATCAGGCTCGCTTCACCGCCGGAACAGGACATGGACGCGATTTCGCCCACTGGCAGCGGTCCGGCAAAATGCAGCAGTTTCAGCGCCTCCAGCATCACATCCAGCGAATTGACCCGCGCCATCCCCAAGCGTTTGAACAGCGCGTCGGCACCCGCATCGCTGCCCGAAATCGAGGCCGTGTGCGACACCGCCGCGGCCTGGGCCGCGTCCGACCGCCCTGTTTTCAGGACAACGACGGATTTGCCGGAACTGCGCGCGACGCGGGCCATGTCCTCGAACCCTCGCAGATCGCCGATGCCTTCGATGTGCAGGCCAAGGGCGGTCACGCAGGGATCCTCAAGGAACGCGGTGGCCAATTCCGCAAGGCTGGTCTGGGCCTGGTTGCCAGCGCTGGCGAGATAGGCAATTGGCAAGCCCCGGCGCTGCATCGACATGTTCAGCGCAATGTTCGAGGACTGGGTCAGGATCGCAACGCCTCGGTCAACCTTGACCAGCCCGTGAATATCGGGCCAAAGCGCGGCGCGCTCGACCGCGTTGATGAAGCCATAGCAATTGGGGCCGATCACCGGCATGGCGCCCGCCGCGTCCAGCAGGGCGGCGTTCAACTCTTGCCCATCCGTCGTTTCCGAAAACCCGCTGGCAAAGCAGACCGCGCCGCCTGCCCCTATCCGGGACAGTTCGCGCACCACGTCGATGGTTGCATCCCGGTTGACGCCGACAAAGGCCGCATCCGGCGCCTCGGGCAACATGGAGAGACTGCGCCTGGCGCGCACTCCCTCGATCGCCTCTGCCGTCGGATGCACGGGCCAAACGTCCCAAGCATAGCCCATGTTGCGCAAGCCGCGCACGACCGCCCTGCACCAGGCGCCGCCGCCGATCACCGCGACAGAGCGCGGCTTCAGCAGACGTTCAAGCCGCTCCATGCTCACAGCACAGCGCCTCCCATTCACTTCACCGAACTGAATTTATTCACAAAGTCTCGGGAAGGTCACGCCCCCAAAGGGCGCAAAAGCTCGCGCGCGATGATATGCCTCTGAATTTCGCTGGTTCCATCCCAGATGCGTTCAACGCGGGCATCGCGCCAAAACCGTTCCAACGGCAAATCCGCCATCAACCCCATACCGCCATGCACCTGCAAGGCCGCGTCGGTGACCCGCGCCAGCATCTCGCTCGCATAGAGTTTCGCGCTGGCGATTTCACGGTTGGCAGGCAGCCCTTGGTCCAGGCGCCAGGCGCTGGCAAGGGTCAGGTGATCGGCGGCGTCGATTTCCGTAATCATGTCAGCGAGTTGGAAGCCGATCCCCTGGAACTTGCCGATGGGCTGACCGAACTGCTGGCGCTCGGCAGCGTAGCTCAGCGCATAGTCGAAGACCCGTCGGGCGCGGCCCACGCACATGGTGGCCACGGTGATGCGGGTGGCGTAAAGCCATTCGTTCATCACCGCGAAACCGCCATCGACGGCACCCAAGACCTGCGCATCGGGCAAACGACAGTTGTCAAATTCCAGAACGCAATTCTTGTAGCCCCGGTGGCTGACGCTGTCATAGCCCTTGCGCACGGTGAAGCCGGGATGGCCCCGGTCGACCAGGAAACAGGTGATCCGCTTTTTCGGCCCGTGATGGGTTTCATCCACCCCGGTTGCGATGAAAACGATAAAGAAATCAGCATGATCCGCGCCAGAGATGAAGTGCTTTGTGCCGTTCACAACCCAATCGCCCCCGTCGCGCACGGCATTGCATTTCATCCCCCGCACATCCGATCCGGCATCGGGTTCGGTCATCGCCAGCGCGTCCATGCGCTCGCCGCGCACGGCGGGCAGCAGGTATTTTTCGCGCTGTTCGCCGTTGCAAGCCATCAGGATATTCTGTGGCCGGCCAAAGAAATGCGTCAGCGCCATGGAGCCACGCCCAAGTTCCCGCTCGACCAGCGCGAATTCCAGGTGGCTCAGCCCCGGGCCGCCGACCTCTTCGGGAAAGTTCGAGGCATAAAAGCCCAGGTCAAGGCACTTGCGCTTGATCTCTGCGGCGATCTCTTTTGGCACCTCGCCGGTGCGTTCCACCACGTCTTCATGCGGATAGATCTCTTTCTCGACAAAGCTGCGCACCGTGTCGACGATCATCTGCTGTTCTTCGGTCAGACCAAAGTTCATCGTCAGGACTCCTTGTGCCTGGCGGCCAATGCCTCGACCGCGGCCTGGACATGCGGCAAGGGCGGGCAACTGCGCCGGGTCTCAAGGCTGACATGCAGCATGAACTGGTCGCAACTTGCCAAAAGTTCGTTATCAGCTTCGCGCCGCATCTCGTGGAAAACGCGAAGTTTCTTGCCGTCGCCTAGGGTAACGCGGCTATCGACGCGAATGGCCTCTCCGGCATGGGTCTCCATCAGGTATTTCACCGTGGTTTCCACCGTAAAATAGCTGTTGCCCGCCGCCACATAGGCCTCGTCTGCGCCCACGGCGGCCATCAATACCTCTGCCGCGTCGCTGAACACCTGGCCATAGCGGCCCTCGTTCATATGGCCGTTCATGTCGGTCCAGTCGATCGGCACAACACGGCGCTGGGTCACCATCGGCACGCCGTCCGGGTCGAAACGCAAGCCGCGTTCATGGCTGCGCAGCAGCGCGCCCGCGGCCTCCTCCCGGCCTTTCAGGGCGCGCAGCATGGCGACAAGGTTCATGTCGCGCTTGGCTTCCAGCTCGCGGATCGTGAAGGCGCCGGATTGAGCGTCGGACTGGTCCGCGATCAGGTCGACCAGTTCGTCAGTGAATTCGGGCACATCCATCAGCTTGGTCCAGGGCCAGCTAAGGCAGGGACCGAACTGCGCCATGAAGTGCCGCATCCCGGCCTCGCCGCCGGCCACGCGATAGGTTTCGAACAGACCCATCTGCGCCCACCGCAGGCCAAAGCCATACCGGATCGCGTTGTCGATCTCCTCGGTCGTGGCAATGCCGTCCTTGACCAGCCACAGCGCCTCTCGCCACACGGCCTCAAGGAACCGGTCGGCGATATGGGCGTCGATCTCGGCCCGGACATGCAGCGGGAACATCCCGATCTCTGTGAGGATTGTCTTCGCCTTATCAATGACTTCCGGCGTGTTCCTTGGGCTGGGAACCAGCTCGGCCAGGGGCAGCAGGTAGACCGGGTTGAACGGATGCGCGACAAGGATCTGTTCGGGCCGTGCCGCACCGTCCTGAATCTCGGACGGTTTGAACCCAGAGGTCGAGGAGGCGATCACCGCATCAGGTAAGCAACACGCCTGAAGTGACTGATAAACCTTCAGTTTCAGGTCAAGACGTTCAGGAACGCTTTCCTGGATCCAGATCGCGCCCTGCACCGCATCGGCCAGTTCCGCGTGGAAACTGATCCGACCACGTTCGGGCAAAGCGGTATCATACAGCATCGGCAAGGCGCGTTCGGCGTTGCGCATCACCTCGCCCATCTTGCGCTCTGCTTCCGGGTCGGGGTCGAAGATGCGCACATCCCACCCCATCAGGGCAAAGCGCGCCGCCCAACCGCCTCCGATCACACCGCCGCCGATGATTGCTGCCGTTTTCGTCATGACACCATGCTCTCCGTATGTCCGTCGATGGCGATGACCTGGCCAGAGATCATCCGCGCCTGCGGGGATGCCAGCCAAAGCACCGTTTCCGTTACATCTTTCGCGTTGACCCAGGCTCGCAGCGACACCCCGCGAACATATTGTGCGCGCACCTCGTCGGGGGATTTTCCGCTGGCCGCCGCTTCCATCGCGACCACGCGTTCCATCCGATCGCCTTCGACCGCACCTGGGCAGATCGCATTCACCCGCACTCCTGCCGGGCCCAGTTCCATCGCAAGCGTCTTGGTCAGGCCCACGATACCCCATTTCGCGGCGACATAGGGCGACCGCAGCGGCACCCCCCATTGTCCAGAGGTCGAGGATGTCAGGATGATCGCGCCAGACCCCTGCGCCCGCATCAGCCGGGCCGCCCAGCGGCAGGTCAGGAAGACACCGCCAAGATTGACCTCGATGCAGCGCATCCAGTCGGTATAGTCCAACTCCTCGATCCGCCCGGCGGGGCCGCCAATCCCGGCATTGGCACAGACCACGTCTATACCTTGCCAGTCGTCTTCGAGCCCTTTCAGGAACCAGCCCATCGCGGCCTCATCGGTCACGTCGGCCTGTGCGGCACGAATATCGGGACGGTCCGACTGCAACGCCGCGACCGCTGCCGGATCGGCGTCACAAACCGCCACGCGCGCGCCCTGCGCGGCAAATCCTTCAGCCATGGCGCGGCCCAGCCCGGTGGCGCCCCCGGTGATCAAAACCCGTGTCATGCGCCCTCCAGCCGTGTCAGATCGTATCCATACCATTGCAGGATCTCGCGCGCGGCGCGCAGTCGGTCTGGGCTGCCAGAGGCCTGGCGATCCATGATCCAGACCCTTGTTCCCTGCGGGTCCCCCATTGCGACCGTTCGATAGCCCACGTCGATCCAGTACACCCAGAGCGGACCGTCATCCGTGCGGAACCGCCCTGCCCCATCATAAGAATACTTTTCGGATTGTCCCTCAATATAAATGTCTTGCGAGTCGATCCTAATGTCTCCACCGGCCTCAATTCCAGCGCCTTCAACCACGATCCAGTCCCCCAGAAGTGCAGAAAGCGGCACATTCACCTGCGACGCGACCGGTGCGGTCGGATTGCGCAAGGGGATATGGTCCTGACGCGCCGCAGGGCCAAACTGACACGCCGCCAGCAACACGATCAATGCAAGCCCCCTCAAAGGTCGGCCAACCGTGCTGACACGACGGGCGCGAAGGCCTTGCCAAAGGCAACGTGATCGGCAGGGTCCCAATGCACCCCATCCTTGGGCGAAACGGTGACGGTATCCCCGGCCCGAACGAATCCGCAATTCTGGCGTGCGGCAACCGCCTGCAGATGCGCCTCCACCCCCTGTTGGCGCGCCTCGGCACCGGCAAACACATCGACGAGCGTGCCGCATTCACGCACCGGAGCGGGCGCGACGATCATGATGTCCTGCACGACGCCTTCGGCGCGGGTCGCCTGGACCAGGCGTTCGATCGACCGCGCGATCTCGTAAGCGGTGACGGAAAACCGATGCTTCAGATCGTTGGTCCCCAACATCAGGATCATCAGATCAATCGGCTTGTGGGAATGAAGTATCGCCGGCAACACCTTGATTCCATTTCTCTCTCCACCTTCAACGGCATCATCGTGCACCGTCGTGCGGCCGGGAAGACCTTCGCAGATCACCTCGTGACCCGTGCCCAATTCGACGGCCAACGTGTCCGGCCAGCGGGTGCCCTTGGGGTGGCGTTCGGACAGGCCCGCAACGGACATCGGCATCGTGCCGTGCGAATTGCTGTCGCCATAGATCAGGATCACAGACATGAGCGGACCTTTCAGTCGATACACATCTCGACGACACTGCCGTCGAGATCGAGGAAACTGTGACATCCAAACATTGGGGTCACCGTTGAACAGGTGCGTGTTTCTGCCATGCACATGCCGGCGCAGTCACCCTGGCGGGCACAGGCCTGGCCACCGTCCGGGGTTATCAGGAAACACATATAGTCGCCGAACAGCCCGCCGATGCCATAGGTTCCGCCTTTGGCCTCGCAGGCGGCCCGTTCCGTTGGGTCGGGTTGCGGTGTCGGATCACGGTCTTGGGGAAGACAGGCGCTCAAGGTCAAAATCCCTATTGCAGTCAACCCTTTACTGATGAAACCTGAGGTAATTCCGATCACGTCACGTTCCCGCAAAAAAACGTCCTTCACGCATAAGGCCCTTGCGTCTGGCATGCGTATGCAGTCCGAGCGATCGGCCAGATCGCAACATGGTTCACGCCGGGGCCCGCTTGGTCAGGCCCAGCTTTTCGCGCACCTCTTGCGGACCAATGACGCGGGCGCCCATGCGTTCGACGATTCCGACAGCACGATCCACCAGTTGCGCGTTGGTGGCCAGCACACCCTTTTCCAGCCAAAGATTGTCTTCCAGACCGACACGCACGTTGCCACCGGCCAACACCGATGCCGCAACATAGGCCATCTGGTTGCGCCCGAGGGCGAACGCGCTGAACGTCCAGTCGTCTGGAATATTGTTCACCATCGCCATGAAGGTGTTCAGGTCATCCGGCGCGCCCCAGGGGACCCCCATGCACAACTGCACCAGTGCGGGACTGTCAAGGATGCCGTCCTTGACCAGTTGCTTGGCGTACCACAGGTGCCCGGTGTCGAAGGCCTCGATCTCGGGCTTTACGCCAAGATGGGTCATCATCCGGCCCATTGCTTGCAACATACCCGGCGTGTTGGTCATGACATAGTCGGATTCTGCAAAGTTCATCGTCCCGCAATCTAGTGTGCAGATCTCGGGCAGGCACTGCTTGATATGTTCCACCCGTTCCGCCGCACCTGCCATATCCGTCCCGTCCTGCAACGGCAGCGGCCGTTCGGTGGGACCAAAGACCATATCCCCGCCCATGCCCGCGGTCAGGTTCAGCACCACGTCGATTTCTGCCTCCCGGATTCGGTCGGTCACTTCGCGGTAATACCCAAGGTCGCGACTGGGTTTGCCGGTTTCGGGGTCGCGTACATGGCAATGCACGATGGCCGCCCCGGCGCGCGCGGCCTCGATCGCGCTTTCAGCGATTTGCGCAGGCGAGCGCGGTACATGCGGGCTGCGGTCCTGGGTGGCGCCCGAACCGGTCACGGCGCAGGTGATGAAAACGTCTTTGTTCATGGTCAGCGGCATAGGGCACACTCCTCTTGTCGCAACATCATTGCCGCTGGCGCGCTGGTCAACCATGCCGATATGGTCAGGATCATGCCCAAATGGACAGAATCGCCCGCGCGCGAAACTTCGATTGCTGTTCTGATCTTCGACAGGTTTTCAAACCTGTGCTTGGCGAATTGTATCGAACCGCTGCGCGCCGCCAACAGTTTTGCCCGCAATCCGGCCTATCTCTGGCAATTTGCCAGTCTCGATGGCGGGCCGGTTCGGTCATCGTCCGGCATGTCTGTGACCCCAGACAGCCCGCTGGAGGACCTGCCGCGGGTCGACCTTCTGATGATCCTGTCCAGCTATGATCACCTGCGCCACGACAGCCCCCGGACGCGCCGGGCCCTGCGCCGAGCCGCGGGCCGTGCGAAACAGGTGGCGGGCTTCGATTCCGCACCCTGGCTGATGGCCTCTGCCGGGCTGCTGCAAGGGCGACGTGCAACGCTGCATACAGAGCTGTATACAGCGTTTTCCGAACGCTTCCTGGATGTGACCCTGCTGGACGATCCGGTGGTGGAAGATGGCGACCGGATCACCTGCGCCGGGGCCCAAGCTGCATTCGATTTGTCACGCAGGTTTGTCGTGCGCGACCTTGGGCAAGCTGCAGGTGTGGACCTGGACGCGCTGTTCCTGACCGGACGGCCGCAACACACCTCGGCGCGTGCGATGCCGGGCGATGCCATGGTTGGTCGCGCCATTGCCCTGATGCGGTCCAGTCTGGATACCCCGCGTCCGCTGTCGGAAATCGCGGCGCAACTTGGGGTGACCCAGCGCACGCTGGCCCGGCGCTGCCAGGCTGCGCTTGGCACCAGCCCCGGGACGCTTTACCGCCACCTGCGTCTGAGCGCGGCGCGGCAGATGGTCGAGGGCGGCATGTTGCCAGTGTCGGAAATCGCCCTGCTCAGCGGATACGAAGACCCTGCCGCCCTGACCCGCGCCTTTCGCAGGCGGTTCTGCACGACGCCACAGGCGCTGCGGCGGGAAATCTCCGCCTGAGCGACGCATTGTTGCACCGGTTTTCGCCGTATTCATTGAAAATAAAGGGATTTGGCCGAGCGTATCCCCGCGCGGCAGTACATGAGGTTCCGATGCGCCACTTTGCCGATCCCCTGACAAGCGTGCAGTCGCGCCTGCGGCAGCGGCAACATGCGCGGCTTTTCGACCTGCAACATCAGCAGGACATTCAATCCGCCCTGAATGACGAATTCGAGGAAATCGCGGTCGTGTCCCCCTATTTCGCACGCCAGTTCCAGGCAAGTGCCGATGCGTCGCTGCGCGTTTGCTCGGACACCGACCGCCCGTGCGAGGCACCGCCGCGCCGCGCCTTCTGGCTGCGGCGTCAGCGCTGATCGTCTGGCAGCCCTCGGAACCCTGTGGCCACCACGAATTTCTCGGAACTGTCGGCGCGTGATGACGGCGGTTTGACGTTCACCACCTTGGTGAAAGCGGTCTTCAGCAGCTTCTGCAACTCGCCCTCGGCCCCCCCGGCCAGCACCTTGGCAACAAAGGTACCGCCCTCTTCCAGCACATCGAACGCGAGGTAGGCTGCCGCTTCGCACAGGGCGATGATGCGCAAATGGTCTGTCTGCTTGTGTCCCGACGACGCCGCTGCCATGTCCGACATCACCACATCCGCTTTGCCGCCCAGCCAGTCCTTGACCTGTTCATCTGCCCCATCCGCCATGAAATCCAGCTGGTGGATCTCGGCCCCCGCGATCGGTTCGACCTCTTGCAGATCGACACCCAGCACGGTGCCGATCTTCTTGCCGCTCTTTTCCCCCAGCGCGTTCACCCGCGCCACCGCCACCTGACACCAGCCGCCGGGGGCGCAGCCCAGATCAACCACCCGCGCGCCGGGCACGAGAAAGCGGAACTTCTCATCCAGTTCGAGAATCTTGAACGCCGCGCGTCCACGATAGCCTTCGGCCTTCGCGCGCTTGACATAGGGGTCGTTCAACTGGCGCTGCAACCACCGGGTCGAGGACAGCTTGCGCCCGCGCGCGGTCTTGACCTTGACCTTCAGATCGCGCTGGCCGCGCCCCGATGTGTTCTTGCCGTCCGGTCCCTTGGCCATGCCCGGCTCCTCGTTTCTTTGGTTTTCAAAATACCTCGGGGTGAATTGCCCCGAAGCCTGCGAAGGGGCAAGAGGGGCAGCGCCCCTTTTTCCTTCAACCGCCGCGCGGCACCGCTCAGAACGGACCGTCCTCCAGCACGCCATCCGCCGACATCTGGGCGTAAAGCAACCCTTCGCGCAGTCCCCGGTCCGCCACCGACAGCCGATCCGTCGGCCAGCAGCGCAGCAACGCCTGAAGAATCGCCGACCCCGACATGATCAGCGCCTGCCGATCCAGCCCGATCCGCGGATCGCGCCGCCGGCCCTCGGGCCCAAGTTCCAGGTATTTTCCGATCACCGCCTCGATCTGGTCGCCAGTCATGCGCAACCCGTCGACCTTGGTCCGGTCATAGCGCTTCAGCCCCAGGTGCGATGCCGCAACCGTGGTCACGGTGCCCGAGGTGCCGACAATCTGAAACCCCTCGCGGGTCTGCTCATCCTTGTAAGGCGCGAACTCTGCCAGGTTTTCTTCGAAGAACCAGCTCATCAACGCATACCGCGCGGCGTCGTCCTCGACATCGGAAAACTGGTCACGCAGCGTGGCAACACCCAGCGGAACCGAGATCCAGTCAACCACCTTGGCGGCGGGAAACGGGCTGTCAGCGGTGTGGAACCCGGCATGCAGGCGCATGATCGCACGCGGGCGGTCGCGTTTCGGGACAGAGCCAAGGTCGATCCAGACCAGTTCGGTTGACCCCCCGCCGATATCCACCACCAAAAGCTGTTCGGTCTTGGTGCTGACCAGGGGGGCGCAGGAAATGACGGCCAGACGCGCCTCTTCCTCGGGCTGGATGATTTCCAGCTGCAACCCGGTTTCCCGTTTCACTTGCCGGATAAATTCGCGCGCGTTCTTGGCGCGCCGACACGCTTCGGTCGCGACAAGCCGCATCCGTGTGACGTTGTGTCGGCGGATTTTCTGCTGGCACACCTTCAGCGCGGCAATCGTTCGCCCCATGGATGCGCGCGACAGCCGCCCGGTCTTTTCCAACCCGGTGCCCAGTTGCACCGACTTCGAAAAACTATCGACCACATGAAACTGGCTGCCCTTTGGCTGGGCAATCAGCATGCGACAACTGTTTGTGCCCAAATCCAGCGCGGCATAGAGCGCGTGCGGATCAGGCCTGTCAGGCGCGGTGCTCTCGACCGGTTTCGGGAAAGCGCCCGCACCTTTGGGACGCCTTGGCGCCATGATACTGCGCCTTCCGATTTTCAACTTACTATCACGATACGCCCGCCCCGCGCTTGCGGCAAGCCCTTTGACGCACCCCGATGCGCGCCATGAATCCCGCTCAGAATCATCGTGAAGATTTTGGGCCCGACGGCCGGTGGTCCTTTGCTCACCGGTCTTGTTAGATGGCGCAGGTCGCACATGCGACTGCGAAAGTCGAAAATCGACCCTGTGCCGCCAACAGGCTGGATTACGAAGGGTCGTATCGGAGAAAGGGAATCGGACATGCCCGAGGTCACCATCGTCTACTGGCGCGACATCCCCGCGCAGGTCATCGTCGGCAAGGGCCGTCGCGGATCGAAAGCGGTGCTGCCAGAGCGGTTCGAACAAGCCATCGACCGCGCCGCGATGAAGGTTGGGGCGTCGGATACCGACGCGTACCTTGCGGAATGGCGCAAGGCCGCCCCCTATCCGCTGGACGGAGAGCCGTCCGAGCTCGCGCAGGCCGAGGCCGCGCGTCTGGATGCGGAATACGATCAGGACCGGCTGAAGGCCCTGATCGCCAACGATGGCTGGGCCTGAATGGCCAACGGCTTACGGGAGAGACTGATGGCGCTTTTGAACTTTCGCAAACGGGAAGAGCCGCGCACCGCGAACGGTGACCTGGAAACCTTCCTGCATGGCTATTCGATCGAGGTGATGCCGCGCACCGCCGAAAAAGTCGAGGATTTCCGCGAAATCCTGCCCTTGGGCACCCGGGTCTATATTGCCCATATCGACGGCACCCCGATCGAGGACATGGTCGCCACCGCCCGCCGCATCGCCGGCGAAGGCTTTGACGTGATGCCGCACTTCCCGGCCCGGATCATCAAGGACGCAGCGACGCTGGAAAACTGGATCGCCATGTACCAAGGCGAGGCCGGCGTGAAACAGGGCCTGCTGCTGGCAGGCGGCGTGTCCCAGCCCGTGGGCGATTTCCACTGCTCGATGCAGATGATGGAAACCGGGCTGTTCGACAAGGCGGGCTTTACCCGGCTGCATGTTGCTGGCCACCCCGAGGGCAACCGCGACATCGACCCCGATGGCGGCGAGGCAAACGTGATGGACGCGCTGCGCTGGAAGCAGGCGTTTTCCGAGCGCACCGATGCCAAGATGGCGATGGCCACGCAGTTCGCGTTCGAGGCCGCGCCGATCGTCGCCTGGGCCAAAGGGCTTCAGGATGCCGGCATCACCCTGCCGATCCATATTGGCATCGCGGGTCCCGCCAAGTTGCAAACGCTGATCAAGTTCGCCATCGCCTGCGGCGTCGGCCCGTCGCTGAAGGTTCTACAGAAGCGCGCGATGGACGTATCGAAGCTGCTGCTGCCCTATGAACCGACCGAGGTTCTGTCGGACCTGGCCGCGCACAAAGCCGCAAACCCTGGCAGCAATATCGAGCAGGTGCATTTCTTCCCGCTGGGCGGGATCAAGACCAATGCCAAATGGGCCACCGAAAACGGTGGCGCCGCAGGCGTGCCGATGGCCGCACAAGGCTGAGGCGGGATTGGGATTGCGATGACCGGTGCGCTGCTTTTCGATCTGGACGGCACCATGCTGATCTCCGATCCCATTCACCAGACGGTGTTTCGCGACATGTTCGCGGAACGCGGGCGGTCGTTCGACGAAGACGACTACATGACGCTGTTCCATGGCAAGCATAACCTGGAAAGCTTTCCTGTGGTTTTTCCCGGCGAGGACGCGCAGGCGCTGTCCGAACAGAAAGAGGCGCTGTTCCGCGACCGGTTGACCAGCAATGTCCCCCCAATGCCGGGGCTGCATGCACTGCTGGATCAGGCCGCGGCGCAGGGCTGGCGCGTGGCTGTCGTCACCAACGCGCCGCGGGACAACGCCGTGGCCATGCTGGCCGCACTTGGCGTGACCGACCGGATCGACGCGCTGGTGATCGGCGAGGAATGCAGCGCCGCCAAGCCCGATCCGACCCCGTATCGTGTTGCGATGGACCGTCTTGGCGTTGCGCCCGACCGCGCCATTGCCTTCGAAGACAGCGCCAGCGGGATGCGCGCGGCGGCGGCCTCTGGCGCTTTTGCCGTCGGCATCCGGTCCGGCTGCGACGATGCCACGCTGCGGGCCGCCGGCGCGCAGATCACCCTTCAGGATTTCACAGACACCGCGCTGCCAGCCGTGCTGGCGCGCCTTCAGGGAGACATTTCATGACCCGAACCGTCATCGAGTCGAAAACCAAGACCGCCATCATCGGCTTTGACCAGCCGTTCTGCGTGATCGGCGAACGCATCAACCCCACCGGCCGCAAGAAGCTTGCGGCAGAGCTGGAGATGGGTGACTTTTCCACCGTCGAGGCTGACGCCATCGCACAGGTCGCCGCCGGGGCAACCGTGCTCGACATCAACTCGGGCGCCGTGTTTTCCAACAAGATGGCCGAGGACCCGCGCTATGCCGACAACAACTTTGTCGAACCGGGGCTGATGCGGGACCTTGTGACCCGCGTTCAGGCCATCGTGGATGTGCCGCTCTGCATCGACTCGTCGGTGCCCGGCGCGCTGGAAGCCGGTCTTGAGGCAGCCCAGGGCCGCCCGCTGCTGAACTCTGTCACCGGCGAGGAAGAGCGGCTGGAAATCGTTCTGCCGTTGGTCAAGAAATACAATGTTCCTGTTGTTGCAATTTCCAACGACGACACCGGGATTTCCGAAGACCCCGAAGTGCGTTTTGCCGTCGCCAAGAAGATCGTCGAACGCGCTGCCGATTACGGCATCCCGGCGCATGACATCGTGGTCGACCCGCTGGTCATGCCGATCGGAGCTATGGCAACTGCCGGGCAGCAGGTCTTTGCGCTTGTGCGTCGCCTGCGCGAAGAACTGGGCGTGAACACCACCTGCGGCGCATCGAACATTTCCTTCGGCCTTCCGAACCGTCACGGCATCAATAACGCGTTCCTGCCGATGGCGATCACCGCCGGGATGACCAGCGCGATCATGAACCCTGTCGCCCTGCCCATCGGCCCCAAGAAGATCGCCGAGAAGAAGGCCGCGATTGAAGCCGCCGGCATCATCCTGCCCGCCGACATGGACGATGAAACCTTTGTTCAGCTGTTCGGCATGGGGTCGACCAGGTCGCGCCCCGGCAAGGAAATGGAAGCCATCCGCGCCGCCAACATGCTGACCAACAACGACCCACATGGCGGGGCTTGGATCGCGTTCAACAAGGCGCCGGGCGAAGACACCGCCACCGGTGGCCGCCGGGGCGGACGCCGCCGCCGCGCCTGAGTTCGACCCGCCATTCGAGACCCGGAACGCCCGGAGGCTTCGCCCTCCGGGCGTTTTGATGACTCCAAGGTGCGACAATAAATTCCATTTTTTAAATATATGTAAGTTGACGGATCCCGGGCGGCAGGCTTCACTCGGACGCGGAGGGGCGCCGCAAACGCGGCGCAGGGGCAATCCCTTATGTAACCTTGTGGAGGAATTCCGTGACTATTTTCAAACTTGCGATCAGTGCTCTGGCCGTGTCCGCCTCGTTTGGCGCGACAGCGCTTCCCGTTCTTGCAGCGGGCCACGGCGCGGTGGGCGACGAGGTGATCGCAGAACAGCGTGCGGAACTGGCAAGCGCCACCCAGGGCAAGGGCTTCGGCCCGCAATCGCCGCGCGACATCGACGCCCCGTCCGGCATGAATCATCGCGCCTTCGGTTCGGCCCCGGCCTATGCCGAAATGAACCTGTGCAACATCCATTTCCATGAAAACGCCGAACACAAGGGCGGCGAATTTACCCATTACGCCGGCAATGGCGACGGTCACGGCTATGGCTCGGGGTATGAATACAACGGCACGCTCAATGCTGCCGAACTGTCCCCGTTGGACCACAAGGTCGGCGACAGCGAGCACGGCGACCTGGAACCGGGCGATACGATCGAAATCCATTTCGTCTATTCCACCGCGCAGGTGCAGCCCGGTGAGGGGCTGGGGTCCTGCGTGAGCGAGGCGATCGCCAACCCGCAGCTGCGGGTCGAAGCCGTGGTCGCGGTGCTGGTCAACGACCCGAAGGCCGCCAGCCTGACGGACATGGCCGCGGTGAAGACCGTGGAGGGGCTTTACCAGACCGGCTACCTGCCCGACGACCTTGGCCGCCCGGTGGTCTATGATGGCTCGACCACCGGCCCGACCTACAACGAGAAAGCCTCGCCCTTCCAGGTGACGTGGAGCGTGCGGCCGCAGGTTGTGAAGATGGATATCGCGTCCGTCGATGCCTGGCTGAAGGACAACCCGTTCAAGGAAGACCACGCCCATGGCGTGCGCAACCTGGTGATGAACCCCGATCTTCTGTCGCCCATCGTCGGCCAGTAAGCCAGCCGGGCGATCCATGGTGTGCGGCCCCGTGGGGCCGCACGCTTTGACAGCCGGTGTCCCGCCTTCGGCGGATCACCGGCGGATCGGGGGGCGCTGCCCCCCCTGGCGGCAAGCCGCCATTCACCCCGGGAGTATTTTCCAGAAAGATGAAAGCCCTATTTCGGGCAGGGAGCTTTGCACAGGGTTTCACAGGGAATGCCGTCATTGTCTCCATCGCTCCTTGCGCTGGCCGCACTGAAGCAGCTTGTAGCAGGCTTCCTCGCAGGAGCCGAGTTTCTTGCAACTGACATTGCGGCAATCGAAGTAGGCGGTCGACAGCACGGGCGTCTGCAGGCGCGGCACCGTCACGGGCTCGGCCACGACCGGTGCGGCAAGGGTGCACAGGGCAAGAAGGTGCGCGCGGGTCAGGGGCGCTCCTCTTTCCTGGCCGGTTTTGCCGCCACCGCCAGGTCGCGGGCGACGGCGAAGGCGCCCTTGATCCGGTCGGTATCGGATTTCCAGTCTCGGCGGATGACGATCTTGTTGTCCTTGATGCGGGCCAGTTCCCCCTGGCCGCGGATGAATTCGACCAGGCCCGCGGGGTTGGCGAACTTGTCGTTGTGGAACTGGATCGTCGCGCCGCGCGGCCCGCCGTCGAGCTTGGCGATGCCCGCGCGTTTGCACATCGCCTTGATCCGCACGATCAGCAACAGCGTGTTGACCTCTTTCGGCAGCTTGCCGAAACGGTCGATCAGTTCGGCGGCGAAACCTTCAAGTTCGACCTTGGTCGTCAGGTGCGACAGGCGGCGATAGAGGCCCAGGCGGACGTCGAGATCGGGCACGTAAGCCTCGGGAATCAGGACGGAAACGCCCAGGTTGATCTGCGGCGCCCATTGGCCGTCATCGTCCGACAGCCCTTCCATCTGGCCCGAGCGGATCTTGGCGATCGCCTCTTCCAGCATGGATTGGTAGAGCTCGTACCCCACGTCGCGCATCTGGCCGGACTGTTCTTCGCCCAGAAGGTTGCCCGCGCCGCGAATGTCGAGGTCCTGGCTGGCCAGGGTGAACCCCGCGCCCAGCGTGTCGATGCTGCCCAGCACGCGCAGGCGCTTTTCGGCGGCGGGGGTCAGCTTGGCGCGCGGTTTCGTGGTGAGATAGGCATAGGCGCGGGTCTTGGACCGGCCGACGCGGCCCCGGATCTGGTAAAGCTGCGCCAGGCCGAACATGTCGGCGCGGTGCACGACCATGGTGTTCGCGGTGGGGATGTCCAGGCCGGATTCGATGATGGTCGTGGCCAGAAGCACGTCGTATTTGCCGTCGTAGAAGGCGTTCATCTTGTCGTCGAGTTCCCCCGCCGGCATCTGGCCATGGGCGACGGTAAAGCTGACCTCGGGCACCTGGTCGCGCAGGAAGGCTTCGAGATCGGGCAGATCGGCGATGCGCGGCACAACGACAAAGCTTTGCCCGCCGCGATAGTGTTCGCGCAGCAGCGCTTCGCGGATGGTGACTGCGTCGAATTCGCTGACGTACGTGCGGATCGCAAGCCGGTCGACAGGCGGTGTGCCGATGATCGACAGGTCGCGCACGCCGGTGAGCGACAGTTGCAGCGTGCGCGGAATGGGCGTTGCGGTCAGGGTCAGCACGTGGATGTCCGAGCGCAGCTGTTTCAGCCGCTCCTTGTGGGACACGCCGAAATGCTGTTCCTCGTCGATGATCAGCAGGCCGAGGTTCTGGAACCGTATGCCCTTGGCCAGCAGCGCGTGGGTGCCGACGACGATATCCACCGTGCCCTTTGCCAGCCCGTCGCGCGTTTGCGCCGCCTCTTTCGCGGACACGAAGCGCGACAGGGATTTGACCTGCAAGGGGAAACCCCGGAAGCGGTCGGAAAAGCTCTTGTAATGCTGGCGGGCAAGCAGCGTGGTGGGCGCGATCACGGCCACCTGCAAGCCGGACATGGCGGCAATGAAGGCGGCGCGCATCGCCACCTCGGTCTTGCCAAAGCCCACGTCGCCACAGATCAGCCGGTCCATCGGCTGGCCCGAGTGCATGTCGGCGACCACGTCCTCGATCGCGCGCAGCTGGTCGTCGGTTTCCTGATACGGGAACCGGGCGGCAAAGGCATCCCACGCGCCGGGAGGCGGGTCGATAACGGGGGCCTTGCGCAAGGCACGTTCGGCGGCGATGCGGATCAGCTTGTCCGCCATCTCGCGGATGCGTTCCTTGAGCTTGGCTTTCTTGGCCTGCCACGCGCCGCCACCCAGCTTGTCGAGCAGACCTTCCTCGTGACCATAACGGCTGAGCAGTTCGATGTTTTCGACGGGCAGGTAGAGCTTGGCGTTCTCAGCGTATTCGATGTGCAGGCATTCATGCGCGGCACCAAGGGCCGTCACCACCTCGAGCCCGTGGTAGCGACCGATGCCGTGGTCGACGTGTACCACCAGATCGCCGGGCGACAGCGACTGTGCCTCGGTCAGGAAATTTTCGGCCTTGCGGCGCTTGCGCGGCTGACGGATCAACCGGTCCCCCAGCACGTCCTGTTCGGAAATCACTGTCAGGCGGCGGTCGCCCAGCGGTGCCTCGAACCCCTGTTCCAGCGACCAGACGGTCAGGTAAAGCCCCCGTTTACCGATGGCAGAGGCGTTCTGGACATGGATCGTTTCGGACAGGCCTTCGTCCTCGATCAACCCGGACAGGCGTTCGCGCGCGCCTTCGGAATAGCTGGCGATGACGACGGGACCATCCGAAAGTCGCGCCTGAACATGCTTCGCCAAAGCACCAAAAAGGCTGATGTTTTCCCGTTGTCTTTCGGGGGCAAAACTGCGCCCGATGCGCCCGCCCGCATCCACCACACCGGGGCCAGAGGCCTGGGGCAGCGGTTGGAACTGGACGAAACGGTGGTTGGCAACCGCGGCGTCCCAAGCGGCGTCATCCAGATAGAGCGCGTCGGGCTTGACCGGTTTGTAGACCGTATCCATCCGCCCCTTCTGCGTCATCGCAAGGCGGCGCGTTTCGTATTGATCGGCGATCGTGTCCCAGCGGCCCAGACGCGCGGGCGTGACCTGATCGTCCTGGCAGATCGTGGCATCGGGCAGATAGTCGAACAGGGTTTCCAGCCGGTCGTGGAAGAACGGCAACCAATGTTCCATGCCCTGATGCTTGCGGCCCGCGCTGACCGCTTCGTACAGCGGGTCGTCGGCGGTCTGGCCGAACTCGATGCGGTAATTCTGCCGGAACCGGGTGATCGCGGCCTCGTCCAGGATGACCTCGGACACCGGGGCCAGTTCGACCACGTCCAGCTTGTCGGTGGTGCGCTGGGTCACCGGATCGAAGCGCCGCGCGCCGTCCAGCACATCGCCAAAGAAATCCAGCCGCACCGGACCGCCGTCGCCCGGCGGATAGATGTCGATGATGCCGCCGCGAATGGCATAGTCGCCCGGCTCCATCACCGTGGGCGCCATGGAAAAGCCCATGCGGACCAGGAAGGCGCGCAGGTGATCCTCGTTCACACGGCGCCCGACCTCGGCCTTGAAGGCGGCCTCTTTCAGCACCTCCCGCGCCGGGACGCGCTGCATCGCCGCCGACAGCGTCGTCAACAGAATGAATCGGTCCGGCATGCCGTGAACCAACGCCGCCAGCGTCGCCATGCGCGTGGCGGAAATGTCGGCATTGGGCGACACCCGGTCATAAGGCAGGCAATCCCAGCCCGGGAACGCAAAGACCGGCATCGACGGATCGAAGAAGGTCAGCGCCTCGCGCATCTGCGCCAGCCGCTTGTCGTCGCGGGCGATGTGCACCACGGGGCCATTGGCAGCCTCGTCCAGCAGCAGGCGGGCGTCGTAACCTTCGGGCGCGCCGCCCTTCACGATATGGCGTTTGTCGGTCATGGGTCGTCAGATGGCGGCAAATCGCGCCAAGGTCAATTGACCAGAAGCCCATGGCTGAGGTTCTGGAACATGCCCCAAAGCGCGGTCACGAAGATTGACACCATACCGATGGCCTGGATCACGATGCGGTGCCGGGTCAAAAGCTTTGCCAACCCTTCGGGCTGCATTTGTTGTGCGCCGATCCGACGCGCGGTGCGGATCGACAGGCCAAAGACGATCGCCATCGGAAAGGCCAGCAGGAACACAGCCTGTGCAAATTCGACCTTGTAGGCAAAGCCCAGCACGCCGAGCATGGTCAGAATAAAGCTGATCGCGGCGATCAGGATCAGTCCCGACACTCCCGCGATATACAGAAGCCGGTTGCAGTTGATACGCACCATGTCGGCCAGATCGGCTTCGGCCTGCCCGCCCTGCCGGCGCGCCCGCGTGACCATGTCGAACGGCACCCCCATGACCCAATGGCTGGCCGAAGACCACATCACTGCAAGCGCGATCCAGAACCAAAGGTTCGAGAACGACCGCATGTCGATGACTTCAAAGACAATCGTCTGCCAGTCCAAAGTCGGGCCCTTTATCCTTCAAGGCAGAAACGCCGGTGACCCGGCATGGGAGAGGCATCTTGGGCGTCATGGCGACTACGCCCTTGAGATAGCCGTCATTCCATGCCACCCAAAGGCAGCGTTTACAAGGACAGATCCGCCATGACACCGCTTTCCGCCCCGTTTCCCGCCACCCGTTTCCGCCGCCTGCGCCGGTCGCCCGCGCTTCGCGACCTCGTTCGAGAAAACGAACTGTCACCCGCCGATTTCATCTGGCCGGTCTTCGTGCGTAACGGCGACGGCGTCGAAGAACCCATCGCTTCGATGCCAGGTGTGATGCGCCGGTCGGTCGACAAGGTGGTCGAAGCGGCAGAAGAGGCGTGGAACCTTGGCATCCCGGCGATCTGTCTGTTTCCCTACACCGACCCGTCGCTGAAAACCGAATGCTGTTCCGAGGCCTGGAACCCCGAAAACCTGTCGAACCGTGCCACCCGCGCGATTAAGGACGCCGTGCCGGATATCACGGTAATGACGGATGTGGCGCTCGACCCGTACAACATCAACGGCCACGATGGTTTCGTCGAGGATGGCGAAATCGTGAATGACCGCACGGTCGAGGCGCTGATCAAACAGGCGCTGAGCCAGGCCGACGCCGGGGCCGACATCATCGGCCCCAGCGACATGATGGACGGACGGATCGGCGCGCTGCGGGCAGCGCTGGAATCCGCGGGGCACAAGAACGTGGCCTTGCTGTCCTATGCCGCGAAATATGCCAGCGCGTTCTATGGACCGTTCCGCGATGCGGTGGGCGCGTCGGGCGCGCTGAAGGGGGACAAGAAGACCTACCAGATGGATCCGGCCAACACCGATGAAGCGATGCGGATGATCGCGCGCGACCTGACGGATGGCGCCGACATGGTGATGGTAAAACCCGGCATGCCCTATCTGGATGTGTGCCGTCGCGCCAAGGACATGTTTGGCGCCCCGACCTTCGCCTATCAGGTATCGGGCGAATACGCGATGCTGGCCGGGGCGGGTGAACGCGGCTGGGTCGATGGCGAAAAGGTCATGCTGGAAAGCCTGATGGCGTTCAAGCGCGCGGGCTGCGACGGCATCCTGACCTATTTTGCCCCGGCGGCGGCGGAAATCCTCGGCGGCTGAAACCCGCCCGCGGGTCACGTGCCGGGTGACAGGCCCGGCACGCGACGCTATAGTGACGCATAACCGGCGGTACAGCCGGACACAGGCACAGGCAAACAAAAGAGCATTCCCATGACACAGCTCTCCCGACGCGGAGTAATCCTTTCGCTTGGCGCGCTGCCGCTTGTCGCGGCCTGCGGCAACGGTATCGGCAGCAAAGGCCCGGAAACGATCGACGCACGCGTCGATGCCACGCTGGCCCAGCTTTTCTCGCAATACCCCAACACCACGCAGCTGCGCGACAAGTCCGCCGGCATGTTGGTGATGCCACTGGTGACCGAGGCCGGGCTGGGCCTTGGCGGTGCCTATGGCAAGGGCGCGCTGCGCGTGGGTGGGGTCACGGTGGATTTCTATTCGACCACCAAGGCCAGCGCGGGCTTGCAGATCGGCGTTCAGCAATATGCGCATGTGCTGTTCTTCATGACCGAAGACGCGCTGCTGAACTTCCGCCGTGCGCCTGGCTGGGCCGCGGGGGCGGATATGGAATATGCCATCCCGGAAGGTGGCGGCAGCCTTGCGGCCGAAACAACCACGTCCATGGCCCCGGTCATCGCCGTGGTCTTTGCCCAGGCTGGTCTGCGCGCAGGTGTGACGTTGGAAGGCGTGAAATACACCCGGATCATTCCCTGATCCGGTTTCCTGCCTTGGCACCGCAAGGATGGGCGTGAATATCCGCCCATCTTTGCTGAAGAGCCCTATTTCGCCTTGAACAACCCGCCGAGGATGCCGCGCACGATGCGGCGACCGGTGGTGCCGGTCAGTTCCTTCATCACCATGTCGCCCATCGCCTCGCCAAAGCTTTTGTCGCGGCTTGATTTCGTGCTGCGCACAGGCTTGGACGTGGATCGCCCGACCCGCGTCCCGGTATAGCGGCGCCCTGCGGAATAGTCCCTTTCCTGCGCGGCCTGCGTCTCTTCTTTCAGTTCAGCCTGTTCGGCGGCGGCGGCGGCTGTTTCAGCCCTCTGGCGCAGGATTTCATAGGCCGACCGCCGGTCGATCACCGTGTCGTATTTCCCGCCGATGGGCGAGGTGGCGATCAGGCCCGCGCGCTGGTCATCGGTGATCGGGCCAAGTTGCGAAGACGGCGGACGGATGAGCGTGCGTTGTGCCACGCCTGGAACGCCTTTCTTCTCCAGCATCGAGGTCACGGCCTCGCCCACGCCGACCTCTCGGATCGCGTCTTCGATGTTGAAATCGGGGTTCTCACGATAGGTTTCCGCGGCCAACCGCAGTGCCTTGCGATCGCGGGCGGTGAATGCACGGAGCGCATGCTGAACCCGGTTGCCCAGCTGGCCAAGGATGTCTTCGGGGATGTCATCGGGGTTCTGGGTGATGAAATAGACGCCCACTCCTTTCGAGCGGATCAGCCGCGCCACCTGTTCGACCTTGTCGATCAGCGCCTTGGGCGCATCATCGAACAGCAGATGCGCCTCGTCGAAGAAGAAAACCAGCTTGGGTTTGTCGGGGTCGCCGACCTCGGGGAGTTCCTCGAACAGTTCCGACAGCAGCCACAGTAGGAATGTCGCATAGAGCCGGGGCGCGGCCATCAGGCTGTCGGCTGTCAGAATATTGACCTGCCCCCTGCCCTGCGCATCGACCTGCATCATGTCGGCCAGGTCCAGCGCCGGTTCCCCGAACAGCCCCGCACCGCCCTGGTTTTCCAGCACCAGCAGCCGCCGCTGGATCGCGCCCACCGACTGGACCGAGATATTGCCATAGCGCAAAGACAGATCGGCCCGATTTTCACCGACCCAGACCAGCAGCGATTGCAGGTCTTTCAGGTCCAGCAACGGCATGCCGTCCTCGTCCGCCAGCCGGAAGGCGATGTTCAGGATGCCTTCCTGTGCCTCGGACAGTTCCAGCAGCCGCGACATCAGCAGCGGCCCCATCTCGGCCACGGTGGTGCGCACCGGGTGCCCCTTTTGCCCGAACAGGTCCCAGAACACCGTCGGAAAAGCCTGATAGCTGAAGTCGTCAAAGCCGATCTTCGCGGCACGGTCGGTAAAGGCACCGTGCAGCTTGAAGGTTTCGCTGCCCGGCTTTGCCAGCCCTGACAGGTCGCCCTTTACATCGGACAGGAACACGGGGACGCCCGCGTTGGCAAAGCCTTCGGCCAGGATCTGCAAGGTGACGGTCTTGCCCGTGCCGGTCGCGCCCGCGATCAGACCATGGCGGTTGGCATATTTCAGGTCGAGCCATTGCTTCTCGCCATAGTCCGCCCCGCCGCCCCCGACGAACACGCCGTTTTCCATGATCCAGCCTCCTTCAACTCAAACCGCTCGGGCTCACCATACTTGCTTAACCAATTGGTGCCAGTGTCAACGCTGTCCAAAACCCGATGTCCTCTGGGAATTGGACAGACTTCCTCCCTGTCAGACTGGCCGCGTCACAAGGCGCGGCCTTTTTTTGCTGAACAGGGAAAGTTTTGCCGCGCCGCAGCAAGAAATTTCATTCAAAATCAAGCGCCCAGAGGAAATTTAATTTCTCTGTTTCGCAGTTTTCTACAGCCAGACTTGGCATGAAAATTTTTTTTCTGCGAATGACCGTAACGGCAAAGAATCCCTGTTGACCGGTCGAAAATAGTTTCGTAGCGTCCCGTCAATAACAAAGTCGGCCAGTCCGACAGGGAGCGATAAATTTCAAAAAAGGGGGCGGTGACGTCCCCTTTTTCTTTTTCTTCTCAGCGTCTTGTACCCACTATTGGGTATATTCTGTCTGGCAGGTTATCGCCCATCTCACGAACCCGTGCGACGTTTTGGCCCTGACACCCGGCGATGTCCGTGTTAGGTGGCGAAGACATAGACGATAGCCTCTCAGGGAAGAATTTTACGATGACCAAACACCTGTTTGCCGCAACCGCCCTGGCTGCCCTTCTGGCAGCGGCACCGGGCATCGCGCAGGACGCCGCCCAGGCCCCCGCAGATCAGACCGAAGGGGGCGATGTGCAGCTTCTTGGCGAACTCGACACCGGCGAAAGTGTTCCCGCCGAAGGGGATGCCGCCGCGCCTGCGCCGCAGCAGGCGCAGAGCTATGTTCTGGAAACCAACGGTGACTGGCAGGTACAGTGCCTTCGGGTCCCTGAAGGCCAGACAGAACCCTGCCAGATGTACCAACTGCTGAAAGACGCCGAAGGCAACCCGGTGGCCGAAGCCAGCCTGTTCCGGCTGGAAGGCGGTGGTCAGGTCGTGGCCGGTGGCACCTTTGTTGTGCCGCTGGAAACGCTGCTGACCCAGCGCCTGACGATCCAGGTCGATAGCGGTCAGGCCAAACGCTATGACTACAGCTTTTGCACCCAGGGCGGCTGCTATGCGCGCGTCGGCTTTACGGCCGAAGACATTTCGCGCTTCAAGGCCGGCGCTGCGGCCAAGCTGACCTTGGTGCCCGCGCTGGCACCGGATCAGAAGGTCAGCGTGTCGATGTCGCTGAAGGGCTTTACCGCCAGCTTCGACAAGGTCACGCCGGTCAAGCAAGGCGGCTGACCGCGTCCGGGACCCTGGATTTCAAAACCCCGCCCGAACTGGCGGGGTTTTTTGTTGTCCGGTTGGGACACCGCGGGCCTACCGGCGGGTCTGTGCCTTGGCCAGCCCGTCCAGGACGGCCCGGGCTGCGCGCAGACCGGGCGCTTCGCCGCCACGGCCCAGCCGCTCCATCGTCAGAGCCATGGCATCGATCTGAGGCTGCGGTTCGGCCAACACCTGTTCCAGCGCCGGGGCAATGCGCTCGGGCAGACACGCCTGGCCGATGAATTCCGGCACCGCGCGGGTGTCCGACACGAGGTTGACCAACGTCACCGTATCCACGCGCAGCATCCGTCCGATGATCTGACGGCTAAGCCAGTTCATGTCGTAGGCAATCACCATCGGCGTGCCCGCCGCAGCCAGTTCCAACGACACGGTGCCCGAGGCTGCCAGCGCCACATCGGCCGCACGGAACACCGCCGCCTTGGTCCGGCGGGAAGCCTGTTCTTCGTCGTCGCGTGGGTCGATCAGGATCGGGCGCACAGGCCAGTCTGCCACCGACGCCTGCACCAGGTCCGCCACGGGCCGCGCTGCCACCACTCCAAAGCGCAGTTCCGGGCGCGCCTTGGACAGACCGCCCGCGACATCGCCGAACACCGGGGCAAGGCGGCTGACCTCGCTGCGGCGCGAGCCGGGCAGGATCAGGCAGAACGGAGCATCCCCCAGCCCCCGTGCGGCGCGAAACGCCTGCGCCTCTGCCTCGGTCGCCTGCGGGTCGGTCACCACCGGGTGCCCGACGAAATCGCAGCGCATCCCGGCGGCTTCCATATAGGGCGGCTCGAACGGCAGAAGCGCCAGTACCTGGTCGACATGCGCCGCCATCTTGGCCGCACGTCCCGGGCGCCAGGCCCAGACCGTGGGCGCAACATAATGCACGGTACGGATCGCGCTGGCCGCCTTGACCAGCCGCGCCACGCGGAGGGAAAACTCCGGCAGGTCGATGGTGATCAGCACGTCGGGTTTCTGGCGCACGACCTCTTCCGCCGTCTGACGGATCCGGGCCTTGAGCGCGCGGTATTCGCGCAGGATCTCGGTGATGCCCATGATCGAGATCTCTTCCATCGGGAACAGGCTTTGCAGCCCCTCGCCGATCATGCGTTCGCCGCCGATCCCGTCAAAGGTGACATCCGGCACCAGCTCTGTCAGCCCGGCCATCAGCGCCGCGCCCAGCTTGTCGCCCGAAGGTTCGCCCGCGATGATGAAAACGCGCATCAGACCGGCCTTTCCCGAACCCAGAGAAACAGCCCGGCAGCGTCGAGAATGTCCTGCACGACAGGCAGGTCCAGCACCATGACGCCGCCCGCCTCGATCACCAGGCCGGACAGGCCGGCGGCAACGGCGTTGCGCGCGGTGTCGGGGCCGATGGTGGGCAGGTCGGCGCGGCGGTCCTGATCGGGTTTGGGGGCCTTGTACAGCACGGCCCCGGCTTGCCCCTGCCCCACGATCAGCGCATCCGTCCCGGTTTCGGTCTCGGTCGCCAGCACGGCGCCGTGCCGCACCAGGCAGGCCTGGCCCAGATCCGCGCGCCCCATGGCCGCGATGGCCGCATCCCCTGCCCGGGCGTCTGCCTCTGCGCTGTCAGACAGGGGCGCGGCGGTCAGCACCCCCGCCGGCGGCAACAGGTCGGGCGCGGCCTCGTGCGCGGCCTCGACGGCAAAGCCACCGGCCTCGAACAGCGCGATGACAATGCGCAGCGCGCCGTCGTCACCCAGTTTCAGCGCCTTCAACATGCGCGGCAGCATCAACGCGGTGCGCCAGTCCAGCCGTTTCAGGGAAATGTCGGGCCGGTCGACCTTGCCACACAGGCAAATCCGGGTGACCCCCGCGCGTTTCAGACGGCGCAGCAGGCTGCCCAGGTGTTCGACGCGAAACGTGATGTCCGGCGTCAGCCCGTCCGGCGCATGACCGGCCAGCGCGCAGACCAGCGGCGGCACGTCCTGCGCCGCGGCCACCGCGCGGGGCAGCGCGCCGTTGCCGACGATCAGGGCCAGCATCCGGATCAGCCCGGCGTCAGGAACGACCGGTCGCTGTCGCCCAGGATGAAATCGGTGATCTGGCGGACATAGTCGCTGTCGGTTTCCGCCCCAAGCCGCTTGGCGCGCTCGTGGAAACTGCCTTCGCCCTGCGCCAGCATCTGGAACGCGGCCCGCAGCGCGGTGATATCGGCGCGCGACACGCCCTTTCGCTTGAGCCCGACAAGGTTCAGCCCGTCCAGCTGTCCGCGCGGTGCCTGCACCAGACCATAGGGGATCACGTCGTTGGTCACCATCGTGACCGCACCGATGATCGCCCCGCGCCCGATGCGCACCCATTGATGCACGCCCGACAGGCCGCCGACGATCACGTCATCCTCGATCACGCAATGCCCCGCCAGGGCCGAGTTGTTCACCAGGATCACCCGGTCGCCGATGATCACGTCATGGGCCACGTGGCAGCCCGCCATGAACAGCCCGTCATCGCCCACCTTGGTCAGCCCGCCGCCGCCCTCGGTGCCCGCGTTCATGGTGACATGTTCGCGGATGCGGTTGCGCTTGCCGATTTCCAGCCGGGTCTTTTCGCCCCGGAACTTCAGGTCCTGAGGTACCTCGCCGATGACGGCAAAGGGAAAGATCACCGTGTCGTCGCCGATCGTGGTGTTTCCGGTGATGACGACGTGGCTCTTGATCTCGACATTGGCGCCCAGCGTCACCTCGGGGCCGATGTGGCAGAACGGGCCGACATAGCAGCCCGGCCCGATTTTCGCGCCCTCTTCGACGATGGCGCCGGGGTGAATGGTCGGTCCGGTGGTCATGCCGCTGGCAGTTCCATCATGGCAGAGAATTCAGCCTCTGCCGCCATTTCACCGTTGACCGTGGCCTTGCCGGCAAATTTCCAGACCTTGCCGCCGGGCTTGCCGCGCAGGGTGGTCAGGTGCATTTCGAGCACGTCCCCGGGAATGACCTTGCGGCGGAACTTGCAGCCGTCGATTGCCATGAAATAGACCTTCATTTCCTTGTCGGCCATGTCCAGCGCGGTGCCCACCATGACAGCGGCGGTCTGCGCCATCGCTTCGACGATGGTGACGCCGGGCATGATCGGCATGCCGGGAAAATGCCCCTGGAAATGCGGTTCGTTCATCGTCACGTTCTTGATGCCACGGGCCGATTGGGTGCCGTCGATATCGACCACCTTGTCAACCAGCAGGAACGGATAGCGGTGCGGCAGGATGCGCTGGATCAACTGAATGTCGGCGCTCAAAAGCGTGTCGGTCATGGTTGGGTCCTTTCGGGTTTCGCCCTGCTCCTAGCAATCGGGCGCGGCTTGGGCAAGCGCACTACTCCTCCGGCGGGGTCAGATCGCTGCCGTCCCCCAGTGCGGCGTCGATCTTGGCGATGGCTTCGTCGGTGATGTCGATGGCATCCGACGCCAGAAAGACCCCGCGCCGTTCCAGGATGATCAGCGCGCCCGCATCGCGCATCAGGTCGCCCAAGACCGGCCGCGCGGCCAGAAGAAACCGCCGACGCGCTTCATCGCCGCGCTGGCCAAGCGCGCGTGCCTTGGCATCCTGTTCGCGGCGCAGTGTCTGGACCTTTTCATCGAACGCATCTGCGAGGGCGCGGAACTCTGTGGCCGGCAGCGTCGGGCGCTTGTCGGTCAGGGCCTTTTCCTCGTCGGTCAGCTCTGCCTCGATCCGGCGGTTTTCTGCAGCGATGTTTGCGCCTTCCGCCTCGACCTCGGCCGAGACCCGTTTGCCGAACGCGCTGTCACTGAAGAACCGGTCCGAGTCGATCATCAGGACCTGGCTTTGCAGAACCCCCTGCTGGAAATCCTGCGCTGAAAGCGGACCGCCGCCCATCGACAGACAGGCGGCGGTCAAGATTGCGGAAATCAGGCGTGTCACGTCAGAACTTGGTCGAAATGGTCAGATCGAACGTCTGTTCCTGATCGAAGCGCTCCTTGGTCAGCGCCTTGGTCCAGTTAAACCGCAGCGGGCCGATTGCCGTGTCCCAGAAGATCGACGCCCCGATCACGTGGCGCGGCGTGAAGTCCTCGTAGTAGACGGTGCCGGTGCTTGTGGTCGTGTTGTCCAGCCCCCAAAGCGAGCCGACGTCATAGAACACACCGCCAGAGATGCCGTACTCCTCGGGCACCGGCAGCGGGAATTCCGCTTCGAACCGGGCTACGGCGAAGTAATTGCCGCCAAGCGCGTCGTTATACGCTGCTCCGCCCGCGGTGGTCCCGATTTCACGGGGACCGATCCCGGCATAGTCGAAGCCACGCAACTTGGACGGGCCCAGCAAGAAGCGGTCAATGGCGCGGCCGCCGCCACCGGAATAATCCAGCGCGCCGCCTTCCAGCGTAGCCCGCAGCGTCACTTCCTCGTTCATGATCTTGGTTTGGGCAATCGCCCGAACCGAGGTGATCAGGAAATGCTCGTCGTTGTCGTCGATACCGAAATCCTGACCGAATTCCAGAAGCACACCCGAATTCGGATCAAGCCCGGTGCGACGGGTGTCGTAGCTGAAGCTGTAGCCCAAGGACTGTTGCCAGACCTTGCCAACAGCAACTTCGGCGGCGGTGATATCGCCAACGTCACCGGGATTCTTCATTTCCTTGAAGTCCGCAGTGTAGCGCAGGTTCAGACGCCCGCTTTCCGAAATCGGGAACGACAGCGACGGAGAGAACGTGCCCGTCGCGGTGTCATAGCCCACTGACAGGTTGTCGGTCTCGACATAGTTCAGCGCCAGCCCGAAGCCCACCTTGCGCCCAAGGAACGCCGGTTCGTAGAAATTGAACTTGTAGTTCTGGCTTTCCGACGCGGTGGTTACACCCAGCGTCAGTTGCTGGCCTCGGCCAAGGAAGTTGCGTTCGCTGAATTCGACCGTGATGCCGGTGCCGGTGGTCGACGAATAGGTCGCCCCAAAAGACAGCGACCCGGTCGGCTGTTCCTCGACATTGACGTCGACAACCACCTGCTGCGGGCTGGAGCCTTCACGGGCTTCGACCTGCGCATCCGCAAAGAAGCCAAGCGCGCGGATGCGTTCGGCGCTTTCGCGGATTTCGCGCGGGTTGAACGGATCGCCCTCGACGGTGCCGAACTGGCGGCGCACCACTTGGTCCAACGTCGTGGTATTGCCTTCGATATCGATGCGTTCGACAAAAACACGCGGCCCCTTGGTCAACAGCAGTTCGACATCCAGCGTCAGATCGCGATCGTTGCGGGTCACGCGGGGTTCGACCCGGATGAAATTCAAACCTTCGCGAATCGCCAACCGTTCCAGCCGCGCGATTTCATTTTCCACCAATGACGGGGAATAGACCTTGCCCGGGCGCACCTTGATGGCGCGCTGGAACAGATCCGTGTCGACTTCGGGCAGGTCCGAGGTCGCGGTGATCTCACCGAACTTGAACTGCTGTCCTTCCTCAACGTTGAAATTCACGAAATAGCCGTCGCGCTCTTCGGCCAGTTCCGCATTCACGCCGGTGATACGGAAATCGACGTAGCCCCGCGACGAATAGAAATCGCGCAGCACCTGTTTGTCGAACTCGATCCGGTCGGCAATGAAGGTATCGCTGCGGATCAGCGCGCGGAAAATACCAGCCTGTTTGGTCGCCAGTACGCGACGCAGACGGCTGTCGGAATAGGCCTTGTTGCCGGCAAAACCGATGCGCTCGACCTCGACCACGCCGCCTTCGAACACTTCGAAGATCAGGTCGACGCGGTTGTCGCTTCGGCGAATGACGCGCGGCTGCACCCGTGCGGACAAACGGCCCTGCTGGGCATAAGTCTCGGTAATCCGGGCGGCATCCTGCTCGGCCAGCGACGGGCTGAAGACGCGGCGCGACTGCGATTGCACGACCGCCGACAGGTCTTCGTCCTTGATCCGCTTGTTCCCTTCGAAACTGATGCGGTTCACGGTGGGGAACTCCACCACCTTGATCACAAGGCGCGATCCACGCGGTTCGATCTCGACAGATTCGAACAGGCCGGATGCAATGATACGCTGATAGGCATCGTTCAGCTCGGCAGCGCTGACACGCTGGCCACGGGCGATACCGGCATAGCTGAGAATGGTGCCCGGCTCGATCCGCTTGTTGCCTTCAATTGCAACAGTGTTGAAGCTGTAGGTCTGCGCCAACACCGGCGCAGGCAGGGTGGCAGCCCCGAGGCCCACTACGATGGCGGTTGCGCCGATCAGCGTCCGAACGCCTGCCTTGGACGAGAGCTTCTGCCCCCGGAATTTAATGGTCATTGCGCCAATCCAAAAGTGACATCCCTTGAGGATCGGTGGTATCCGCATCGGCTGCGCTTGTCAAAAGGCCGACGGGCCGGATGGGCAGGAAATCACCATTTGTGCCGGGCTCGCAACGGCCCGGTCGCGGTCACCGGATCAGAGCCACGTTCCAAGGTACGCACCCAGCCAAAGCGCGAAAAAAATGGTAAAGACGTAAAGCAGGCGATCCCAGTTCAGTTTGAACAGCAGGCGCAAGCCTCGGTATCCGCTCTGAATCGTTTGCATGGTGCGACTCTTCCCGTTCATGTTTCACGACCGGGTATAGAGGGCGAATATGGCCTGATTTTGACCCGAATTCACCGCTTTGGTGACGGTCCGTCGACAATTATCCGCAGAACAGGTCGCTTGTCGTTCCCAGCACCATCAATCCAAGGATCAGGGTAAGACCTATCGACATCAAGACCCGCAGCGCCATGTCGCTCGGCGGTCGCCGGGTCACCGCCTCGTAGGCGTAAAACACCAGGTGGCCGCCATCCAGCACGGGAATTGGAAACAAATTCAGCATCCCCACCGCCGTCGACAACACCGCGATGAACCAGATGAAGCTGGACGTGCCCTGGCTGGCCATCGCGCCAGACGTCTGGGCGATGCCGATCGGGCCGTTCAGGTTACAGGTGGAAATCGCACCGGTCACCATGTGCCACAGGCCCGAAAGTGACCCCGAGATGATGGCGCCAAGTTGCGCAAATGCTCCGGTGAACGCGGCAACAAAGCTTTGCGGGGCGGTTTGAGGTTCAAAGAACAACCCGCCCGCAATGCCGATGCGATAGACGGTTTCAAACGTGTTGTCGGGGCGCTGTTCGTCCGTGCGGCGCGGCGTCAGCGGAATGTCCAGCGTATCGCCGTCGCGCCAGATCGTCAGGTTCAGGGTCCGCCCTTCAGAGGCTTCGACCGCCACTTTCAGTTGGTCGAAGGCATAGATGTCTTGCCCATCGATCGCGGTGATCACATCGCCTGCCTTGATCCCGGCCTCGTAGGCGGCCGAACGTGGCACCACCTGCTGCACCAGGGGCGGATACGGATGCGGCCCGGCCACGACGGTTTCAGAGCCGTCACGCTCGACCGTGTAGCCCAGCAAAGGCTGGTACGGCAGGGTTTTCAGCAACGCCTCGAACTGGGTCGGATTGTCGAAGCTGGGCAGCGCCATGCCGTCGATCCCCAGCAGAACATCGCCAGGCTCCAGCTGTTGGGCGGCAGGCAGCGGGCGCAGGTCACCAACGGTCAGCGGTTCGGTCACCGTGCCACGCGCCATGAAAATGCCCGTGAAGATCACGATCGACATGATGAAGTTGAAGATCGGCCCCGCCGCAACCGTCGCCGTGCGTGCCCAAAGCGGGGCGCCGTGCATGGTGTGGCGCAGGTCTTCGGCGGTCATATGCGACATCGCGTCTTCATCCACACCGCCCGACGCGTTGGCATCGCCGGAGAATTTCACATAGCCGCCAAACGGCAAGGCCGCAATCTGCCAGCGGGTGCCCCGCTTGTCGACGCGGCTCCACAGCACCGGCCCGAATCCAAGCGAGAAGATATCGGCCTTGATCCCCGACCACCGGCCCACGATGTAGTGGCCGTATTCATGTACGGCGACGATGATCGACAGGGCGACGACAAAGAACAGAAGCGTCCAAAGCGCGCCTCCGAACTGCGGAATCAGGTTGGCAAAATCCACTCGTTTGACCTCTTACAGTGCGATGATCTCATCGGCCGTTTGTCTGGCCACATGGTCTGCTTCGGCGACGTTATCAAGGGTAATGTCGGCATGAATAAGGCCCGCATCCGCCGAAAGACGGGACAAAACGCGTTCAACAATCCGTGCCATGTCCAGAAAACCGATGCGCTTGTCGATAAACGCATCCAGCGCGCGCTCCTTGGCGGCGTTGAAAACAGCCCCTGAAAGACCGCCCGCCTGCATCACTTCGCGCGCAAGTCGCAGCGCGGGCCAGCGCGTTTCGCACGCGGGTCGGAAGCTGAGCGTGGCAACCTGCGCCAGGTCCAGCCGGTCCACGGGCAACGCGCGCCGCTCGGGATAGTGCAGGGCATAGCCAATCGCATGACGCATGTCCGGCGGGCCGACATGGGCCATCAGCCCGCCGTCGTTGAACCCCACGAGAGCGTGGATCAGGCTTTCAGGGTGCACCACGGTTTCGATTTGGTCCGGTCGCAAGCCAAAGAATTCCCGCGTCTCGATCAGTTCCAACGCCTTGTTGAACATCGACGCGGAATCGATGGTGATGCGCTGCCCCATGTCCCAGTTCGGATGGGTCGCCGCCTCTTCCGGCGTGGCATGTTCCAATGCCGACAGCGGCCAGTAGCGAAACGCCCCGCCACTGGCGGTGATGATCACCCGTTCGACCGACTCGATCTTCTCGCCGGTCAGGGCCTGGAAGACGGCCGAATGTTCGCTGTCCACCGGCAAAACCGCGCCGCCATGCGCCTTGGCTGTGGCCATGACCAGCGACCCGGCGCAGACCATGCTTTCCTTGTTGGCCAGCGCCAGCGCCGCGCCCTGTTCAAGCGCTTTCAGCCCAGGCGCCAGCCCTGCCGCACCGACAATGGCCGACATCACCCAATCGGCAGGCCGCTCCGCGGCCTCGATCAGCGCACCCTGCCCGGCCGCGGCCTCTACCCCGGTTCCGGCCAGCGCATCTTTCAACGCGGCAAAGCAGTCATCATGCGCGGTCACCGCCACTTCGGCCCCCAGCCGAACCGCATCTTCGGCAAGCTGCGCGATGTTGCGCCCGCCGGTCAGCGCAACAACCTGATAGGCGTCGCGATCGCGCGCGATCAGGTCGATCGTGTTCTGCCCAATAGAGCCGGTTGCACCGAAAATCGTGATCCGCCGCGTCATTGTATGGCCGTCTCGACCAACCCAAACACGAAAACCGCCACGCCCAGGACCAGCGAAGCCCCTATCAGCGCATCGAACCTGTCCAGCACCCCGCCATGGCCGGGGATCAGGTTCGAGCTATCCTTGACGCCGGTCTTGCGCTTGATCGCGCTTTCCGCGATATCGCCCAACTGCCCGGCAAAGCTCATGCCCACAGACACCAGGATCACCGTCAACGCCCCGCCGGGGATCAGCATCAGCCCGACGACGGCGGCCCCGATCCAGCCCGCCAGCGTCCCGCTCCAGGTCTTTTTAGGGCTGATTGCCGGCCAGAACTTCGGCCCGCCCAGGATACGCCCGGCGAAATAGCCCATGATATCCGACATCACGACCACCAGTACCAGCCACAGCGTCAGATTCAGATCAACCGCCCGCAGCATCAGCAGGAATACGCTGGCCAGAACGACAGCCACGGCATAGGCGGCTGTCGCCGGTTTCAACCGGCTCGCCGCCAGCGCCGCGACCAGGCCCAATACAAGGGCGACCCCCGCGTTCATCCAGAGGCCAAGATAAGGCGCACCGGCCAGCGCGCCCGCGCCCATTGCGCCCAGCCCGACCGCAACCGCGGGATTGCCTGGCGCGGTCATCCGCATCAATTCCCAGATCATCAAACCGGCGCAGGCTACGATCAACAGGTGAAAGGCCACGCCGCCCAGCCAGATCTCTCCCAGCCCGACCACGGCTATGGCAATGCCCGACAGCACGCGCGCACGCAGATCGCCCCAACGTCCCGCGCTCATGCCTTCACGCCCCCGTACCGGCGGTCGCGGGCGCCATAGCTCTCGATCAGCCGCGCGAATTCCGCCGCCGAGAAATCGGGCCACAGCGTGTCGATGAATTCGTACTCGGCATAGGCGGACTGCCACAGAAGAAAGTTGGAAATCCGCGCCTCGCCGCTGGTGCGGATCACAAGGTCCGGATCCGGCAGCACATAAGTATCAAGATAGCGTGGCAGCGTTTCCTCGTTCACGTCGGCCGGGTTCAGCTTGCCATCCGCCACGTCCTGCGCGAGCCGCTTGGTGGCCCGCGCCACCTCGTCCCGGCCTCCGTAGTTGATCGCGATCGTCAGGTTCACGCCAGTACAATCGGCGGTCATCAGTTCCAGTTCGTCCATC
Organism: Mesobacterium hydrothermale; assembly: GCF_035818635.1. NCBI lineage: Bacteria > Pseudomonadati > Pseudomonadota > Alphaproteobacteria > Rhodobacterales > Roseobacteraceae > Mesobacterium > Mesobacterium hydrothermale. Next base: position 137,226 of record NZ_JAYLLH010000004.1, on the reverse strand, counting down.
AGGCTGACCAGTTTGTCGTCCAGCCGGATCCGGTCGCCGATGAACCGCACCTGCACGTTTTCGGCCCGCAGCGCGCGCGCTTCCTTGGTGATGTAGCGGCGAAAAAGGCTCATCAGACCGGCCACTTCGACCTGGGTCCGCCTCCAGTTCTCGGTCGAGAAGGCAAAGATCGTCAGATATTTCACGCCCAGGTCCGGGCAGGCCTCGACGATCTCGCGCACGCGCTTGGCGCCGGCATGATGCCCGAACAGCCGCGGACGACCACGCTGCGTGGCCCAGCGGCCATTGCCATCCATGATGATGGCTACATGGCGCGGGCCACGCGTGTCGCGGATCGGTTTCACCATGGGGCGCTGCCTTTCGGAAAAATCATGCGGGTCCTCAGACCTGCATGATTTCTTCCTGCTTGGTTTCCAGAGCCTCGTCGACCCGCTTGATATACTGGTCGGTCAGGTCCTGGACTTCGGATTCCCAGAATTTCTGGTCGTCCTCGGACATGCCGTCGGCCTTTGCCTTCTTGATCTGGTCCATGCCGTCGCGGCGCACGTTGCGGATCGACACGCGGCAATGCTCGGCATAATGGCCGGCCACTTTCGTCAATTCTCGGCGGCGCTCTTCGTTCAACTCTGGGATCGGCAGCATGATGATCGTGCCGTTCAGCTGCGGATTGATGCCCAGCCCGCTTTCGCGGATCGCTTTCTCGACCTTGCCGACAAGGCTCTTGTCCCAGACGTTGATCGTCACCATGCGCGGTTCCGGCACGTTCACCGTACCGACCTGGTTGATCGGCGTCATCGACCCATAGGCGTCGACCTGTACAGGCTCCAGCATCGAGGCCGAGGCGCGCCCCGTGCGCAGTGATGCGAATTCGGTCCGCAGGTTTGCGATGGCGCCGTCCATACGGCGTTTGAGATCGTCGGTATCGAGTTCGAAATCGTCTGACATGGTAATTGCCCGCTCAGGTGGTCTTTGTTTCGCCAGCGTTCTAAGGCAGGCGCGCCCGGATGTATAGGCATTTGCACAGGCAACCCCGTCCCCGAAGCGCCGCTCCCGGCTTCTTCTGGCCACAAATATCCCGGGGTGAATGCCGCCGGCGGCGGCAGAGGGGCAGCGCCCCTGCCCCGGCATGCGATCAGCCGATGACCTTGGTATAGGTGCCCTGCCCGGCAAGGATGCCGCGGAACCCGCCGGGTTCATCCAGGCTGAAAACGATGATCGGCAGGTTGTTGTCGCGCGCCAGCGCGATGGCCGAGGCGTCCATGACCTTCAGGTGTTTGGCCAGCACGTCGTCATAGGTGATCGTGTCATAGCGCACCGCGTCGGCATGTTTCACCGGGTCCTTGTCATAGACGCCGTCCACCTTTGTGCCCTTGAAGATCGCCTCGCAGGCCATTTCATTGGCCCGCAGCGTCGCGGCGGTGTCGGTGGTGAAATAGGGGTTACCGGTGCCCGCGGCAAAGATGCAGACCCGCTTCTTTTCCAGGTGACGGACGGCGCGGCGGCGGATGTAGGGCTCGCAGACCTGGTCCATCGGGATGGCGGAAATCACCCGGGTAAACACCCCAAGCGCTTCCAGCGCGGATTGCATCGCCAGCGCGTTCATCACCGTCGCTAGCATGCCCATGTAGTCCGCGGTGGTGCGTTCCATGCCCTGGGCGCTGCCGGACAACCCGCGAAAGATGTTGCCGCCGCCGATCACCATACAGATTTCGACGCCCAGCGAATGCACCGATTTCACCTCTTCGGCAATGCGCTGCACGGTCGGCGGGTGAAGACCGAATCCCTGATCCCCCATCAGCGCCTCCCCCGAAATCTTCAACATTACGCGCTTGAACTGGGTTTTCGGGGCTTCCTCGGTCATTGTTGCGCTTCCTTCCGGGCCGGGTCTAAGGTTGGGTTGGAAAATGTCAAAAAATGCCGGGGGATACAATCCGCGAAACCGGTTAATTTGCCTGCGGGAGAGTGACGGTTGTGCCTTGACGTGAAAGCCCTGGACCCGGCGCGCCCGGTGCTGATCGCCGGGCCCACCGCCAGTGGAAAATCCGCGCTGGCGCTGGAAATCGCCCGCACGCAGGGCGGCGTGATCGTCAATGCCGACGCGATCCAGGTCTATGCCAACTGGCGCGTGCTGACCGCGCGCCCCGATGCCGGCGACGAAACCCAGGCGCGGCACGCGCTTTACGGGCATGTCGCCTGGGATCACCCCTATTCCGTCGGCCATTGGCTGCGCGACCTGGAGCCGCTGCTGACCGGGCCGGATCGGCCGATCATCGTCGGAGGCACAGGGCTGTATTTCATGGCCCTGACGGAGGGCCTGGCCGAGATCCCGCCGACCCCAACTGCGATCCGGGCCATTGCCGACGCCCGCCTGCGCGACGAAGGGCGTGCGGCGCTGCTGGCCGAACTCGACTCCGCCACGGCGGCGCGGATCGACCGGCTGAACCCGATGCGGGTGCAACGCGCCTGGGAAGTCCTGCAAAGTACCGGGCGTGGAATTGCCGACTGGCAGGACGATACACCGCCACCGCGCCTGCCATTGGGCGACTGTGTCCCGATCCTGTTCGATGTCGACAAGGACTGGCTGAACCGCCGCATCGCGCGACGTTTCGATCAGATGATCTCGCGCGGTGCACTGGACGAGGCGCGCGCGAACCTGCCGATCTGGGATCCGGCGCTGCCCTCGATGAAGGCGATCGGCGCCCCGGAACTGATCGCCCACCTGAAAGGAGAGATTTCGCTGTCGGTCGCAAAAGAACGCGCCACCATCGCGACCCGCCAGTTTGCCAAGCGCCAGCGCACCTGGTTCCGCGCACGGATGTCGGATTGGTTGCGCTATCACCCGCAGAAGCGTACCGACGAAACGACCCTAGCGAATCCCTGATCCGATGATGCCTCCGCGCCCCGCCTTCCTGAGCAAACCGATGGCCGCCGCCACATCCGGCGCGCCCGCACCGGTGTCGGGCGGTGTCCGGCTGGTTCCGTTGGCGCAGCTGACCGCCAGCAATTCCTGGCGGTTGTCGCTGCAGCATGACCGACCGGAAAATCTGCTGGTCTGGTTTACCCGCGGACAGGGCCGTGTCACCGTAAATGGTGTGCGCCGGGGCATCGGCGCGCACAACGCGATCTACCTGCCGGCGCGCACGCTGATCGCGATCGAACCGGGGCCGCAAAGCCTGGCGCAGGTGCTGATCTCTCCGACCGGACTGACCGGGCAACTGCCGCACCGGCCCGTGCACCTGAGGGTGCGAGAGTCATTGGCGCAGGGCGAATTGACCGCGGAACTGGACGCAATCCAGCGCGAGTTGCGCGAAGATCGCCCCTATATGGCAGCGGCTTTGCAGGCCCGGATCGGGCTTGTTGCGGTCTGGCTGCACCGGCAGGTTGAAGCCGGCAGTTCCGACGCGCCGCGCGAAACCGCCGCGCACCGATTGGTGAAACGCTTTGCCGCGCGGGTCGTGGCGCAATACAACACCGATCAAACCATGGCCGAGCATGCCGAGGCACTGAACGTCACCCCCACGCACCTGACCCGCGTCTGCCGCGAGGCCTGCGGCCTGACCGCTGCCGACATCCTGACACAGCGCCGTCTGTACGAGGCGCGCCTGCGCCTGGCTCAGCCCAGGCCCGCGATTCAGGACATTGCCAGCGACCTTGGCTTTACCTCTGCCGCATATTTCACGCGCTTTGTGCAACAGCACACCGGCATGACACCGTCTGCGCTGCGCGCGCAGGGGGCGCAGGTCCGCTAATTTGCCTGTCAAGCAGATTTAACGGTTGCGGCACGCGCCCGTGTCGTTTTTGAATGTGCAGTATGTCGCATTTGGCTCGCAAAATGACGAAAGCGGTCGTTGACGGTTGGGCAATTCTATTGCCGAATGCTGGCGAGCGTTGGTTGAGACGCCAGGGGATTGCGGGGGAGAGCAATCTTATTAAGCCAAGCCCCGCGAAACGCGCATGAAAATAACACCAGGGAGAAAGAAATGACCAACAAGACCGAACAGCAGCGGCTTCATCCCGCTGCAAAGATGTATGCGAAAGAATTCAAGGAAGGTCTGTTGGACCGCCGCGAATTCCTTGTGCGTACGACGGCGCTTGGCGTCAGCGCCGCAGCGGCCTATGCCCTTGGCGGGCTGACCGCGCCGACCAAGGCACAGGCCGCGACGATGGGCGGCAGCGTACGCATGCAGATGGAGGTGCGCGCGTTCAAGGACCCGCGCACCTATGACTGGACCCAGATTGCCTTCTTGACCGCTGGCACACTGGAATACCTGGTTGAATACAACTCGGACGGTTCGTTCCGCCCCATGCTGCTGGAAGGCTGGGACGTCAACGACAACGCCACCGAATACACGCTGCACGTCCGCAAGGGTGTGAAGTGGAACAATGGCGAAGACTTTACCGCCGAGGATGTTGCCCGCGTGATCACCGACTGGTGCGACAAGACCGCCGAAGGCAACTCGATGGCGGGCCGCATGGCAACGCTGATCGAAGGCGACGGCGCAGCCCCCGGTGCAATCACCGTTGTCGACAGCCACACCGTGTTGCTGAAGACCAGTTCGCCCGATATCACCATCATCCCCGGCATGGCGGATTATCCGGCGGCGGTTTACCACAGCAGCCTCGACGCCGCGGCGCCCATGTCCGACCTGGTCGGCACCGGCCCGATGAAGGTGACCGAGCACGAAGTGGGCGTGAAAGCCGTGTTGGAAAAGACCGATCATGCCTGGTGGGGCGACACCGCCCTGGACGGTGGCGGCTTCTACCTCGACCGGATCGAATACATCGACTACGGTCAGGACCCCGCAGCCTGGGTTGCGGCGGCAGAAGCCGAGGAAGTCGATGTGTTCTATGAAACCGTTGGTGACTTCATCGACATCATGGATGCGATCGGCTGGGAAAAATCCGAGGTCGCTTCGGGTGCAACCATCGTCGTGCGTCCGAACCAGCTGGCCGAAGTTGGCGGCATCAAACCCTATGCCGACAAGCGCGCACGCCAGGCGCTGATGATGGCGGTCGACAATTCGATCTGCCTTGAACTCGGCTATGCCGATCGCGGCCTGGAGGCGAACAACAGCCACGTCGGCCCGATGCATCCGGAAAACGATCCGACTGTCGAACGCTTCCCCTACAATCCCGATGGTGCGTTGGCGCTGTGGAAAGAGTCCGGGATGGACCCGGACTTCGAGATCGAGATCCACTCGATCGACGACGACTGGCGCAAGAACACCACCGACGCGGTGGCCGCGCAACTGCGCGACGCCGGATTCAACGTCAAGCGAACCCTGCTGCCCGGGTCGACCTTCTGGAACGACTGGACGAAATACCCGTTCAGCTCGACCAACTGGAACCACCGTCCGCTGGGCACCCAGATCCTGGGTCTGGCATACCGGTCTGGTGAAGCCTGGAACGAATTCGGCTGGGCCAACCCGGAATTCGATGCCCTTCTGTCCGAGGCCAACGCCATCGCAGATGCCGACAAGCGTCGCGAGGTCATGGGCAAGATGCAGCGCATGATCATCGACGAAGGCGTGACGGTGCAGCCCTATTGGCGGTCGCTCTATCGTCACATGCGCCCGGGGGTGAAAGGTGCGGACATGCACATCGCCTACCTGCCGCAGATCTACAAGTGGTACGTCGAAGGCTAACCCTTCGTCACCGGGGCCGCGCAGAAATGAGCGGCCCTTTTTGCCCTGCGGCCAGGTACCCTAAGGCCGCACACACAGCCGACAAGGCCCGTTGACGACGTATCGACCGGCCACAGCCACCAACAGGGGCGCTTATGGGACTGTTCATCTTACGGCGTGTCGGGATCATGATCCTGACGGCGCTTTGCCTGACCTTCATCGTCTTCTTCCTGACGAACCTTTACCCGAACCTTGAAAAGCTGGCCAAATCCGAAGGCAACTTCCGCATGTCGGATGCCGAGGTATCGAGCTGGCTGGAAAAGGGCGGATATCTTCAGCCACTTCCGGTCAAGTACGGCGAATGGCTTGGGGTATTGCCGTCGCACCGATACGAAGCGCCGGATGGCAAGGTTACGGGCCGCTGCATCGAACCCGGCATGTCCGCTGAAGAGGCGCCCAATTTCTGTGGCATCCTGCAAGGCAAATGGGGCCGGTCGACGGTGTTCAAGGACGGTGTCGGAGACATCCTGTCGGTCCGTGGATGGCAGACCGCCAAGCTGATGTTCTGGGTCATGGTCGTGATGGTGCCCTCGGCGCTGATCATCGGGGTTCTGGCCGGGATGCGCGAGGGATCGGTGACCGACCGTACCCTGTCGACAGTGTCGATCACCACAACGGCCACGCCGGAATATGTCTCGGGCGTGATCTTCATCGCGGTGTTCGCCTCTTCCGCGGTAGGGTTGAAATGGTTCAAGGGGACAGCGACCAGCGCGATGGAGGATATCACCTTTGCCAACTTCACCTTACCGGTGCTGACCATCGCGCTCTACGGTATGGGATATATCGCGCGGATGACGCGCGCCAGTATGGCCGAGGTCATGACAGCGCAATACATCCGCACCGCCCGGCTGAAGGGCGTGTCGTTCCGTAACATCGTCATCAAGCACGCGATGCGGAACGCGCTGATCGCACCATTCACGGTGATCATGCTTCAGTTTCCGTGGCTTCTGAACGGCGTTGTGATCGTTGAAACGCTGTTCAACTACAAAGGCTTTGGCTGGACGCTGGTGCAGGCGGCCGGCAACAACGACATCGAATTGCTTCTGGGCGTGTCGGTGGTTTCGGTTGTCGTCGTCCTTGTGACGCAGCTGATTTCCGACATCGGCTATGTCTACCTCAACCCGCGTATCAGCATCAGCTAAGGAGAGACCAGATGGAACCGCTTTCCTGGGCTGAAATCATCACCCGCATCCTGACACAGCTGACGCCGGTCTGGATCGCGCTGGTTGTCACCTTTGTCGTGTCGATCAAATTCAAGCGCAAGCTGGGGCTTTACGGCAAACTGTTCGACAGCACGATCGGCATGATCGGCTTTGCCATCGTCATGTTCTGGGTCTTCACCGGTGTCTTTGCCGCCATGGACCTGCTGATCACCCACGACCCGATCCGACAGGTGTCGGGCATGAAAAACAAGCTGCCGGGCACGCCGCTGCGCGGTGCCGAGGCGGGGGACTATCCCTATTATCTGCTGGGTGGCGACAACCTGGCGCGCGACATCTTCAGTCGGGTGGTCAAAGGCAGCTGGATCGTGATCCAGATCGCGCCGCTGGCCACGCTGTTCGCCTTCATGGTGGGGATCACTCTGGGCCTGCCGGCGGGTTACTACGGTGGCAAGCTGGACACGACGCTGTCGTTCCTGGCCAACCTGATCCTGGCTTTCCCGGTGATCTTGCTGTTCTACCTGCTGGTCACGCCGGAAATCGTGCTGACCGGGTTGCCGCAATACATGGCAGCCGTCTTGTTCCTGTTCCCGCTGATCTTCTTTGGCGTGCTGATCAACGCACGCTACCGGACCCAGCCAGGCAAGAACTATACCTGGCTGGCCCTCGTGCTGATCCCTCTGGTGGTGCTTTATGGCTCGGCGATCAATGCCGAAGGGACCAAGATCGCCTTCTGGCCCGTGGACCTGTTCGACATCCCGCCGGGGATCCTGGTTGTGTTCGTGTCGGTGGTCTTCGTCAATTCGCCCACGGTTTTCCGCATCGTTCGCGGACTGACCATGGACATCAAGACACGGGACTACGTGGCTGCCGCCCAGACCCGGGGCGAGCGCCCCTGGTACATCATGCTGTGGGAAATCCTGCCCAACGCACGCGGACCGCTGATCGTCGATTTCTGCTTGCGGATCGGATACACCACGATCCTGCTGGGGACCTTGGGGTTCTTCGGACTGGGCCTGCCGCCGGAAAGCCCGGACTGGGGGACCACGATCAACGACGGGCGCAAGCTGCTGTCGATCTATCCGCACCCCGCGCTGCCACCGGCGCTGGCGCTGCTGTCGCTGGTGCTGGGCCTGAACTTGCTGGCTGATGGGCTGCGCGAGGAATCGTTGCGCGATTGATGAACGGTGCCGGGGGGCCAGCCCCCCGGACCCCCCGGGATATTTTCCGCCAGAAGAGGCGCAGATGCGGGCTCTCTGGTGGCTCCGAAAGGGAGAGAACTGATGAAACAACCTGACTATGACGGGCCAATCCTTGAAATCGACAACCTGTCGATTTCCTTCTTCACCCGGCTGCGGGAAATCCCGGCGGTGATGGATTTCTCGGTCAAGGTGCAGCCTGGCGAGGCGGTGGGGCTTGTCGGCGAATCCGGCTGCGGGAAGTCCACCGTGGCGCTGGGAGTCATGCAGGATCTGGGCAAGAACGGGCGCGTCGTCGGTGGCTCGATCAAGTTCAAGGGCCGCGACCTGGGTCAGATGAGCGCCGACGAGTTGCGCGATATCCGGGGCAACGAAATCGCGATGATCTATCAGGAGCCGATGGCCTCGCTCAACCCGGCAATGAAGATCGGCAGACAGTTGATGGAAGTGCCGATGATCCACGAAGGGGTCAGCGAGGCCGAGGCCTACAAGCGCGCGCTTGAGGTGGTGACCGACGTGAAGCTGCCCGACCCCGAGCGGATGCTGAAAAGCTATCCGCACCAGTTGTCGGGAGGACAGCAGCAACGCATCGTCATCGCCATGGCGCTGATGTCGAAACCGTCACTGCTGATCCTCGACGAGCCCACCACCGCGCTGGACGTGACGGTCGAGGCGGCGATCGTCGAACTGGTCAAGGACCTCGGGCGGAAATACGGCACCTCTATGCTGTTCATCAGCCACAACCTTGGTCTGGTTCTGGAAACCTGCGACCGGCTGTGCGTGATGTATTCCGGCGAGGCAGTGGAGCGCGGCAGCATCAAGGACGTGTTCGACGAGATGCAGCACCCCTATACACAGGCACTGTTCCGGTCGATCCCGTTGCCGGGGGCGGACAAGAATGCCCGCCCTTTGGTTGCCATACCCGGCAACTTTCCCCTGCCCCACGAACGTCCGCCGGGCTGCAATTTCGGCCCGCGCTGCGACTATTTCGAGGCCGGGCGTTGCGACGCACAGGATATTCCGATGTTCGACGTGCCCGGCAACGACCGCCATGCAACGCGCTGCCTGAAGTACCAGGAAATCGACTGGCACGCACCGATCACCCTGGGAGAGACCCGGGAAAAGGGTGAGATCGGCAAGGTCGTCCTGAAGATGGACAACCTGAAGAAATATTACGAAGTCGCGGCAAATGCGCTGTTTGGCGGGTCTGGCACGATGAAGGTGGTCAAGGCCAACGAAACCCTGTCGTTCGAGGCGCGCGAGTCCGAGACCCTGGCCATCGTCGGGGAATCCGGCTGTGGCAAGTCCACGTTTGCCAAGGTGCTGATGGGGCTCGAAACCGCAACCGACGGCCAGATCCTGCTGGACAACCGAAACATCGAATCCACCCCGATCCAGGCGCGTGACACCCAGACCATCGCCGATGTCCAGATGGTGTTTCAGAACCCCTTCGATACGCTGAACCCGTCGATGACCGTCGGGCGGCAGATCGTCCGGGCGCTGGAAGTTTTCGATGTGGGCGACAACGATGCCGACCGCTGGGGCCGGATGCTGCGGCTGTTGGACCTTGTGAAACTGCCACGCGAATTCGCCACGCGGATGCCGCGCCAGTTGTCGGGCGGGCAGAAACAGCGGGTCGGGATTGCCCGTGCCTTTGCGGGCGGTGCACGGATCGTGGTGGCCGATGAACCGGTGTCGGCGCTGGATGTCAGCGTGCAGGCGGCGGTGACGGATCTGCTGATGGAAATCCAGCGCGAACAGAAGACGACGCTATTGTTCATCAGCCATGACCTGTCTATCGTGCGCTACCTGTCGGACCGTGTGATGGTGATGTATCTGGGCCATGTGGTCGAACTGGGCACCACCGATCAGGTGTTCTCGCCGCCCTACCACCCCTATACCGAGGCGCTGTTGTCCGCCGTTCCCATTGCCGACACCAGCGTCAAGAAAACCGAGATCGTGCTGGAAGGCGACATTCCGTCCGCCATGAACCCGCCGCCGGGATGCCCGTTCCAGACGCGCTGCCGGTGGAAATCGCATGTGCCCGGCGGCCTGTGCGAGCGCGAGGTGCCACCGCAGCGCACCATGGCCAACGGCCACCAGATCAAGTGTCACCTGTCAGAGGAAGACTTTGCCAGTATGGAACCGGTGATCAAGATCGCGGCAGAATAAGAAAGGGCGCCTGCTCATACCCGGCACGGGCGCCCCTGGTTTGACGGAAGCTGTGGGTGGGCACATCGCGAGTGAACACATGGGACACCAGATGTGCCATGTGAGCGATGGGCGCGAGCAATCTGCACGCGCATCCTGTTCAGGAAGCGCAGTCACCCCTTGCGTCATATGCGTTGGAAGGGGCGGCACCCGATCAAAGGCGCACGGCAAGCAGCCGCAGTGAACGCATGAGCCGTAGCGATGGTGTCGGCGGAAGAACAATGTGTCGGGCGAGCGACGGCCCAGGTCAGACCCGGAGCGCCCCTCAGCTTCCCCAGATCTTTTTCACATAATTCTTGGTCTCGCGGTATGGCGGCACACCGCCGTGTTTTTCCACCGCCCCCGGCCCCGCATTGTAGGCCGCAAGCGCCAGCCGCCAGGATCCGAACTTGGCGTGCATCTGTTTCAGATAGCGCGCGCCACCTTCCAGGTTTTGCGCCGGGTCGTGCGGGTCAACGCCCAGTTTGCGGGCGGTGAACGGCATCAGCTGGGCCAGACCGATCGCGCCTTTGTGTGACTTGGCCGAGGGGTTCCAGCCGGATTCCTGTTGCACCAAGCGCAGGAACAGGTCTTCGGGCACGCCGTGCTTGCGCGCAGCCTCGCGTGCCATGCCGGCATAGACGCCCTTGTAGCGCCCGCGATAGGCCGGCGAGACGCCGTCATCGCTGCCCCATTTTGTGGGCGTCACCACCTTGGGCGGCTGCAACCTGACAGAGTTGTTGTATTGCTGCGCCGCGCGGGTATCGAGAACGCGGGTCTGCGATGAAAACAGCCGAGCGCGGTTCTTGGACGACAAGACGTCTGCCTGCGCCTGTCCGGCCACAGCCAGCGCAATGATCGCTGCTACGGTGCTTGCCCGTCCTGCTGCCATAACCTTCAGCCCTTCGCGCCCCTGAACTCTGCGCGAAACTATAGCGATTTTGACGCATGGTGCCACCCCATCTTGTGGCAATCGGCGGTCTCTGGCCCGACGAAGGCCCGTTAATCGGAAATTCACTCTGTCCCCTCAGTCTCTGCCCGGCTATAGCATCTGGAACAGTCCACGAGGGCACGGAATCGAGAACCACCGCAGGGGGAAATGATGGCAGGATCCGTCAACAAGGTCATTCTGGTCGGCAATCTGGGGCGCGACCCCGAAGTGCGGACCTTCCAGAACGGCGGCAAGGTCTGCAATCTTCGTATCGCAACATCTGAAAACTGGAAAGACCGCAACACCGGCGAACGACGTGAACGCACCGAATGGCATTCGGTCGCGATATTCTCGGAACCGCTGGCGCGCATCGCGGAACAGTACCTGCGCAAAGGCTCCAAGGTTTATATCGAAGGCCAGTTGGAAACCCGCAAGTGGCAGGATCAGTCCGGCCAGGATCGCTACACGACCGAGATCGTTCTGCGGCCCTACCGCGGGGAACTGACCCTGCTGGATGGGCGCAGCGAGGGCGGCAGCGGCGGCGGTGGCAGTTTCGGCGGCGGCTCCTCGGGCGGTGGGTATGACCAGGATTACGGCGGCGGCTCGGGCGGCTTCGGCGGCGGGTCCGGTGGCGGTTACGGCGGTGGTTCGGGCAGTGGCGGCGGTTCGCGCCCGCCGTCGCGCGACATCGACGACGAAATCCCGTTCTGATCGTTCAAACATCCGCAAACAAAAACCGCCGGGTCCAACCCGGCGGTTTTCTTTTGTGCCCCGCTGTCCGGGGGGCAGCGCCCCCGGAACAAGAGTGTCAGAGGCCTCAGTTCATTCCCAGCGCCTGCTTGACCTGCGTCAGCGCAGCCTTCAGAGCGTCAGGGTTGTCCTGGGCCTGACGCAACACTTCCTTCAGCGTAGCCTTCTGGATCGCGCCCATGTCGGCGCCGTCGATCATCTCTCCGACCTTGTCGAAGTTGAAGCCATCGACGGTCAGCAGATCGGCGATCCCGGGCTGCGCCGCGTCCGCAGCCCCCGTCACCGTGTCCTGAGCCGCGGCCTCGGTCGTGGCCTCTGCGGCATCGGATGCCGCTTCGACCGCTCCGTCAGCCGCTTCGGTGGCATCGCCGGCCACTGTGGCGGCGGCTTCGGTCGAGTCTTCGACTGCGGCTTCCACGGCAGTCTCTGCGCTGCTTGCGGCCTCTGTCGCGGCTTCGTTCGCCGCTTCCGCCGCCTGTTCTGCGGTCTGTGCGGCATCGGTGGCCACGCTCATTGCCTCTTTCGCAGCGTCCGTGGCGGCATCAACCGCCGAAGACGCGGCCTCTCCTGCCGCCGCGGCGGCGTCGGTGGCGGCGTCAGTCGCGCTGTGCGCGGCTTGCTCTGCGGTGTCCGCGGCCTTTTGCGCCGCATCGTCCAGTGCGGCGGCAGCATCGCTGGCCGCCTCTTTCGCGGCGTCAACCGCCTGTTCCGCCGCGGTGGTCGCCGTGTCTGCGGCTTGCTCTGCGGCGGATGTTGCGGCCTCGACCGCCTGTTCCGCGGCCTGCGCTGCTGTCTCGGCAGGGGTTATCGCCTTGGGTGCGGCGGCTTCAGGCGCGGGGTCCGCCGCCGGAGTATCCAGCGGCGCGGGCGCCGTCACCTGCGCGTCAGATGCGGGAGCGGCCGCTTCGGTCTCCAGCAAGCTGCGGGTGTAGTAGAAATACGCACCAGCCGTACCAGCCGCGATCACCGCGGCGACGAGGATATTCTTCATTGTCCGGTCTCCTTTGTCCGGGCAGGCCGCGAAGGCCCGCGTCATCTGTCCCGTGACTTGTGCCCATCCGGGTCGAAGGACAAGGGGAAGTTCCAACATCAATCGGCATATCCGCGACAAACCGCCGGGAATCCGCTTGAATCACACCGATGGCAAGTCTACCTTGCGCAGCTAGTAAGAACCACGACAAAGGAACGTTACCATAGCCCGCAGACCGCACAACGCGCCACCCGCGCGCGACACAGGCCCCCGCGTCAATGAGCGCATCCGGGCCCCCGAAATCCGACTGATCGGCGCCGAAGGTGAAAACCTTGGGGTTGTTCACCCGGCCAGGGCAATGGACCTTGCCGCCGAAGCGGGTCTTGATCTTGTCGAGATCTCGCCGAACGCGACTCCGCCGGTGTGCAAGATCATGGACTTCGGCAAGTTCAAGTATGAACAGCAAAAGCGTGAAGCCGAGGCCCGAAAGAAGCAAAAGATCATCGAGGTGAAAGAGGTCAAGATGCGGCCCGGCACCGACGATCACGACTTCGAGCGCAAGGTGAGCGACGCGATCAAGTTCCTGGAAAAGGGCGACAAGGTCAAAGTCACGCTGCGGTTCCGTGGCCGTGAAATGGCGCACCAGAACCTTGGACGTGAATTGCTGGAACGTGTGGCCGCAAAGATCGAAGGCCATGGCAAGATCGAAAACATGCCGAAAATGGAAGGCCGTCAGATGATCATGATGATCGGCCCGGTTGCCAAGTAATCTCGACATGCTGCGACGACTCCGGTGGCCCCAATTCGGGGCCACTTCGTTTTTCAAGCCCAGGCAACAGGACACGACCGATGTGGGAAGCCCGCTTTGACCGCCCCGACTATCTTTTCGGCACCGCTCCTACGGCCTTTCTGCCGCGACGGGCGGACTGGTTTCCGAAGGGCGCAACGGTGCTGTCTGTGGCCGAGGGCGAAGGCCGCAACGCGGTTTGGCTGGCGCAGCAGGGACTGAAGGTCACCGGCCTTGAAAACGCGCCTTCCGCGCTGAAAAAGGCCCATGCGCTGGCCCGTCGCTTCGGCGTCGATCCGACCTTTGTCGAGGCCGATGTCCTGGCACATGACTGGCCCGAAGCCGCCTTTGACATCGCACTTGGTATCTTTATCCAGTTCGCTGGCCCTGCCGATCGAACGGTGATCGTCGATGGCATGAAACGCGCGGTCAAACCGGGCGGGCTGCTGATCCTGCACGGGTACACGCCGAAACAGATCGAGTATGGCACCGGCGGCCCGCGTGCCGTGGAAAACATGTACACGCCGGATCTGCTGCGCAACCTTGTGCCCGGCTGGACAGTCGAATTGTGCGACGCTTATGAAGATGACCTTGACGAAGGCGTCGGCCATTCCGGCCGCTCCGCGCTGATCGACTTCATCGCTCGCAAACCGGTTTCGTAAGACCCCGACCCTAGGCGCCCTGTCGCAAGACCCGGGTCATCTCGGCCAGGATCGAGACCGCGATCTCTGCCGGGCCAGATGCGCCAATGGCCAGTCCCACGGGGCCGCGAATGCGGGCGATTTGAACGTCGGTAAAGCCGCGCTCCTGCAACCGGGCAACGCGTTTTGCATGGGTCCGGCTGGACCCAAGCGCGCCGATATAGAAGCAGTCCGATTTCAGCGCCGCCCCAAGCCCGGGATCGTCCAGCTTGGGATCGTGGGTCAACAGCACAAGCGCGGTACGCGCATCCAGCCCTTCGGCGGCGATGGCATCGTCAGGCCAGTCGTGCACCAGCTTTTCACCAGGAAAACGGCTTTCCGAGGCGAACGCCTCACGCGGGTCGATGATCACCGGGTCATAGCCCGCGATCCGCGCCATCGGGACCAACGCCTGCGCGATATGCACCGCGCCGACCACCAGCAGTTTCAGCGGCGGGTTATGTATCGCGACGAAGGTACGGCTGTCTTCCTCAAACCCTGACCGGTCCATCCGGAATCTCTCGTCATGACCGGCACGGTCGAGATGACGCGCGCCGGTGTCCAGATCGACGACATAGGCCATCGGGTGCCGTGCGGCCCGTGCGGCCACCAGTTTGGCCAGCATCGGTTCGGGCAGGACCTTGCCTATCGGTTCCACCAACACCCGGATGGTGCCGCCACAGGCCAGCCCCACGGCAAAGGCATCGTGATCGCTGACGCCAAATTCCAGTTCTCGCGCGGTGCCTTCTTCCAGCGCTTCCAGCGCCTCGACCACCACCGCGCCTTCGACGCAGCCGCCGGACACCGACCCGGCGATTTCGCCGTCACCGGATATTGCCAGTTGGCTGCCGACGCGGCGCGGTGCGCTGCCCCAGGTCTGGATCACGGTTGCCAGAACCGCGCCCTTGCCAGCCCGGTGCCAGGCCAGCGCGGTTTCGGGAATGTTGTCAAAACGGTCCATCGGTGGCCTCCCTCGTTTCGCTAAGCAGGACAGCGGATGCCGGCAAGGTCAAGGGGGAAACCGCCCTTGAAACGGCAAAGGCCGGCCCCGGATTGTCCGGAACCGGCCCTCCCCAACACGTCGGGTTTCCCCAGGACGTTCTTATTCGGCAGGCACTTCTGCGGTCTGCTGGCCACCGGCCAGGCTATCGGGCAGCACGAACGCCACCACGACAAAGACAACGCCCAGAATGATCCCGAGAATGTCGCCCGACATCGCCATAAGACCGTCATAGCTGGACCCCGGGACCGTGCCCAACGTGACCTTGCCGCCGGCAAGGTCTGTCAGCAGGCCCGATGCTTTCCATGCCGGATAGGTCACCATGTAGGCCGCAGCGCCCAACAGGCCGCCCAGAATGAAGAACAGCGCGTCCTTGCGGCCCGTCGCAGCGGCGCACACGCCGGTACCAGGGCAATAGCCGGAAGCCGCCCAGCCCGCGCCCAACATCAGCCCCCCGATGAACACGCCGACATAGGCGGCCTTGACCGACATGTGACCGACGTCGACAAGCCCGACCATCTGGCCGCCGAACATCAGGATCGACCCGGTGCCGATGGCCAGCAGGATGGTCTTCATCAGGTGCAGGCGACGCAGGGTCAGCATGCCGCCAATCCAGTTCGGGTTGGTCGCGCCGATCCGGTCCAGAACCGCACCAAAGGCCGCGCCGATTGCGATAGCGAGAACGATTTGCATGGCTCAGCCCTCCTTGTACATCATCATGGCAACGGGGATCGCGGCCGCAAAGGCACCCGCGGCAAAAATGTAGCCCGACAAAGAGGTCTGCATCATGCCCGACATCATGTGACCCGAGGTGCAGCCCCCTGCCAGACGCGCGCCGTACAGCACGATGAACCCGCCCAGGAACGCCACCGCGTAGCGCTTCATCGGGCTGTCGCCGTAGTTGGCCCGCCAGATCGCCGGGGCTGCGCGTTCCGCCTTGCCCACGCCGCCACGCGCCACGGCCGACGCGAAGGACCCAGCCATCATCGCCAGGACAAAGATGAAGCTGTAGTTGATCGGGTTGGCGGCGGACTTGGCGTATTTCCCGCTCGACTTGGCCATATAGGCATTGGTCGAGGTGTATTTGCCATCGTCGGTCTGGGTGATGAATTCCGAATTGACCACGTCCGCCACGATCCCGTCCAGGATCACGAATTGCGTCGAAACGCCGATCGGTTTGACCAGAAGGACCGCGGCAAAAAACACCGCGCCCAGCAACAGGCCACCGATTTTCCAATTGAGCGTCATAAGACCCCCTTTCCCTTTTGTGTGTCGGAACGGGGATAGGTCAAATTCGGAGGTCGGAATATGACCCAGATCAAAATATGCAGAAATCCAAATGTAATTCGCTTACAGCAGAACCATGCAGACCCCGCAGCACCGCGCAAGACCCTGGCAGAGCGCTACAAAAGCGCCATGAGCCGGGCCTTTTCGCCGCTGTCGGCAGGACGCGAAATTGCCTCGGCCAGCGCCTCCAGAGACTGGATCGAATGACCGGCACGGAAGCTGTCGACATGGGGCAGCATGGCGCGAATGCCGCTGGCCTTGGGCGCGAACCCTTCCCAGCGCAGCAGCGGGTTCAGCCAGATCAGGTGACGCGCCGACAGGTGCAACCGCTCCATTTCCTTTTCCAGAGTCCCGCTGTCGTCGCGGTCCAGCCCGTCGGTGATCAACAGCACCACCGCCCCCTGCCCCATGACCCGCCGCGACCAGTCACGGTTGAAGCCGTGCAGGCATTGCCCGATCCGCGTGCCGCCCTCCCAGTCCTGCGCCTCGGCCCCGGCGGCCTTCAACGCGGCATCGACATCGCGGGTTTGCAGGTGGCGGGTGATGTTGGTCAGCCGCGTGCCAAAGGTGAAGGCGTGCACCCTGGCCCAGCCCGCGCCCTTTTCATTTGCCACCGCGTGCAGAAAATGCAGCACCATCCGGCTGTATTGCGACATCGACCCCGAGATATCGCAAATCACCACGAGGTTTGGCCATCGCGGCCGCGGGGTCAGCCGCTTGAGATCGCGGATCTCGCCGCCCTGCCGCATCGCCGCCCGGATCGTCCGGCGCCAGTCCATCCGCGCGCCGGTCAGCGCCGGCTTGCCGCGCCGCGACGGGATCGGTTTGACCGGCAGCGTCAACCGCGCCAGCATCCGCTTGGCCTGCGCGACCTCTTCGGTCGACATCTGTTCGAAATCCAGCGTCCGCAGCTTTTCCTCGGCCGACATGGTCAGTGTCATGTCCACCTCGATCGCGGTCGGTTCTTCCTGGTCCTGCGGCTCTGGCAGGTCCGGCACCTTGCCGTCCAGCAGCGCCTCTGCCGCGCGTTTCTCGGCGGCCTGGGCGGTGCGGTCTTCGGCGACGCCGCGCACCGCGGGCAGCATCAGCGACATCATGTGTTCCATGAACCGCGGGTCGCGCCAGTACAGCCGGAAGACCTGCCCGAAGACCGCGCGCTGTTCGGGGCGGTTCACGAAACAGGCCTGAAGCGCGTAGTAGAAATCCATCCTTTCGGTAAACCCCGCCGCCTCGACCGCGCGGATCGCGTCAAGGACGCGCCCGGGGCCGATCGGCAGACCGGCCCGACGCAGGGCGCGGGCGAAATGGAGGATGTTCTGCGCCAGGCGCGGGGTCTCGGGCAGGTCGAGCGGGATGTATTCGGGCATTACATACCCGACCGGGGGCTCTGCCCCCGGACCCCCGAGGTATTTGGAAAACCAAAGACGGGAAAGCCGATGTGCCGGGATGGCAAAAGGGTCATGCCGGTTCCAGCGCGGCCCGGGCATCGTCGAGGATGCGCCTGGCCTCGGAGCCTTCGATCCTGGCGATGTCGTCCTGGTATTTCAGGATCGCGCCCAGCGTGTCCGAGATCACCTCGGGCGACAGGTCGATCACGTCGAGCGCCAGCAGGCATTTCGCCCAGTCGATGGTTTCCGCGACGCCGGGTTTCTTGAAGATGTCCTCGGTCCTGAGGCCCTGCACGAAGGCGATGATCTGGCGGCTGAGGGTTTCGGCCACTTCGGGGGCGCGGGCGTGCAGGATATCCAGTTCGCGGTCGAACGTCGGGTAGTCGACCCAGTGGTAGAGGCAGCGACGCTTGAGCGCATCATGCACCTCGCGGGTGCGGTTCGAGGTCAGGATCACGATGGGCGGTTCCGGCGCCTTGATCGTGCCGAGTTCCGGGATCGTCACCTGGAAATCCGACAGCGCTTCGAGCAGGAACGCCTCGAACGGTTCGTCGGTGCGGTCAAGCTCGTCGATCAGCAGCACCGGCGCGCCGGCAGGATCGGGGCGCATGGCCTGCAGCAGCGGGCGTTCGATCAGGTAATCGGGGCCGAAGAGTTCGCGCTGGAGGACATCCTTGTCGGCATTTCCCTGGGCTTCGGCGGTGCGGATGGCGATCATCTGCGCCGGAAAATTCCATTCGTAGACGGCGCTGGAGGCATCGAGCCCTTCGTAACATTGCAGCCGGATCAGGCGGCGGCCAAGCGCCTGTGCCAGCGCCTTGGCGATCTCGGTCTTGCCGACGCCGGCCTCGCCTTCAAGGAACAGCGGGCGGCCAAGCCGCAGCGAGAGGAACACCACCGTGGCCAGCGAGCGACCGCAGACATAGCCAGTGTCGGCCAGAAGGGTTTGCACGGCGTCGATACTGTCGGGCATGGTCATGGCGGTCCTCCTGCCCCTTTGTGGCCGGGCCGCGGGCGCGCGGTCAATAGCGCTGCCGCGCCCTTGTCATAAAATCACCCAAGTGAATTGCCATACCCGACCCCAGATGCGACCATCGTCGCAAGAATGCCGGGGCAAACCCGGCCAAACCGGCAACGGGCAGACCATGACGAACCCAAGGGCAGAGGCGCGATTGCGCATCACCGCCGTGACATGCGTGAAGAACGAAGGCCCGTTCCTGCTGGAATGGATTGCCTTCAACCGGCTGTTGGGGGTGACCGATTTCCTGTTCTATTCCAATGACTGCGACGACGGCACCGATGCGCTGCTGGAGGCGCTGGCGGACTGGCGGGTGGTGCATCTGCCGAACCCCGCGCAAGGGCGCAATTATCAGATGGAGGCGCTGAAGGACGCGGCGCATCAGCCGGTTGTCACCGCTGCCGACTGGGTCTGGATCGCGGATGTCGACGAGTTCCTGAACATCCACGCCGGGGATCACACGATTCCCGCGCTGATCGCGGCCTGTGGCAACCCGCAGGCGATTTCGGTCACGTTCCAGTTCTTCGCCAACGCGCAGGTCTGGGATTTCGCTGACCGACCGGTGATCGAGCAGTTCACCCGCAGCCACAATCCCGACCTGTGGTGCGCCGAAAGTGCAATCGAGGTGAAGACCCTGGTCCGCGCCGATTTCCCGCTTCAGTATTATGGCGCGCATCGGCCGTTCTTTCCCGGGCGCACCCCCGAGGACAAGCGCCCGGTCTGGACCGACGGGTCGGGCCGCCCGGTGCCAGAGGCGTTCCTGCTGACTGCCAACAAGCGGCGGATCCGCAAGTTTCCGGCCCATGGCGCGCGGCGCCATGCGACGCTCAACCACTATGCGCTGCGGTCGCTCGACAGCTACCTGGTGAAAAACGACCGCGGCGACGTGAACCGGGAACACCGGGCGTTCGACGATACCTATTGGCGTGAACGCAACGATCCGGCGTGGCAGGATAGGTCGATCCATCGCTACCTGCCGGCGCTGCGCGCGGAAATGGCGCGGATGATGGCGGACCCGCGCATCGCCGTTTTGCACAGGGCAGCGGTTGCCGCGCATGTCGCAAAGCGGGACATGCTTCTGGCACAGCCAGCCTATCGCGCGATGTATGCCCAGCTGAAAGCGGCACCGATGTTGCCGCCGGGCGAGCCGGAACTGCGCAAGGCGCTGGGGTACGCGCGATGATCATCAATCTTGGCCTGCCGAAATCCGGGACCACCACGCTTGATCAGGCGCTGCAAAGCGCAGGGCTGAAAGTGGCCGACCACAAGATGCGCCGCGAGGACGCGGCCGCGCCCGATCTGGCCGGGCGGCCCATCGCGCGGCTGCTTTATGACGGGTATTTCCAGACCGGCGATCCCCTTACGCATCTGGGCCAGTATGACGCGCTGGGGGAAATCAGCATCCTGCGCCCGAACCTGTCGCTTTGGCCTCAGATGGATTGGGGACTGTTGTCGGCGATCCGCGCGCACCACCCGGACACGCTGTTCGTGGCCACGCGCCGCCCCGCCGCTGCGATCTCGGACAGCATGATGCGGTGGCGCAACCTTGGCACCCAGCGCATCCCGAACGGGGTGATCCCCGGCCTGCCCGCGAGCTATGGCGCGACGCCGGATGAACAGATGCGCTGGATCGAGGGGCACTACGCGTTTCTCAGCCGGGTTTTCGAGCGCGATCCGCAGTTCCTGATGCTGGATGTGGGGGTCGAGGATGCGCGCGACCGACTGGCAGCCTTTTCCGGGCTGACAATCCCCTGGTGGGGCCGCGCCAACGTGAACCCGACATCATGAAGATCATTCTGCATATCGGCCCCGACGCGGTGCATTCCGACCGGCTGCAACAGGTGTTGGAGGACAAGCGCGCCCAACTGATCGAGAAAGGCGTACTTTTCGCCCGATCCCCCGGCGGGCGCAACCACACCCGCCTTTACATGGGTGTCAGCGATCCTGACGCACCCGACAGTCTGCGGGCGGGCCGGGGCTTTGCCAGCCCAGAGGCGCAAGAGGCGTTGCGCCAGGACATCGAGACATCACTGGAAGCAGAGGTGATGAAATACCGCCCTGCGCTGCTGATCCTGTCAGCGCATCAACTGGGCGCCAACCTTTGCCATCGGTCCGAAATCGCACGCCTGCATGCGCTGCTGGCACCGATTTCGCCGGACATCACCATTCTGGCCCATGTCGAGGACCCTGCGCGCATGGCGCTACGAGCCTATGCTGCGCAGATCATGGATGGCCGGGTACGCGGTCTGGGGCTGGAACTTGGCCTGCTGGACAGGCCCGATTGGTGGCAGGCCTGCGTCGGCACGCGCCCCAAACCCGCTCTGCAATTCGGAATCTTTCCAGAGGCGCAGATGGCGTTGCACTGGCTCGACTTCGCGGCATTGGTGCGTGAATGGGATGCGGTTTTCGGGAAGGGCGCCACGCAACTGCGTGCGCTAGACATCGCCCGGCTCTCCGGGCCAGATGCGACTGCGGAAATCCTTGCGGCCTTTGGCCTCGACACGCAGATCGGCAGTGCCGTGCCCACGAATGTCCTGCCCGATCCGTCTGCCGCCTGGCTGTCGCGGGCGCGCAGGTTCAATGACGCGCTGATCCGCCTGATGCGGGTTGAGGACCAGACCATTCCCCGCAGCTTGTGGCGTCGGCTGCTGGGCGAACTGCGCATCGACGGCCCTGCATCGGATCCCGGGGCACTGTCGGCCCTTTCCGACCGGTTCGCGCCAAGCCATGCCGCCCTTTTGTCTGCCCATCCCGGCCTGACCACGGCGGCCCTGGCGCCTTGCGCGCGCAAACCCGGCTGGATCGAGGCTGACGCGGGTCAGGGCTTCCGCGCCACGCAATACCTGATGGCCTTTGGCCCCCGGCTGAAACAGGCGTTCAAGGACGAGGCAGCCAAAGCCCGCACAGAGACCGCAGCCCCCACGCCCGAAACCATCGACGACGTCTTGTCGCCCGACGCCCGACGCCTGATGCCGCCGCTTGCGAAACAGAAATTCCTGTCATTGCACGGCTCTGCGTTCCGGCCCCACAACAATCTCGGGCTTCCAGATGAAACCACCTTGTTCCCCGCGTTCAGCCCCCCCGCACCGCGCACCCTGCGCGAGGGCAACACCGGCAACCTGATCGTTGGCTGCATGAAGAACGAAGCGCCCTATATCGTTGAATGGGTCGCGTATCACCGGGTCATCGGTTTTGACAGCTTCATGATCTACACCAATGGCTGCGAGGATCCGACCGATCCGATCCTCAAACGGTTGGAGGCGATGGGCATCGTCCACCACCGTGACAACGAAAACTGGACCGGCAAGTCCCCGCAGCAATTCGCACTGGACCAGGCGATGGAGGATCCGGTGCTGAAAGCCGCCGACTGGATCGCCCATATCGACGTGGACGAGTTCGTGAACATCCGCTGCGGCAATGGCACTTTGCAGGATTTCATGGCCCGTGTTCCCGACGCCACCAACATCGCGATGACATGGCGGCTGTTTGGCCATGGCGGCGTTCGCCGGTTTGACGACACTCCGGTGATCGCCCAGTTCACCGATTGCGCGCCGCGCTATTGCCCCAAGCCGCACACGGTTTGGGGCTTCAAGACCATGACACGCAACATCGGTGCCTATGAAAAGCTGTCCTGCCACCGCCCAAACCGCCTGCGCCCTGCGCTGGAACATCAGGTGCGCTGGGTCAATGGCAACGGCCAGGACATGACGCGCGAAGCGGCGAAATCCGGTTGGCGCAGTTCCAAGCGGTCGATCGGCTATGATCTTTTGCAACTCAACCACTATGCCCTGCGCAGCGCCGAAAGTTTCCTGATCAAGCGCCAGCGCGGCCGGGCGCTGCATGTCGATCGGTCGATCGGCCTGAACTACTGGATCCGGATGGACTGGTCCGGCGCGCGCGACACGACGATCCAACGCAATCTACCCCGCGTGCAGGCCGAAATCGCGCACCTTCTGGCCGACCCAGAACTCAAGCGCCTGCATGATGCAGGCGTCGCCTGGCACCGTGCCAAGGCAGCAGAACTGCATGCGACTGAGGAATTCGAAGACCTTTACCAGCAGGCCATCGCGCTGCGCCTGACCCCCGAGGAACGCGCTGCCTGGGCGCTGGCCCTGGATATGGAGAGCTGACCGCAGATGGATGATATCGCCCCCAACGGATTTCTCACGTGCCGCGGGCTGCGTTTTCCAAAAGATCCGCAGGTTCTGCAAGGCCGTGCGCGCCGCTTGATCCGCACCGGGGAATACGAGGCGAAAGAGGCCGAAGCCGCGCTGCGTATGGTACAGCCGGGCGACCGGGTTCTGGAACTTGGTGCCGGCATCGGCTTTATGTCGACGCTGGTATCGGTGAAATGTGGTGCCGCCCGCGTCGACGCGTTCGAGGCCAACCCCCAACTGCTGCCTTATATCGCCCGTGTTCACGCTGCAAACGGGGTTGAGACCGCCACTGTGCATAACGCCCTTCTGTCGGCAATGGACGGCCCGCCTGTCCCGTTCTATCTGCGCGAAAACTTTCTGGCCTCCTCGATGGATCGCGACAGTGAGCCCGGCACCATCGTCGGTGAGGCACAGGTGCCCCAACGCGCCATCGGCCCGGTTCTGGCAGACCTGCAACCAGATGTCCTGATCTGCGACATCGAAGGCGCAGAGGCGCATTTGCTGCCTGCCGCCGACCTGTCATGCTTGCGCGTGGCGATCCTGGAACTGCATCCCCAGTGGATCGGGCAATCGGGGGTTCAGGCGGTCTTTGACACCTTTCACCGCGCCGGGCTGACCTATTGGCCAAAGGCGTCGCACGGCAAGGTGGTCTGCTTCCGAAAGGGGTGGTGATGCGCATCCTCGCCGTTCTCTGCGTGCGAAACGAGGCCGCCTTTCTGCTGGATTGGCTGGCCCATCACCGCGCCTGCGGGGTTACGGATTTCCTTGTCTTTTCGAACGATTGTCAGGACGGCACAGACACGTTGCTGGATCGGTTGCAGGAACTGGGGCAGCTGACCCATATCCGCAACGATGGTCCCTATGACGATGGCGGCATTCAGTTCACCGCACTGAAACGGGCCGAACAAACCGATGCCGTGCGGCAGGCCGACTGGATCCTGCCACTTGACGTTGACGAATTCGTCAACGTCCACACCGGCAACCGCACCCTGCCCGCCCTGATCGACGCGCTGCCGGACGCCACGGCCATCACGTTGACGTGGCGGCTTTTCGGCAATGCCGGTGTCGTCCATTTCGAGGACCGACCCGTCCCTGACCAGTTTACCCGCGCCGCCCCGGCGGTGATGTTCTGGCCGTGGCGCGCGTCGATGTTCAAGACGCTTTATCGCAACGACGGCACGTATCGCGGTCTGGGTGTGCATCGCCCCCGCAACCCCGATCGCAATAGACTGGAAAACGCCCGCTGGTTCGACGGCGAAGGCCGCGATCTGGGGCCAGAGATGCGCATGGGACGGGTGTTTTCCACTTATGGCCGGTCGAATTATGCTCTGGCGCAGTTGAACCACTATCCGCTGGGCGCGATGGAAAGCTATGTGGTCAAGGCGGACCGGGGCCGCGCGGTCCATTCCGATCACCTGTTGGGCATGGATTATTGGGTCGAACGGAACTTCAACACTGAAGAGGACCGCTCGATCCTTGCCATGTCCGACCGCGTCGCCCCGATCCGGGCCGAGCTTGCCGCCGATCCGCAGGTGTCGGCACTTCATGACACGGCGGTGGCCTGGCGCAAGCAGCGGTTTACCGAATTGATGGCGCAGGAGCCGTTCCGGGCACTGTTCGGAAAGCTGTTGATGACCCCGGGCAGCCGTCCGCTGCCCGACAACGCCGCACGGTTCCTGCTGGGCCATGCCCAAAAAGCGATGGCCGCAGAGCGGGCAAATAAGGGCTAACCCCTTGCGGGGACCGGTTGGACGGTGTTCAAAAGATACCAACACCGGAGGAGCCCAATGACCATCGAAACCGCCCTGAGCGCGCTATCGGCCCTGTTGGGCGACCGCCTGTCCACCGCTGCCAACGTGCGCGATCAGCATGGCACAAGCGAAGCGCACTACCTGCCGGCCCCACCCGATGCCGTGGCCTTTGCCCGCTCGACCGAGGATGTGGCCGATATCCTGCGCATCTGCCATGCCGAGGACTGCCCCGTGGTGGCCTATGGAACCGGCACTTCGCTGGAAGGTCAGCACCTGGCGATCAAGGGCGGCATCTCGCTGGACCTGTCGCAGATGAACAAGGTGCTGGACGTCGTGCCCGAAGACATGCTGGCCGTGGTCCAGCCCGGTGTGACCCGTGAACAGATCAACGCGGAACTGCGCGCCACCGGCATGTTCTTCCCGGTCGACCCCGGTGCCAATGCCTCGCTTGGCGGCATGGCGGCGACGCGGGCCAGCGGCACCACCGCCGTGCGCTATGGCACGATGCGGGAAAACGTGCTGGCGCTGACCGCCGTTCTGGCCGATGGCACCATCGTCGAAACCGGCACGCGGGCGCGCAAATCCTCGACCGGCTATGACATGACCCACCTTCTGATCGGGTCCGAAGGGACGCTGGGCATCATCACCGAACTGACTGTCAAGCTTCAGGGCATCCCCGAGGCGGTTTCCGCCGCGACCTGCCGGTTCGACTCGATCGAGGACGCGGTCAACACGGTGATCCTGACCATTCAGTCCGGCATCCCGATGGCGAGGATCGAACTGGTCGACGAACAGATGGTCACCGGGTTCAACGCCTATTCCGGCACCCAACTGCCGGAAAAACCGCATCTGTTCCTGGAATTCCACGGCTCGGACGCGGGGGTGAAGGAACAGGCCGAAGCCTTTGGCGCGATTGCCGAAGACTTCGGTGCAACCGGGTTTGACTGGGCCGAGTCGACCGAGGCGCGCAACGCGCTTTGGAAGATGCGCCATTCTGGCCACTATGCCACCGGTACGCTGTCGCCGGGCAAGCGCACGATGGCAACCGATGTCTGCGTCCCGATCTCGCATCTGGCCGAGGCGGTGGTGCTGGCACAGACCGAACGCGACCGGCTGGGCCTGCTGGCCCCCATCGTCGGCCATGTGGGCGACGGGAATTTCCATTGCGGCGTGCGCTGCGACCCCAACGAACCCGAGGAAATGGCCCGCGTGGCGGAACTGTCGGGCATCCTGGCCGATTGCGCGCTGCGGCTGGGGGGCACGGTGTCGGGCGAACACGGGATAGGCATCGGCAAGATGAAATACATGGATGCCGAACACGGGCCCCTGCTGGCGTCGATGCGAGCGATCAAGACCGCGCTCGACCCCAAGGGCATCCTGAACCCCGGCAAGCTGCTGCCGCCGGGGAACCGCTGAACCGGCAGGCGCGGGTATCCTAAGCCATCGCCGCCAGACGGTCGGCGCGGGCGCGGGCAAAGATCGGCCCGTCGCGCAGCGCCGTTTGGGCCAGACGGCGGATCCGGGCGGGATCGGGATGGGCATCGGCCCTGGCCAGCATCCGGCCCCAAAGCGCCTGCAACAACGCAAGCTGGGTCAGCACCATGAAATCATGCGCAAGGGCAGAGGCATCTTGCATTGCCAGCAGACGGCTTTCGGCCTGTTCCCAAAGTACGCGCATCTCTCCCGCGCCTTCGGCATCGAGGAAGGCCTTGAACGCGGCAGCACTGCCGGATTTCAGCAACCGGGTGGCCAGAACCCGTTCGTGAATCGCATTTGCGCCTTCGTAGATCGCGGCGATCCGCACATCGCGATAGGTCTGCTCCAGCCGGTATTCCCGCAAGTAGCCGTAACCGCCCAGCACCTGCATGCCCAGCGTCGCGGCCTCCATCCCGGCCTCGGTGCAAAAGACCTTGGCGACCGGGGTCAGCAGGTCCACGAAATCGCGGTTGTCGCCCTTTTCCATGGTGACAAAGGCCAGGTGCGCGATCATCCGGCCGCCCATCGCCAGCATGTCGATCCGGTCCAGCATCCGCTGCACGTCGGCATGGTCGATCAATCGGGCCGGGCTGCCATCGGTCTTGCGGCCTTGCACCCGTTCCTCGGCATAGGCCCTGGCAACGTCATGGGCGCGGGCAGAATGGGCCACGCCCTGCAGCGCCACGTCGGCGCGGGCGTGGTTCATCATCGTGAACATCGCCGCCAGCCCCTGCCCTTCGCCGCCGATCAATTCGCCCGGCGCGTCGTCGAACACCATCTGGCAGGTGGGCGAGGCATGCAGCCCCATTTTCTCTTCGATCCGGACGACCCGAATGCTGTCGCCTGCCTGATCCATGGTGCAGGCAAACAGCGACAGCCCCTTCAGGCCGTTGTCGGATGTCCGGGCCAGAACAAGGTGAAAGATCCCCGCGCTCATGTCCTGGTCACCGCCAGAGATAAAGATCTTCTCGCCCGAAATGCGCCAACCGTCCGGACCTTCTACCGCTTTCGTACGGATGCGGGCCAGATCCGACCCCGCGCCGGGTTCGGTCAGGCACATGGTGGCCAGCCAGTCCCCCGACACCAGCGGCGGCAGCAGCCGGGCCTTCTGGTCGTCGGTGCCAAAGCGAAGCAAGGTGCGGATCGCGCCGGGCACCAGCCCGGTCACCATCTGCAACGACTGGTTCGCCCCTGAGAATATCTCGGACACATAGGCCAGCACCATCGGAGACAGACCCTGCCCGCCGAATTCCTCGGGGGCGGTCAGGCTGGGCCAGCCGGCTTCGGCGTAGGACTTGTAAAAGTCGACAAACCCGTCCGGCATCCGCACCCGGCCGTTTTCCAGCGTGCAGCCCTGGATGTCGCCGGGTTCGTCCAGCGGCGCGATCTCGCCCTCGGCGAAGGCGGCGAAATGGCCCGCGATTTCCCCGGCAAGTTCTGCATCCCAATCGGGCAGATCAGATGCTCCGGCCACGTCCATGCAGAACAGGATATCGTCAAGAGGGGCCTGAAAAGGTTTCATAGCTCATTCCACCGCAAACAGGTCGATTT
Organism: Mesobacterium hydrothermale; assembly: GCF_035818635.1. Lineage (NCBI taxonomy): Bacteria > Pseudomonadati > Pseudomonadota > Alphaproteobacteria > Rhodobacterales > Roseobacteraceae > Mesobacterium > Mesobacterium hydrothermale. Next base: position 109,247 of record NZ_JAYLLH010000004.1, on the reverse strand, counting down.
CAACCGCGTCGGCGCGGCGCATCCCTGCGCTGACGAACACCGTGCGGTTGACCCAATCATAGCGCGCATCCCCGGTTTCCAGCCGGGCCGAGGTGCGCATGTAATATTCCGTGCCGTCGACCGGCTCTCCTGCCGCGACCCGCGCCATCACGTCGGCGGGACCGTGACGAAAGCCGACGTTGACGATCTCGATCACCGCGCCGTCATGGGTTTCCATCGCATAGCGCGTGTCCAGATGTGCCACACCATCGGCAAAGATCGTCTGCCAGTCGGCGCCAAGGTTCAGCACCCGGCCCCGGATCGCGGGGCCAGTGACCTCTCCGCCGACAATCGGGATGATCCGGCGATGCCCGGCCCGGCCCGGCCCCATTTCCATGATGGGATCAAGCTGCACGGTGAACGAACAGACGTGGCGCAGGACAGGCGTGATCATTCCATCAACCCCAACAGCCGCGCGGCGTTGTTCTTGATGATGTCGGGGCGCAGTTCGTCCTTGATCGCGATCTTTTCGAAATCGGCCAGCCAGCGTTCCGGCGTGATCATCGGCCAGTCGGACCCGAACAGCACCTTCTTGCGCAGGATCGAGTTGCAGTATTTCACCAGGATGTCAGGGAAATACTTGGGCGACCAGCCGCTGAGGTCGATATAGACGTTGGGCTTGTGCTGGGCCACCGACAGCGCCTCTTCCTGCCAGGGGAAGGACGGGTGCGCCAGGACGATCTTCATGTCGGGGAAATCCACCGCCACATCATCCATATACATCGGGTTGGAATATTTCAGCCGCATCCCGTTGCCGCCGGGCATGCCCGAACCCACGCCGGTCTGGCCGGTGTGAAACAGCGCGATGCCGCCTTCGTCGGCAATGGCCTGATACAGATCATAGGCCATGCGGTCATTGGGATAGAACCCCTGCATCGTCGGGTGGAACTTGAACCCCTTGACGCCATAGTCGCGCATCAGCCGCTTGGCTTCACGCACGCCCATCTTGCCCTTCCAAGGGTCGATCGACGCGAACTGGATCAGAACGTCAGAGTTTTCTGCAACGATTTCGGCCACTTCGTCGTTGCTGTAGCGGCGGTATCCGGTTTCGCGTTCGGCATCGACCGGAAAGATCACGGCGGCGATGTTCTGTTCGCGGAAATGCGCTGCGGTTTCCTGGATCGTCGGCGGGTGGCTCCACGGCGCGCGAAAGTATTTCGCCATCGTCGCCTGCAGATCGTCATAGCCGTCGTCGGCGTGACACCCGCAGGGTTCTTCGGCATGGGTGTGAATGTCGATGGCACGGACTTCGGTGATATCAACCATGTTCTGTTCCTCTGTGTCTCTCTGGCCGGGCGGGCGCCCAGGCCGGATGTCCCTGGGCGAAGGGTCGGCGGACCAGGCAGCGGTCCGCCGTCGGGATTGTTCAGACCGTCACCACGCAGGGATCGCTGTCGGCATAAAGCCGGTCCAGAAGCGCCTTGCGCCGGGTCAGCACCTTGCGGAAATTCAGGTTGCCCTTGGCCGTCATCTCGCCCGCGCCCATCGACGCGGGTTCGGCCAGGACAATCGCCCGGGACACCCGGGTCGAACTGCCGGAAAATTCGCGGGCACGTTCGGCAAGGCGGCGGTGAATTTCGCCCAGCAACAGGGCGTTGCAAAGCGCGCCGTCGGTTTCCTCGGTCCCATAGCCGCCTTCGGCCAGCGCCGCCATGCTGGGGAACACCATGACCCCGATCTGGTTACGGTCGGCCCCGGTGATCACCAGGTCCGCCGCCAACGGGCCAAGACAGGTCAGCATGTCCATCCGCAGCTGCGCCGCGCGCACCCAGGTGCCGGTCAAGAGCTTGAAATCCTCGGAAATCCGGCCGTCGAATTTCAACCCGCGGTCGGGATTGGCGGGATCAACGAACAGAACCGCGTCACCGGTGCGAAAAAACCCTTCCTCGTCAAAGGCTTCGGCGGTCTTTTCCGGCGCGTTGTAATAGCCCGGCAGGATCGACGGCCCTTTCAGGCGGATCTCGCAGCGCATGTCCTGGTCCGGGATCAGCTTCAGCTCGATCCCCGGCAGCGGCACGCCGATCACACCGGACCGGTCGGTCGGTTCCTGTTGCAGCACGGCGGCGGGGGCGGTTTCGGTCAGGCCCCAGCTGCTGGTCATCAACGGCACTTCGCCCTTGACCTCCATCGCCATCGCCTCGAACCCTTGCCAGACCTCTTGTGGCAGCGATGCGCCGGCATAGAACACCAGATCCAGTTCCGCAAAGAACCGCTGGCGCAGGTCGGTGTCCTTTTGCAGCGCCCCCAACAGCATGCTGAACCCAACCGGCACATTGAAGCACAGGCTGCCGGTCTTCAGCGACAGGTTTTCCAGTGTGCGGTCGAACAGGCCCTTCACCGGCTTGCCGTCATCGACATAGAACGACCCGCCGTTCGCCAGCATCATGTTGAAGTTGTGCGACCCGCCGAACACATGGTTCCAGGGCAGCCAGTCCACGATTACCGGCGGCTTTTCGGCCAGGAACGGCAGCCCGACCTGAAGCATCGCCTGGTTCACACACATCATCCGGTGCGTGGTCAGAACGCCCTTGGGTTCCGAAGTCGAGCCAGAGGTCATCAGGATCTTGCCGACGGTATCCGGCGTGACCTTGGCAAAGGCCGCATCCACGTCGACGCCGTTGTCGCCCTTCAGAAGGTCGGCAAAGGCGGTGATGTCGGTCCGGCCGGCGGTGTTCGAGACGACGATCTCGCGCCCTTCCATCGCGGGCAGCGCCAGCGCTTCGGCATAGTGACCGGCATCGACGGTATAGATCATGCGGGGCTTGATCAGGTCGATCGCGTGAACCAGCCTGCCATGCGCGCCGTGGATCAGCGCGTATTGTTCGGCCACCGGCACCAGCGGGACACCGACGTATTGCGCCGCAAGGGCCAGCAAGCCGTGATCGACGCCATTGCCGGAAATCACCAGGATCGGCGTGTCGGCATTCATGCCCCGGCCCAGCAGGCTCGCGGCAATCGCGCGGACCTGTTCCAACACAGCGGAATAGCTTTCCTCGCGCCAGCCCGCACCGTGACGCTCGGCGATGAACACCCGGTCGGGGGCGTCTTTGGCCCAGCGGTGCAGCCAGTCGCCGGTGCGATCCGCCACCGGTGGCAGGTCATAGGCGGAGCGCAGGCGAAGGGTGCCGTCGGGCATGGTATCGCGCACCACCTTGTGCGGCTGGAAATTCGATGTGCGTTTCATCACGACTCTCCCGTACGTTGGGCAATGACATGCAGCAGTCCCCTGGCCAGCAGGCTGCGCTCTTCTTCCAGAAGCGTCCCGAAAATCCGCGCTTCGTGCTGGCGCACCGCGGACTCGGCCTGATCGCACAACCTGCGCCCCGCCAGCGTGGCGTTCAGCGCATAGGTGCGCCGGTCGGTCGGCACCCTGTCGCGGGTGATCAGTTCGCGCCGTTCAAGCTCGTCCACGATGACCACCAGGTTGGGGCGTTCAACATCCATGGCGGCAGCCAGTTGCGACTGGCTCAGACCGGGGTTGTCGACGACCAGGACCAGCGCGGTATAGGTGATCATGCGCAGGTCGAACGGTTTCAGCGTTTCGGCCAGATCCGCCTGCACCGCGTTCGACGCTCGGCGCAGCCGGTAGCCCAAAAGCCCCCGCAGCCGGTCATCGCTGACTTGTGCGGGCTGGGACGTGTCGGAAGCGGTATCGGGTTTCATCGGCTCAGCTGAACTTGGGGTCACGTTTTTGCAGGAAGGCTTGCAAACCTTCGATCGCATCCGGGCTGGTCTGGGTCAGCGCAGCGCACAGGCTTTCGGTGAACAGGCCCCCGGCCTTGTCCATGTCCTCGATCCGGCTGAGCGCCTGGATCATCACGTAGTTGGAAAGCGGTGCGTTGCTGGCAATCTTGTGCGCCAGGTTCAGCGCCATCGGCAGCGCTTCGCCCTGCCCGACCGCATAGTGCGTCAGGCCCAGGGCCAGCCCTTCGTCCGCGCCGTACTTGCGCCCGGTCAGCATCATCTCGATCATGCGGTCGGCCCCCAGGATGCGGCCCACGCGCACCGACGCCCCACCGCCCACGAAGATCCCGCGCCGGCCTTCTGGCAGTTGAAAGATCGTCGACGGCTCGGCAATGCGCACATGGGTCGATGTGGCCAGTTCCAGCCCGCCCCCAATCACGGCCCCGAACATGGCCGAGACTACCGGCAGGCCGCCGTATTGGATCTTGTCCATGATGGAATGCCAGTTGCGCGAATGCCGCATGGTGCCTTCGGCGTCGCGCTGTTCATGTTCCGACAGGTCCAGACCAGAGCAATAGTGCCCTTCGGTGCCCGTCAGCACGACCACCTTAACGCCGGCCGGCGGTTTCGAGAAAAACCCGTCAATGGCATCCAGCAACGCGTCGCACATCGCGTTGCGCTTGCCGGGGCGGTTCATGGTCAGGACCGCGACACCATCGGCAATCTCTGTTTTCAGGATCGGCGCACTCATCTGGTCCCTCCATTTGTTGCGATCATCATTGTTATATCAAATACCTAATTTTCCAAAACTCGTTCGGCGGCGGTCCTGCCGACCGTCAGGTCAGCAGGAACAGGGTGATCGAGGGGAACAGAACCAAGATGACAACCCGGACAAGGTCGGATGTCACGAACCACAGCACGGCCTTGTAGGTTTCGGTCATCGGGGTTTCCCGGTCCATCGCGTTGATGATGAACAAGTTCATGCCCACAGGCGGCGTAATCAGGCCCACCTCGACCACGATCAACACCAGGATGCCGAACCAGATCGCGACATATTCGGTTTCCAACCGGACGGCTGTCAGGTTGTTCACACGGATGCCCAGTTCGCGCATCTGTTCTCGGGTCAGTTCGTTGCCGACGGCAATCGCATCCTTGATGGATTGCAGCATTTCCTGCCCCATCCCGTCCGGCACGCCGTTGCGCAAAACCTCCATCGCGGCATCCGCCTGCAGCGAGGCCAGCGACACCAGGTCAAAATCCATGACCGAGATCACCGGATAGAAGATCGGGATGGTCAGCAGGATCATCGACAGCGAATCCATCAGACAGCCGAAGATCAGGTAGAAGATCAGGATCATCGCCAGCACGGTCCAGGGGCTGAAGCCCTGCCCCACCACCCAGTTCGACAGCTCTTGCGGCACTTGCGACAGCGCCAGGAAAGAGTTGTAGAGCCCGGCGCCCAGCACGATGAAGAAGATCATCGCCGAAGACAGCGCGGTGGCGATGATGCTTTCCTTGAACATCGCCCAGGACAGGTTGCCCGAAAACAGCGCTAGAAGCCCGGTTCCTGCCGCACCCACGGCCGCGCCTTCGGTCGGGGTGAACCAGCCCAGGTAGATCCCGCCGACAACCAGACCAAAGACCAGCAGCACAGGCCAGACGTTGATCATCGCTTGAAGACGTTCGGCATAGGGCTGCGGGGGCCGGACACCGGCCGAGTCAGGGTGACGGCGGACATAAAGCGAAATGGTGATGATATAGCCCACCGCGGCAAGGATACCGGGAATGAAGGCCGCCAGGAACAGCTTGGCGATGTTCTGTTCGGTCAGGATGGCATAGATCACCAGGATGACCGACGGTGGGATCAGGATGCCCAGCGTGCCCCCCGCAGCCAGCGTTGCGGTCGAAAAGCCCCCGGAATAGCCATACCGGCGCAATTCCGGCAGGGCCACGCGGCTCATCGTGGCGGCCGTGGCCAGTGACGATCCGCAGATCGCGCCGAACCCTGCGCAGGCCCCGACCGACGCCATCGCGACGCCGCCCTTGCGGTGCCCCAGCCAGCTTTCAGCGGCCTTGAACAGCGCCGAGGACATGCCCGACAGGGTCGCGAATTGCCCCATCAGCAGGAACATCGGAATGATGGTCAGCGAATAGCTGGAGAAGGTCGTGTATGCCTCTGTCTTCAGCTTGGCCATGAACATGGTGCTGTCGCCCATCGCCAGGTAGAGCCCGCCGATTCCGCACAGGAACATGGCCAGCCCGATCGGCGCGCGCAGAAAGATCATCAGCAGAAGGACGGGAAAGGACCAAAAGCCCAGTTCAAGCAGTGTCAATGGACCGCTCCTCCAGAGTCAGGCATCATGGGACGCCCCGAGATCAGTTCGATCACGCGGGCAACGGCACAATAGATCGCCACGATGGCGGCCACGACGGCAGCGACAAGGCTGGCTGCGAAAGACCACCAGACGGGGTATTGCAACAGGAACGTGGTTTCGCCGTTGTCGATCTTGTTCATCATGCCTTCGAACAGGCGCAGCGCGATCAGGATCATCACCGCGGACAGCACGATTTCCCAGAAGGTGATCAGCAGTTTGTTGGTCTTTCTCGGCAGCATGTTGGTGAACACGTCGACCGTCGCATGGGCGGAATAAAGCTGGCAGATCGGCAAGAAGGCGAAGATCGCGAAGGCGATGCCGGATTCGACCAGTTCGAAATCACCGTTCAGCGGACTGACCCCGGTGCCGATCAGCCAATCGGCCGCGCCCTGCGACAGACCGGTCAGAAAATCGCTGTGACCAAAGGTATTCAACCCGCGCCCCAGGATGCTGATCGATGTCAGCACCACCAGCGCCGAGAGGACGACGCCCCCAAGCAGCGCCATGAAACGCGCGAGCTTCGTCATGAAGCCAAGCATGCCAAGCCTCTTGTGAAAGGAAGTTAAGGGGTTTCCCGGCCAGGGCCTGCCCGGCCGGGAAGTGTGAGCTTACTTCGCCGCGTCTTCCAGCAGTTCGTTCGCGCGGGCGATCAAGCCCTCTGCGTCGATGCCGGCGGCATTGGTTTCGGCAATCCACTGTTCGGTGGTCGACGCCGAGGCCGCCTCCCACTCTGCCACCTGGTCAGGGGTCAGCTGGATGATGTTGTTGCCATTCTCAACCGCGAATGCCCGCGGCCCCGCATCGTCGGCCTGCATCTGGGTGCCGGCGAAGATCGAGAATTCCAGACCGGAATTGTCGTCGATCACCTTTTTCAGATCGTCTGGCAGGGAGTCATACTTTTCCTTGTTCATCGCGAAGATGAACGCCGTGGTGTAAAGCGCTTTGCCGGGGAATTCGGTGTGGTTGTCCACCAGTTCGGCCACTTTCAGAGCGCCGACAACTTCCCACGGGATGATGGTCGCATCAACCACGCCCTTGGACAGCGCTTCGGGGATCGCGGGAACCGGCATGCCGACCGGGGTCGCGCCCAGGTTTTTCATCAGCATGTTGGTCACGCGGGTCGGTGCGCGCAGTTTGACGCCATTCAGGTCCGACACGTTGACGATCGGGTCGACGGAATGGATCACGCCAGGGCCGTGCACCCACAGACCCAGAACCTTGAAGTCCTTGAAGTCGACGTCCATCATGGTTTCTTCGGCCAGCTTCCAATACGCCTCGGACATGATCCCTGCGTCGGTCATGGTGAAGGGCAGTTCGAACACTTCGGCACGCGGGAAACGGCCCGGAGTGTACCCGGCCACGGTCCAGACGATATCGGCAACGCCATCGATGGCCTGGTCGATCAGTTCCGGCGGCTTGCCGCCCAGCTGCATCGAGGGGAAGTGCTGGATTTCGATCCGGCCACCCGACTCTGCCATGATCTTGTCAGCCCAGGGCTGCAGCACGTTCTTGGGAACGTTGGCCAGCGCCGGCAGGAACTGATGCATCCGCAACGTCACATCGGCCGCCATGGCCGCACCCGCCGCCATCATGGTTGCCAGCGCGGTTGCGCCTGCCAGTTTTGCAAATTTACGTTTGCTGATCATCTTTTCCTCCCGTTGATCAGTGTCTTGCAGGGCAATCTTGCGCCGCCCCGGCATCTGTCACGCTGCCACTTGCGGCCGCGCCTCGTCAATCGGAACCGGTAGGGGATCAGGGCGCAAAAGCGTGATGCGCCCAAGGGGATATCCCCCTGTCGCCAACCGGCCCAACTGTATATGACAGTGCCAGCCTCCCGCTCCTCCCCTGAACCGCAGCACATGCTCCTCACTCTGCGAGTCGAGATATAGATATAGAACATAACTATCTCTGTCCAACAGAATGTTTCCCACTTCCCCACCATTGCGCAAGAAAATAATCGTCCCGAATGATTTCAGAGGCTTGGAAAACGCAACTCTACCAACAGCCCGATCAGAACACGCGCTGTTAGCGACTGTCATCCAGCCTCTCGCGATCGCTTTACGCCCCCAATAGTCACTCGGCATCCGGCTGGTTGGCCGGGGCCGCAGCGGCAAACGCGGGCAAAGACTCGCAGGCCTCGAAGATGCGCGAGATCACCGGCCAGTGACACGTGTCGATGTCGAAGCGCCGATTGTTCCAGACCTGCGCATAAAGACAGGTATCTGCAAGCCCCGGCGTGTCACCATGGCAGAATCTACCCGTCTGCGCGCTTTCCGACAGGCAGAGTTCCAGCGCATCGAAGGTTTCGGTCACCCAATGCGTGAACCACGCCTTTTGCGCCTCTGCATCGGCGCCGAATTGCGACGCGATCCGTTTCAGAACCCGCAAGTTATTGAGCGGATGTATGTCGCAGGCGATCATCTGCGCCAGCGCACGCACCCGCGCCCGCCCCAAAGGATCGGCGGGCAACAACGGCGGTTCGGGGTGGGTTTCGTCCAGCCATTCGATGATGGCCATCGACTGGGCAAGGAACGCGCCGTCTTCGGTTTCCAGCACTGGCACCAGACCGGCGGGGTTGCGCGCCAGGAAATCGGGGCGTTTATGGGCCCCCTCCTTCAACGCGTAAGCAACATAGTCGTAGTCCAGCCCCTTCAGGTGCAGCGCAGCGCGCAACCGGGTCGAGGTGGACGAGCGGAAATAGTTGTGCAGAACAAGTGTCATAGCGGTGCGCCAATAGTGGTTGTCAAAGTCCCGAGACCTGCAATGTCAACGGTGCAGGTATCGCCCGGCACCAGCTTGCCGACACCCGCGGGGGTACCTGTCATGATCAGGTCGCCCGGGCGCAGCGCCATGCTGCGCGACAGGATCGAGATCACCTCGGGCACGTCCCAGATCATGTCGGACAGATCACCCTCTTGGCGCAGCGCATCGTTCACGGTGCAAGTGATCGCGCCCGCGGTCAGATGCCCGACCGCACTGACCGGATGCACCGGCCCGACAACGGCGGAATTGTCGAACCCTTTGCCCCAATCCCAGGGCCGGCCCAATTCCTTGGCCACGCCCTGCAGATCGCGGCGGGTCAGATCGTTGCCAATGGCATAGCCCCAGACGTGACCCAGCGCATCGTCCTGGGTGATGTTCATACCTCCCTTACCGATGGCGACGACCAGTTCGGCTTCGTGTTGCAGGTTGCTGGTTTCCGGCGGATAGGGGATCGTCACCCCGCCCCCCACCACCGCATCGGCGGGTTTCATGAAAAAGAACGGCGGTTCACGGTCTGGATCCTTGCCCATTTCGCGCGCGTGGGCGGCATAGTTACGGCCCACGCAGAACACCCGACGCAACGCGAAACGCGCCTCGGTTCCGACCACGGGCAGCGATGGAATTTCCATCGGTGGCAATACGTAAGTCATTCTTTCCCCTTCTCTTCCCACCCGACAGGAGGCCCCTTGCCCCCGGCCCTGTCAATCCCTTTCGTCCGGGCATTGATCGGGGACTTCCCGGGCCTAGTTCTAACTGGTACGCATACATATGACCCACCCGCAGATCACAGGAACACCGACAGAATGATGATGGAAGACATGCCCGGGCACCTGATCCGGCGGCTCAACCAGATTTCGACATCGGTGTTCCAGGCGCGGATGAAACACGCGGGCCTCGACCTGACACCGGTTCAATTCGCGGCCATGACGGCACTGGCCGACAACCCCGAAATCGATCAGGCCACGCTGGCCGGGCTGATCGCATATGACCGGGCCACCATCGGCGGCGTGGTGGACCGGCTGCTGTCCAAGGGGCTGATCCTGCGCCGCGTCAACCAAAAGGACCGCCGCGCGCGCGTGCTGGATCTGACTGATGCCGGTCGCAGCCTACTGGCGCGGCTGTCACCCATCGTGGAGGACCTGCAACCAGACATCCTGACAGGGTTGAGCACCGAAGAACGGGCAACATTCGTTGCGTTGGCCCGCAAGGCCGCCGCCGCGGGCAATGACCTCAGCCGCACGCCGCAACGTGTGCCCGACACGAAAAAAGGGGCCTCGAAAGAGACCCCTTGAGTTTCGCTGGTAAGGCTCTGTTCTGGTACCGCCCGCGTGCTGTTTTTGCCTGTGGCCTTACCTGCGTTCAGGGCCAGCGCACCGGCCCCGGAACCGTGCAGAGCGCGCCCCGGAATTGGTAGCCCTCCCTGCTGCCTGCGCGCCCCGGTTGGGCCGCGCAGGCGACGTCCTTAGCTGCACCCCGAGGTAGAGCCGCAGGTGTTGCACTTCATGCAGGTGCCGTTGCGCACCAGCGTGTAGTTGCCGCATTCGCCACAGGCTTCGCCCTCGTAGCCCTGCATCCGCGCCCGCGTCGCCGCGTTCATCGCCGTGGCCGATGTCGCTGCGGTTGCGACGATCTTGGTTTCGGGCACCAGCGTGGCCAGCGCGTGCGACGGGTCCTTGCCGAGGTCAAAGGCCACCGCCCCAGCGGCACCGCCCTGCAACACGATCAGTTCCTGCGGAAGACGCTTGCGCAAGTACCCGGTCGAGCTGATCTGCTTGAGCACTTCGAGCGACTTGGACGCGGCCGATTCCGACAGTTCCTTGACGTTCGACACGCCCTCTTCCTCGCCACGTCCGATGTCGTCAAAGGTTGCGCCCTCGGGCTTCACATGGGCCAGATCTGTGCGATCCAGGTAAGACACCGCCAGTTCGCGGAAGATGTAGTCCAGGATCGAGGTTGCATTTTTGATAGAATCGTTGCCCTGCACCATGCCCGCCGGTTCGAACTTGGTGAAGGTGAACGCATCCACGAACTCTTCCAGCGGCACGCCATATTGCAGGCCCACGGACACGGCGATGGCGAAGTTGTTCATCATCGCCCGGAAGCCAGCCCCTTCCTTGTGCATGTCGATGAAGATCTCGCCAAGGCTGCCGTCTTCGTATTCGCCGGTCCGCAAATACACCTTGTGACCGCCGACAACCGCCTTCTGGGTATAGCCCTTGCGGCGTTCCGGCATCTTGGTGCGCTGCGACTTGATGATCTCCTTGATGACCACCTTTTCGACGATCTTCTCGGCCAGAACCTGCGCCTTTTCCTGCGGCGTGCCGGCTTCCAGCACGTCTGCCGCGTCCTCGTCATCCTCGACCAGGGCCGCCGCCAGCGGTTGCGACAGCTTGGAGCCGTCGCGGTACAACGCGTTGGCCTTCACCCCCAGCGACCACGACAGTTCATAGGCTTTCTGGCAGTCCTCGATCGTGGCCGAGTTCGGCATGTTGATCGTCTTGGAAATCGCGCCCGAGATGAAGGACTGCGCCGCCGCCATCATGGTGATGTGGCTGTTGACCGACAGGAAGCGCTTGCCCTTCTTGCCGCAGGGATTGGCGCAATCGAAGATCGACAGGTGTTCGTCCTTCAGGAACGGCGCGCCTTCCAGCGTCATCGTCCCGCAAACGTGGTCGTTGGCGGCGTCGATGTCGGACTTGGTAAAGCCCAGGTGGCGCAGCATGTCGAAGGTCGGGTCGTTCAGCTTGTCCGCCGGGATGCCCAGCACGCCCTTGCAGAACTCTTCGCCCAGCGTCCACTGGTTGAAGACAAAGCGGATGTCAAAGGCCGTCGCCAGCGCCTTTTCCACCTTCTCGATCTGGGCCGGGCCGAAGCCATGACCGATCAGCGCGGTGTGGTTGATGCCCGGCGCGTTGCCCAGCGTGCCGTGACCCACGGCATAGCTGACGATTTCCTCGATCTGGCTGGACGAGTAGCCCAGCTTTTCCAGCGCGGCGGGAACCGACCGGTTGATGATCTTGAAATAGCCGCCACCGGCCAGCTTCTTGAACTTCACCAGCGCGAAATCGGGTTCGATCCCGGTGGTGTCGCAATCCATCACCAGCCCGATCGTGCCGGTCGGCGCGATGACCGACACCTGCGCATTGCGATAGCCGTGCTTTTCACCAAGGCGCAGCGCCTCGTCCCAGCTCTTCATCGCAAGGTCAACCAGTTTCACATCCGGGCACCCGGCGTGATCCAGCGGCACCGGCTTGACCGCGAGGTTTTCATAGCCCTCTGTCGCGCCATAGGCGGCGTTGCGGTGGTTGCGAATGACGCGCAGCATATGGTCGTTGTTGCGAGCATAGCCCGCGAAAGCACCCAGTTCCCCGGCGATTTCCGCGCTGGTCGCATAGGACACGCCGGTCAGAATCGCGGTCAGCGCGCCGCACAGCGCGCGGCCTTCGTCGCTGTCATAGGAATAGCCCATGTTCATCAGCAGGCCGCCGATATTGGCATAGCCCAGGCCCAGCGTGCGGAAGTCATAGGACAGTTGCGCGATTTCCTTGGACGGGAATTGCGCCATCATCACGCTGATTTCCAGCGTCAGCGTCCACAGACGGGTGGCGTGCATGTAATCCTCGGCCTGGAACTTGCCGTCCTTGAGGAAGGTCAGCAGGTTCATCGACGCCAGGTTGCACGCCGTGTCATCGAGGAACATGTATTCCGAGCACGGGTTCGAACCGCGGATCTCGCCATCCGCCGGGCAAGTGTGCCAGGCATTGACGGTGTCGTGGAACTGAATGCCCGGATCGGCACAGGCCCAGGCCGCGTGGCCCACCTGTTCCCACAGGTCGCGCGCCTTGATGGTCTTGGCGACCTTGCCATCGGTGCGGCGGATCAGCTCCCAGTCGGCATCATCCTTCACCGCCTGCAGGAAGGCATCGGTCACGCGGATCGAGTTGTTGGAATTCTGGCCAGACACGCTGGCATAGGCTTCGCTGTCCCAGTCGGTGTCATAGGTCGGGAATTCGATGCTGGCATAGCCCTGCCGCGCATAGTCCAGCACGCGCTTGACATAGGTTTCCGGGATCATCACGCCCTTGGCGGCGCGCACCGCGGCCTTCAGGCTTTCGTTGACCTTGGGGTCATAGGCGTCGGCCTCGGCCCCGTCCCAGCTGCGGATCGCATCGAAAATGCCGTTCAGCATCTTCTCGTGCATCTTCGACCCGGCGACGATGCTGGCGACCTTCTGCTCTTCCTTGACCTTCCAGTTGATGAATTCCTCGATATCGGGGTGGTCCGCGTCGCAGATCACCATCTTCGCGGCGCGGCGCGTGGTGCCGCCCGACTTGATCGCGCCGGCCGCCCGGTCGCCGATCTTCAGGAAGCCCATCAACCCCGACGACTTGCCGCCACCCGACAGGGATTCGCCCTCGGCCCGCAGCGACGAGAAGTTGGTGCCGGTGCCCGAACCGTATTTGAACAGGCGCGCCTCGCGCACCCAAAGGTCCATGATGCCGCCCTCGTTCACCAGGTCGTCGCTGACCGACTGGATGAAGCAGGCATGCGGCTGCGGGTGTTCATAGGCGGATTTCGATTTGACCAGTTCCCCGGTCTTGTAGTCGACATAGTGGTGGCCCTGGCCCGGACCGTCGATGCCATAGGCCCAGTGCAGGCCGGTGTTGAACCACTGCGGGCTGTTCGGTGCGGCCATCTGCTTGGCCAGCATGAACCGCATTTCATCGTAATAGGACTGTGCGTCGGCCTCGGTCGAGAAATAGCCGCCTTTCCAGCCCCAATAGGTCCAGGCGCCCGCCAGACGGTCGAACACCTGCTTGGCCGATGTTTCGCCGGTGCGCTCGGTATCGGCGCTCTCGGGCTCAGAGCGCCACAGGAACTCTGGCACGCCCTCTTCGGCGACTTTCTTCAGCGCGACGGGCACGCCGGCTTTACGGAAGTATTTCTGCGCGATCACGTCGCTGGCAACCTGGCTCCAGGAGGCCGGAACCTCGACATTGTCCAGTTGGAACACCGCTTTGCCGTCCGGGTTGCGGATTTCCGATGCGGTGGTGATGAACTCGATGCCGTCGTAGGCGTCCTGCCCTGCCGTTGTAAACTTACGTTCGATTTTCATGGATGCCCCATTGTCCCTTTTTTGCCCTGTATCGCCGCGCGGTCGCGACCCGAATTGACTGGACAAAAGGACACCTTGCGCGCCGCCTGCACATGCGCGCCATCCCCTGATCAACCTACATTGTAAGGTGCGTTTTGCCCCGCCACGTCAGCACTAGATATAGTGGCTACCCCAGCCGACCCGCACAATCTGACGTAAATCTTGTGACAGGGTCAACAGCATTTTTAGGACAGAAACCACAGTTTTCCGATTGACCATGCTCCGGTTGTGCAGACGGCCGGAATGCCACCCGATTCATCCACAAATCGACGGCTTGGAAAGCCCCGGAAAGCGCGTGAAAAACCGTCCCTTGCGGGGGACTTATCCACAGGTGTTAACAGTTTTGGTGAAGGTGACCAAAAAACAAGCTCTAGTGTGTGGGTGTGTGCCATCCACAACATCTAAGCAGAATTTCCATATTTTTGGCTGAGTGATTCTGGTCGGGGCGATAGGATTCGAACCTACGACCTACGGTACCCAAAACCGTCGCGCTACCAGGCTGCGCTACGCCCCGAACAGGGCTTCCGTTTAACGGCACCGGACGGGATTGAAAAGGTGAATCTGCTCAGGATTCAAGAAGGATCGCAGGACCAGGCCGCCAGCGCCTGATCAATCGCGGGATGCTGCAACTGACTGCCCGCGTCGATGCCCAGCAACGCTGCCATCCCGCCGTTGATTTCCAACACGTATTGAATCCCCGGTCCGCCGGGAATCGGCGTTTCGTCCAGCGGTCTTGCGTTGGCATGCACACGCTGGACCACGCCCCGCGCATCGGCAAAGATCATATCCAGCGGGATCAGCGTATTGCGCATCCAGAATGCAACCTGCCGTGGGCTATCGTATACGAACAGCATGCCGGAAAACCGTGGCATGGTTTCCCGGAACATCAGCCCCTTGGCACGCTCTTCGGATGTGCCTGCGATTTCAGCGGAAAAGCTAGCGCTTCCCCAGTCACCGCGCAAACTGACGCGGTCGCCTTGGCAGTCTGCCCGCGCGCTGCCCGCCGCAAGAGCGAGCGCGACACAGACGGACGCGATCAGGCGATGGCATTTTCCCATGCGCTTACCTCGGTGGCCATCAGGCCCCGCTTGCCGGAAATCACACGGATCGCCAGCGCCTCACCCGGCAACAGGTCCGAAAGGCCAGACCGGCGCAGCACCTCTATATGCAGAAACACGTCGTCGGATTTGCCGAACACATTGGCGAAGCCAAACCCCTTGGCCTTGTCGAACCATTTCACCCGCGCCGGCAGCAGCGGCGCGGCGGCAATTTCCTCTGGGTCGAATTCGGCAAAGTCAGCCAGGGGCAGTTCCTTGCTGCCCTCGGGCGGGTCGATCCGCACCACCTCGGTTGCCTGCGCACCGCGATCAGTGCGTTGCACCATGATTTCAATCCGGGCTGCATCCGCGACTGACGACTGCCCGAAATTGCGCAGCACGTTCGCATGCAAAAGGATGTCCGGACCGCCTTCGTCGCTGATAACGAAGCCAAACCCCTTAACCGGATCGAACCATTTCACCTTGCCCACGACGCGTTGCGTCTTGTTATCCTGATACGTCACCTAAGTTCCCGCTCTTCTCATCCCCAAGATGTTTTTCAGTCTTTACCGCAGGATTTTCAAGAAAAAACCTCAAACTTCCTGCGTTTACAGTTCGTGTGACACGAAATTCAGCCCATGTTACACGAGTTTTACGGCGAAAGCCGCGTGATATACCACCCGTCCCGTGGCGTCACACGCCGCCAGACGAAACGATCGTGCAACCGGAATGCACCATCGGCCCAGAACTCGATTTCAACCGGCGAAATCCTATAGCCACCCCAGAACGGCGGGCGCTTCGGGCTGGGCCCGTGGGTCGCGGTGATCTTGGCGACCTCTGCCATCAGGGTCGCCCGCGACGCCAAAGGCTGCGATTGATGCGATGCCCAGGCGCCAAGCCGGCTTTTGAGTGACCGCGACGCGTAATAGTCATCCGCCTGGGGACCGTCCTCCCGGGTGACGGTGCCCCGCACCCGCAACTGCCGCCGCAGCGATTTCCAGTGCATCACGAACGCAGCCTTCCCGGCCGTTTCGATTTCCTGCGCCTTGGTGCTGCCATAGTTGGTATAGAACACGAACGCGTCGTCCTCGATTTCCTTCAGCAGCACCATCCGTACGTTCGGCAATCCGTCCGTGTCGACGGTCGAAAGCGCAATCGCGTTGGGATCGTTGATTTCACTGTCCTCGGCCTCGGCCAACCAGCGCCGCGCGATGACAAACGGATCGTCACCCGCAAAAATACCCGTCCGGTCACTCATTCATTCACTCCTAAGTTGATTCAAGTGCCTGAAATGCACCTATGGTGCAAGCCTTACCTTGCGTATCCTCTTGGTCTTGATGCCGAGATGCAACTCGCCTAAAGCAATGAGGAAACGGACAGGCGGAGAAATTGGCATGGCCAACCAGCTAATGGCAGGGAAACGCGGGCTCATCATGGGCCTTGCAAACGACAAATCCATCGCTTGGGGCATTGCAAAGGCCTTGGCGGACGCCGGTGCAGAGTTGGCGTTCTCTTACCAGGGGGAAGCGCTGAAAAAGCGCGTCGGCCCGCTTGCCGAAAAACTGGGCAGCGCGATCGTGCTGGAATGCGACGTCGCCGAAGAAGCGTCGATCGACGCCCTGTTCGACGGGCTGAAACAGCACTGGGACAGCCTGGATTTCGTGGTTCATGCGATTGGCTTCTCTGACAAGAATGAACTGCGTGGCCGGTATGTGGACACGAGCCGCGCAAATTTCACCATGTCGATGGATATTTCTGTCTACAGCTTCACTGCGGTGATGCAGCGCGCCGAGAAGATGATGAACGCTGGCGGTTCGGCCGTCACGCTCACCTATTACGGTGCGGAACGCGTGATGCCCCATTACAACGTGATGGGTGTCGCCAAGGCCGCGCTGGAAGCATCGGTGCGCTACATGGCCGAAGACCTGGGCAAGGACGGCATTCGCGTAAACGCGATCTCGGCCGGGCCGATCAAGACGCTGGCGGCCAGCGGCATCGGCGACTTCCGCTACATCATGAAATGGAACGAATACAATTCGCCCCTGCGCCGCAATGTGACCATCGACGATGTCGGCAAGTCCGCACTTTACCTTCTGTCCGACCTGGGCTCGGGTGTGACGGGTGAAGTCATGCATGTAGATGCCGGTTATCACGTGGTTGGCATGAAGGCGGTGGACGCGCCGGACATGTCCAAGGACTAAGCTATTTCCGACCGTTTGCTTGCGGTTTCGATGCCCTGGCCCTGTGCCGGGGCATTGTCGTTTGACAGCCCGCTGCGAAGCAAGCCCAATGCCGAAAGAGCCAAAGGAGCCTTGCGATCGACTGGACCCATGTTCTTGCTTTCAACCTGACGCTACTGGCGGCGATGGCGTCGCCCGGGCCGGCCTTGCTGTTCCTGCTGCGGCAGGCGATTTCCGGCGGATTTCGGCGCGGCATGGCCACCGGCGCGGGTCTGGGCTTGATGGCGGCGGCCTGGACCGGCGCGGCGCTACTGGGCTTGAGGTGGTGTTCACCCTGTTTCCCGCAGCCTTCCTGGTGATGAAAATTGCCGGCGCGGCGTACCTAATGCGGATCGCCTGGCTGATGTGGCGAGATGCCCGCAAATCGGTGACCGAAACCCAGGGCACCAGCCACCATGCCTTTCGCGACGGGGTGCTGGTGAACCTGTCGAACCCGAAGTCGGTGCTGTTCGCCGCCTCGGTCCTTGTGGTGATCTTTCCCGCCGACATGACGCTGGGTGCCAAGGCGGTGATCGTGCTGAATCATTTCCTGGTCGAACTGATCTTTTATGCAGGCTTTGCCGGGCTGATGGCGACCCCTGCGGCACGGGCCGGGTACATGTCTGTCAAACATGTTGTGGACCGTGCGGCGGCGCTCATCCTCGGGGCACTGGGGCTGCGGTTGCTGTTCGGGCGATAAGGCAGGCTTGCGCGGCAATCCCCGCGTGACGTATAGCCCTTGCCAATCGCATTTCAGGAGCATCGTCATGGTCAATCAACTGCCGCATGAAAAGGGCTTTCACGTCAGCTGGGACCAGCTGCACCGCGACGCACGGGCACTGGCCTGGCGGCTGGACCAGCAAGGCCCCGACGACGGCGCCTGGCGCGCCGTGGTGGCCATCACCCGTGGCGGCATGGCCCCGGCGATGATCGTCGCGCGCGAACTGGACATTCGCATCGTCGATACGATCAGCGTGAAAAGCTACAACCACCAGACCCAGAGCGAACCGCGCGTGATCAAGTCACCGAACATGGAATATGTCGGCGACGGCACCGGGGTTCTGGTCATTGACGACCTTGTCGATACCGGCCGTACGCTGGAAGTGGTGCGCAAGACCATGCCCAAGGCCACGGTCGCCACCGTCTATGCCAAGCCGATGGGGCGTCCGATGGTTGACAGCTTCATCACAGAGGTCAGCCAGGATACGTGGATCTTCTTCCCCTGGGACATGGCGCTGCAATACGTCGAGCCCTATCGCGGCAAGGACTGACCGGGCGGTGTCTTCGGCGAAACGGGGGGACGCTGTCCCCCCGACCCCCTGAGGTATTTGGAAAACCAAAGACAGCAGGGCCCGGGCTTGACATGGGCCGGGCGGCGCGCCCCTACTGCGGCGATTGACCAAAGGGGGCCGCGCATGACGACAATTACACAAACCACCTTTCCCAGTCCCGTACCCGAGGCAGCGCGCTGGTTGAAAGATGTGACTTTCCCTGCTGACCGCCCCCTGATCAACGTCAGCCAGGCCGCCCCCGTGCTGCCGCCCCCCGATGGCATGATCGCCGCCATGGCCGAGGCGCTGCAAGAAACCGCAACGCATCTTTACAGCGCCGATCTGGGCATCGCGCCGCTGCGGGCCGAGCTGGCCGCAAGCTGGGCACGGCACTATGGCGGCATGGTCGTTGCGGACCAGGTGGCGATCACGTCGGGCTGCAACCAGGCCTTTGCCGCGACCATCGCCGCGATCTGTGGCAAGGGCGATGAGGTCATCCTGCCAACCCCTTGGTATTTCAATCACAAGATGTGGCTGGACATGGCGGGTGTCACCGCCCAGCCGCTGCCCACCGACGCCGGTCTGCTGCCCGATCCCGACGATGCCCGCCGGCTGATCACCCCTGCCACCCGTGCCATCGTTCTGGTCAGCCCGAACAACCCCGGCGGTGTGGAATACCCGCCTGCCCTGATCCGCGCGTTTTTCGACCTTGCGGCAGAGACCGGGCTGAAACTGATCGTCGACGAGACCTATCGCGATTTCCACAGCCAGCCGGGCGCGCCGCATGACCTGTTGAGCGGCGATGGCTGGGACCAGACGCTGATCCAGCTTTACAGCTTTTCGAAATCCTACCGGCTGACCGGCCACCGCGTCGGCGCGCTGGTCGGCCACCCTTGTCTGATGCCCGAGGTCGAGAAATTCATCGATACCGTCACCATCTGCCCCAGCGGCCTGGGCCAGCGCGCGGCGCTTTGGGGCTTGCAAAACCTGGATCAATGGGTGGCGCAGGAGCGCGACGAGATCGCCAGCCGCCGCGCCGCGATCCGCGACCTGTTCCCTGCGTTGCAAGACCGCGGTTGGCGGTTGAAGGGGCTGGGGGCATATTTCGCCTACGTCGAACACCCGTTCGAGATGTCATCCGACAGACTGGCGCGTGCACTGGTGTCCGAGGCGGGCATCCTGGCCCTGCCCGGAACCATGTTCGTGCCCGAGACCGATCCATCCGGCGCGCGCCATCTGCGCATCGCCTATGCCAATATCGACGCGGACAAGATCAAAACGCTGTTTGCCCGGCTCAAGGCGCTGCCATGGCCCCTTGCCCCCCGGGACGGGGCGGCGTAGACAACCCTGCAAAACCCCAACAGGGCAAGGGAAGACACATGGCCGCCAAGAAGAAAGTCGACATCCAGAAGGTGGTTCTCTGGGTGCTGATGGGGATGCTGTTCGTCGGTCTGGCGGGCTTTGGTACCACCAATTTCGGGGGCCGTATCCAGACGGTCGGCGCTGTCGGCGACAAGGAGATCACCGTTGATCGCTATGTCCGGGCCTTGCGTCAGGAAATGCGTGCACAAGAAGCACAGACCGGCCAGCCGGTGACCTTTCAGCAGGCCCGCGCCCAGGGGCTGGACCAGCGCGTTCTGGCACAATTGGTGACCACCCGCGCACTGGACGGCGAAGCGGCGGCCATGGGCCTGTCGGTGGGCGATGCTGAAATCGCGCGGCAACTGACACAAATCGGCGCGTTCAAGGGCGCCGACGGAAGTTTTGACCGGGAAACCTATGCCTTTGCTCTGCGCAACATCGGCATGAAAGAGGCCGCCTTCGAAGAAGAGCTGCGCGACGAGTCCGCCCGCACCATCCTGCAAAGCGCGGTCCTGGCAGGCAACACCATGCCGGACATCTATGTCGATACGCTGGTGAACTATGCGCTTGAGACCCGCGATTTCAGCTGGGTCCTGCTGGACCGCGGCGCGCTGACCACGGGCTTGCCAGTGGCCGACGATGCGACGCTGAGGGCCTACTATGACGCCAATATCGCTGCCTATACCAGCCCCGAAACCCGCGACATCACCTATGTCTGGATCACGCCCGACATGATCCTTGATACGGTCGAGGTTGACGAGGCCGCGCTGCGCGACGCCTATGCCGAACGTCTGGTCGATTATATCCGTCCCGAACGCCGACTGGTGGAACGTCTGGCCTATGCCGACGACACCAAGGCCGAAGAAGCCGCCGCACGCATCCGCACCGGCGAAAGCGATTTCGAAACCGAGGTCACGCGCCGCGGCCTTGACCTGGCCGACACCGACATGGGGGACGTGACCAAAACCGACCTGGACACCGCCGGTGACGGCGTCTTTGCCGCAGAGCCGGGCACCGTTGTCGGCCCGCTGCCCACTGCACTTGGCCCGGCACTGTTTCGCGTGAACGCGGTGCTGCCGGCGCAGGAGACCAGCTTTGAGGACGCACGCGCCGAACTGCGAGACGATCTTGCGCTGGACCGTGCCCGCCGTGTGATCCGCGACATGAACGAACCCAACGAGGACATGCTGGCCGGCGGTGCCACGCTGGAAGACCTGGCACAGGAAACCGAAATGCAACTGGGTCAGGTCAACTGGTTCCCAGGCTCGGACGCCGACATCGCGGGCTATCAATCGTTCCGTGAACTGGCCGCGCGCCTGACCACCGACGACTACCCCGAAATCGCGGAGTTGGAGGACGGCGGCCTGTTCGCCGCCCGCCTGAACGGCACCACACCCCCAGCCCCGATTCCCTTCGACGACGTCAAGGATCAGGTCGCCGCCGCATGGGAAGCCCAGCAGATGATCGACGCGCTGCAGGCGCAGGCCAAGGCGCTGACCGATGGCATGACCGAAGGCCAGACGCTGGCAGACCTTGGCCTTGCCGGGGTGACCAGCGAATCCGGGCGCAGCCGCACCGATTTCCTGCCCGGCCTGCCCGGCACCGCCTTGCAGACCGTGTTCGGACTGAAGGCAGGAGAAACCGCCGTGCTGCCCTTGCCCGATGCCGTCGCCATCCTGCAACTGGACGCGATCCACGCAGCCGACAAGGACAGTGCCGACGCCCAGTTCCTGGTCGAGGCGCTGAAGGGCCAAGCCGCCAGCGCGCTGTCGCAGGACCTTTTCACCGCACTGGCCAGCGACATCCAGCTACGCACCGGCGTTCAGATCGACCAGCAGTCGCTGAACGCCGTCCATTCCTCGATGCAGTAAGGGCTGAATGCATGGCCACCCTGACCCCGACAGTCGCCGAGTTCACCACCGCCTACGAGGCCGGGCAGAACCAGGTGGTCTATGCCCGGCTTGCCGCCGATCTCGACACGCCGGTCTCTTTGATGCTGAAGCTGACTGGCGCGGCCAAGGACGCCTTCATTCTTGAATCCGTAACCGGGGGCGAGGTGCGCGGTCGCTATTCGATCATCGGGATGAAGCCTGACCTGATCTGGCAGTGCAACGGTCCGGAAAGCCGCCTGAACCGTATGGCCCGTTTCGACCCGGACGCCTTCGAGGATCAGGCCGACGACCCGCTGGCCGCGCTGCGCGCACTGATCGCGGAATCGAAGATCGACCTGCCGGCTGACCTGCCGCAAGCCGCCGCCGGTCTGTTCGGTTACATCGGCTATGACATGGTGCGCCTGGTCGAACACCTGCCCAACGTGAACCCAGACCCCATCGGCCTGCCCGACGCGGTGCTGATGCGGCCTTCGGTCGTCGCCGTTCTGGACGGCGTCAAGGGCGAGGTGACGGTGGTCAGCCCGGCCTGGGTCAGCGACGGGCTGTCGGCGCGCGCGGCCTATGCGCAGGCCGCGGAACGGGTGATGGACGCGGTGCGCGACCTCGAACGTGCCCTGCCGCAAGCCGGCCGCGAACTGGGTGAAGCACAAGAGCCCGGCGCGCCGGTGTCGAACTTCAGCCACGAGGCCTATAAACAAGCCGTTGAAAAGGCAAAGGACTACATCCGCGCCGGCGATATCTTCCAGGTCGTTCCGGCGCAGCGCTGGACGCAGGATTTCCCGCTGCCGCCTTTCGCGCTCTATCGCTCGCTGCGGCGCACGAACCCCTCGCCCTTCATGTTCTATTTCAACTTCGGTGGCTTCCAGGTGATCGGCGCCAGCCCGGAAATCCTTGTCCGGGTCTTCGGCAACGAGGTCACGATCCGCCCGATCGCCGGCACCCGCCCGCGCGGCGCGACCCCGGAACAGGACAATGCCAACGAAGCCGATCTTCTGGCCGACAAGAAGGAACTGGCCGAACATCTGATGCTGCTCGACCTGGGCCGCAACGACGTCGGCCGCGTGGCGAAGATCGGGACCGTCAAACCGACCGAAAAATTCATCATCGAACGCTATTCCCACGTCATGCACATCGTGTCGAACGTGGTGGGCGAACTGCGCAAGGATCAGGACGCGCTGTCGGCCCTCTTGGCTGGCCTGCCCGCGGGCACCGTGTCAGGGGCTCCCAAGGTGCGTGCTATGGAAATCATCGACGAGCTGGAACCGGAAAAGCGCGGCGTCTATGGCGGCGCGGTGGGGTATTTCAGCGCGGGCGGCGACATGGACATGTGTATCGCCCTGCGCACCGCTCTGGTGAAGGATCGCAAGCTCTATATCCAGGCCGGCGGCGGTGTGGTCTATGACAGCGACCCCGAGGCCGAATACCAGGAAACCGTGCACAAATCGAACGCGATCCGCCGCGCGGCCGCGGACGCGGCGCGCTTTACCGGCAACGGCAACGCGTAGGGGGGCTTTGCCCCCCCTGCGTGCCATGGCACGCATTCACCCCCAAGGTATTTGGCAAACCAAAGGCGGGAATACCGCGCGCACCTGCCCCGTCTTTGGTTTTCCAAATACCTCGGGGTGAATGGCGCCGCAGGCGACAGAGGGGCAGCGCCCCTCACGCCTCTGCCAAGTGGTGAATCCGTTCGATCATCGCGTGCAGCCCGTTCGAGCGCTGAGACGACAGGTGTTCGTTCAACCCGAGCCGTCCGAGTTCGTGCTTGGCATCGACGGCGCGCACCTGGTCCAGCGTCAGCCCGTCGTAAAGCCGGTGCAAAAGCGCGATCAGGCCGCGCACAATCATCGCATCGCTGTCGCCCTGGAAGTTGAACGTGTCGCCCTCGATCTGCGGATGCAGCCAGACCTGGCTGGCGCAGCCATTGACCTTGGTGGCGGGCACTTTCAGTGCGTCGGGCATCGGCGCCATCGCTTTGCCCATTTCAATCACCATGCGATAGCGGTCTTCCCAATCCTCGAGAAACTCGAAGTCCTCGACCACCTCTTCGAATTCAGGACGTGCCATCCGGGACCTCTTTTGCTGCCTAGGCTCAGACCTAGGCGGCGCATCGCCAAAGGTCCAGAGCCTTCGCGCTTTTCAAGGCCGCGGCAATCGGTTAGCACGGAGAGAACGACGACCCAGGGGGGCTGACACATCATGAAGCGGGCACTTTCGATCCTGATCGTATCGGGGCTGGTCCTGAGCAGCTGCGGAACCGTGCGCGACAGCCGGCTGAACCCGTTCAACTGGTTCGGTCGCGCAAGTTCGACCAAGGTCGTGCAAGAGGGCGACGTGAACCCGCTGATTCCACGCCGCCGGTCGATCTTTGAAAAGAAAGAAGTCGGACCCTATGCCGGGCAGTTGATCGCCGAAATTTCCGAACTGCGCGTCGACCGGCGCCCCGGCGGTGCGGTGATCGAGGCAACGGGTGTTTCGAACCGCCTGGGCGTGTTCGATGTGCGTCTGGTCAAGAATGACGAGGAAAGCGGCAACGGCGTGCTGACCTATGACATGAAGCGGCTGCAGGGGCCCGGCCCCTTGGGCGGCAGCGACTTTGCCCGTTCTGTGACCGCCGCGGTGACCTTGTCGGACAATGACCTTGCAGGCGTCCGCACCATCCGCGTGCGCGGCGCACGCAACGTCATGACGTCGCGCCGCTAGCGCACAGCCCGGCCCGGGGCGAACGTCTGGGCCGCGCCGGGATGCGCGGTCACAGTTCGATCACCTGAACCATGTTGCCCTTGGCCGACAGTGCGATCTGACCGTCGCACAGGCGCAGGGCGTCCTCCCCAAAGACTTCGCGACGCCAGCCGGTCAGCGCCGGCACGTCTCGTTCGCCCGCCGCGATGGCATCCAGATCGGCCGCCGGCGCAATCAGCTTGGACGCCACGCCTGAACTTTCGGTCTTGGCCTTCAGCAAGACCCGCAGCAGGTCCGCCAGCGCCGGGTTCACCTGCAACTTGTCGCGCGAGGTGTCGGGTTCCGGCAGGTCTTCTTTCGGGCAGTTCAGCCCGTCCTGGATTGCCGCAAGGATGCCATCAGCGATATCGCCCTTGCGCGCCTCGCGAAGCAGCAGTCGCGACCGGCCCAACTCTCCCATGTTCGTGGGTTTGGTCGAGGCCAATTCCACCAGCGCGTCGTCTTTGAACACCCGAGACCGAGGAATGTTCAGGCGCTGCGCATAAGCTTCGCGGAACGTGGCCAGAGCCCGCACGATACCCAGGAAGCGCGGGCTGTTCGAGCGGGTCTTGATCTTCATCCACGCCTCTTCGGGGTGGGTGACATAGGTGTCGGGGTTCATCAGGATCGCCAGCTCTTCCTGCACCCAGCGGCGGCGGCCGGTCTGCTCCAGCTTGCGATCGAGGAATTCATAGATCTGGCGCAGATGCGTCACATCAGCCAAAGCATAGGTCTTTTGCGCATCGGTCAGAGGGCGGCGCGACCAGTCGGTGAACCGGCTGGATTTGTCCAGCGACGCCTTGGCGATCTTGCGCACCAGCGTTTCATAGCCCACCTGCTCTCCGAAGCCGCAGACCATAGCAGCCACCTGCGTGTCGAACAGTGGCGTCGGAATCACCTGGTGGTCGATCCAGAAAATCTCGATGTCCTGGCGCGCGGCATGGAACACCTTGACGATGCTTTCATCGCGCATCAGCTCGATCATCGGGTCCAGCGCCAGGCCGTCGACCAGCGGATCGACAAGCACGGCATCGGCGTCGTCCTTGCCGGGCAAGGCCAGTTGAACAAGGCAAAGTTTCGAGTAATAGGAGCGTTCGCGCAGGAATTCGGTATCGACCGTAACATAAGGCTGTCCCTTCGCGCGGTCGCAGAAAGCGGCAAGCTCTTCCGTCGTCGTGATGGTCTTCATTCGGGTCTGGTCTTTCTCTTTGTATTTATACCGCGTTCACCCGGTGAAAACTGTAACGGCATCGTGACCGAATGACCAGAATGCCCGTCAGGGCAGCAGGACCGGCGTGCGGTCGCCACGAGAAAACCGTTCCAGAACCAAGGGATAGAGCCGGTGCTCTTGCACCAGAACCCGCGCAGCCAATGTCTCTGGCGTGTCGCCGGGCAGCACGGGCACGCGGGCTTGCCCCAGAATCGGGCCGTCATCCAGCGCCGGGGTGACCTCGTGCACGGTGCAGCCGTGTTCGCTGTCGCCGGCGTCGAGTGCGCGCGCATGGGTGTGCAGCCCGCGGTATTTCGGCAGAAGCGAGGGGTGGATGTTCAACATCCGGCCTTGCCAGTGCTCGACGAACCCCGCGGTCAGAACCCGCATGAACCCCGCAAGGCACAGGATATCGGGTCGGGCGTGCTGGATTCGGGCGTGCAGCGCGTCTTCGAACGCGGCGCGATCGCCCTTGAACGGGCGGTGGTCGACGAAATCCGCCTCGACCCCCAGCGCGCGGGCACGGTCCAGCCCGCCGGCGTCGGCACTGTTGGCCAGCACCAGCACGGGCCGCGCCGGATGGTCGCCGGTCATGCTTTCGACCAGCTTGACCATGTTCGAGCCACCGCCGGAAATCAGGATGGCAACGCGTTTCATCAAAGCGCGCCCGTGTAGGACACGCCCTGCCCCGCCACCACGGTGCCCAGCCGGTGCACGGTTTCGCGTTCGTCCGCCAGAAGCTGCGCAAGCGCGTCTGCGCGGTCGGCGGCAACGACGACGATCATGCCGATGCCGCAGTTGAAGGTCTTCAACATCTCGGCCTCGGCCATGCCGCCCACACCGCGCATCCAGGAGAACACGCCCGGCAGGTCCCACGCCCCAAGGTCGATCTGCGCGCCCAGCCCCTCGGGCAGAACGCGGGGCAGGTTTTCCGTCAGCCCGCCACCGGTGATATGGGCCAGCGCATGCACGCCGCCTGCACGGATCGCCGCCAGCGTCTGACGCACATAAAGGCGCGTCGGCGTCAGCAGGTTTTCCCCAAGCGAGCCGTCCGCCCAGGGACAATCGGCATCCCAGCCCAGGCCCGAAACCTCCACCAGCTTGCGCACCAGGCTGTAGCCGTTCGAATGCACCCCGTCCGACGCCAGCCCCAGAAGCACGTCGCCCTGCGCCACGCCTGCGGGCAAATCGGTGCCCCGCTCCATCGCGCCCACGGCAAAGCCCGCAAGGTCGAAATCGCCCGCTGGGTACATGCCCGGCATTTCGGCGGTTTCCCCGCCGATCAGCGCACAGCCCGCGCGCACGCAGCCTTCGGCGATGCCTTCGATCACCCGTGCGGCAGAGTCGGTATCAAGCTTGCCGGTGGCGAAGTAATCCAGGAAGAACAGTGGCTCTGCCCCCTGGCAGACCAGATCGTTCACGCACATCGCGACAAGGTCTATGCCGACACCGTCGACGTGACCAGTGTCGATCGCGATCCGCAGCTTGGTGCCGACGCCATCGGTGGCCGCCACCAGAACCGGATCGGTATAGCCCGCGCCCTTCAGATCGAACAATGCGCCGAAGCCACCAAGCGCAGACATGGTACCTGGACGGCCCGTCCGCTTGGCAGCAGGCTTGATCCGATCCACAAGCGCGTTGCCCGCGTCGATATCCACCCCCGCATCGGCATAGGTGATGCCGTTCTTGCCGTCGCTCATGGTCCGGGCTCCTCTTTTGCGCCTTGCCGGGGCCGATACCGCAAGCTGCGGTCCGGTGCAACGTCCATGCTTGACGCGGGCGGTCTAGCTGCTACTCAGGCGGACACGGTGGGCCTGTAGCTCAATTGGTTAGAGCAGGGCGCTCATAACGCCTTGGTTGCGGGTTCAAGTCCTGCCGGGCCTACCAGAAACCTTGTCCAGCACCATTCGTGACCATCGGCCGGCGAGCCTCATCGCCCGTGGCTGCGGTCATAGGCGTTGACCAACGGCGGTGTCCAATCGGCGGTGGCGTCGGTGTTGAACACCTCGACCAGCAACGGGTAGCAGGCGGCCGTGTCCGAGGAATGTTCAAAACTGCAATCACCGCCGGGACAGGCCGACAGGGCGCCCAAAAGGTCTATTTCAGCGAGGAAATCCAGATGATCGCCGGTGCGCACCGGGCTTGCCTTCATGAAATATTGGCCAGTGTCGCGGGTAAAGCCGGTGCACATGAACACGTTCAGCACGTCGTGCACGAATCCCTCTGCCTCGTGCAACGTCTTGCCGGTTGCATCGGCAAATGCGCGGGTCAGGTTCGAATGACAGCAATGGTGGTACTGCCCGCCCGCCAGCAGGTTGTGGGTATAAGGATCACAGCGCGTGCCGATCACATCATGCACGGAGCCACCGAATGCATCCTTGCCATACCAGCCCAGGCTGTCGTGCAGGATCGTCGCCATCGGGCGCAGTGCCGGAAAAGATGACCAAAGCCGATCACCCGTCGTGACATGGGTGCCATGCAAGGCGCGGGTCTTGCCGGAATAGAACCTTTCGGACAGGTCCGTGGAATTCCAAAGATTCAGGTCGCCCACCTGCGGCCCGTCAACGGACGTGATGCGGAACGCCTGCCCGGCCCTGACATGAAAGCACGCCGCTTGGCGCGGCGGCACCAACACCTCTGCCGTCTTCGACCAACCCGCGAGCGCCCGCGCGACCTGCAACTCTGACAAGCGCGGCAGAGTATCGGTGGGATAGCAAATCTGCGGGGCAATGGCCCGGCGGGCGTCTGCGTCTTCGGGTGCGCGCATCGCGGTCTCCTGCGTTTGAAAACGAAAAGCCGCTCAATAAGGGAGGGGGCACCCTGGCGGCCTGTCGCCGCGACGGTCGCCTTGCCGGGCCGACTGTGCAAGCGGTTTTCAGCAGAGGTTTTTTGCCGCAGGCAGACCCGGTGAACAAAACCTTCCTGCCCGGCGACTTTCCCGCTGGACGCCGCACCACAGGCAAGCGACATTGCGCTTCGGCGCTTTGCTGCGGGAGGGTTGAATGCGTCCTGTGCCTTTATGGCTGCTTGTAACGTTGCAAGGCGCGGTGTCTGCTGCGTCGCTGGTGGTCGAGATCGTCGCCGGGCGGATGTTGGCGCCCTATGTGGGCATGTCCCTCTATACCTGGACCTCGATCATCGCGGTTGTGCTGGCGGGGTTTTCCGCAGGGCACTGGTGGGGTGGCCGATTGGCGGAACGTCCGCTGGACCGCGCCTTGGCGGCAACCGGCTGGGCCTTGCTCGGGGCTGCTGTCACCACGGCGCTGGCGGGCATGGCACTGCGTGCCACCGCAGTCCCTGTGTTGAGCCTGTTTCCGCATCCAGTTTCGGGAATCACTGCCTTGACGGTGTCGGCGTTTTTCCTGCCGTCGCTGTTCGCCGGCATCCCTGCCCCGGTCCTCACGCAGGTCTCGCTGTCAGGCACGGACAGACAAGGCCACGCATTGGGGGCGATGTTTGCCGCCGGAGCGGTCGGGGCCATTGCGGGAACGTTGCTGGCAGGTTTCGTTTTCATATCCTGGCTCGGCAGTGCCTGGACACTGGCAACCGTAACGCTGGTCTATCTTGCCGGCGCGCTGTTGTGTTTCCTATTGGCCCGGCGCGCGATCGTCATACCCGGTGCAAGCGCCACGATCATCGCGGCCCTGGCCCTGTTCGGTGCCACCGCGCCCAATCCCTGCACCCTCGAAAGCCGATATTTCTGCCTGCGCAGCATCGACGTGGCCGCCGATCCGACAAAACCGACCCGGGCGCTGGTGATCGACCACCTTGTTCAAGGGATCTCGGCTGAGGATGCGCCGACAACCATGTTCACCGACCACGCCGCCATGCTGGACGCCCTGGCCCGCCTGCGCGCGCCGCAGCCGGATTTTTCCAGCTTCTTCATCGGCGGCGGCAACTATGCCCTGCCCCGCTCGTTTGCGACGCGCGGGCTGACGCAGATCACCGTTGCCGAAATCGACCCTGCGGTGACCGCCCTTGCGGCCTCTGATTTCTGGTTCGACCCGGCCACCGCCCGCATCTTGCACGAAGATGCCCGGCGCGCGCTGCGCAATGACCCGACGCAGTACGACGTGATCGTGGGCGATGCCTTCACCGACACCGCTGTGCCTCAACACCTTGTGACGAAAGAGTTCTTTGAGCTTGTGCAAACGCGGTTGACGCCCGACGGCAGCTATCTGATGAATGTGATCGACTATGCCGACAGGCTGGCGGCGGTGGGCAGCCTGATCGCCACGCTGCAACAGGTCTTCCCGCAGATCGAACTCTGGACAGAAGCGCGCCGCCCAGAGCCGGGCGAACGCGTGGTGATGGTGATTGTCGCGGGCAAGACCCCCACACCGACCGACCGCTTTGCCGTCAGGTCCCCGGACCGCACTGAATTTGCCGCCCTGTCCCAAGGCTTTGTCGACGAACTTGCGGCAAGGTCCATCCCGCTGACGGACGACTACGCCCCGATCGACAGGCTGGTGGGCGCACGCGATTGAGCGGGGCTCAGATCGCCTCTTCGCGCTCCACGAGGCCACGCACCCAACGGGCCAGCCACAGTGCCGCGATCAGCGTGATCGGGATCACCCAAAGCATCACCAGCCAAAGCGAAAAGGTGACCCCGCCAAACGTACCGGACGCGCTGTAGATCACGAAGATGTTCAGAAAGACAGCCCCGAATATGATCGCCCAAAGCACCGCAACCAGCTTGCCGAACGGCCAATAGGCCGGTCCGCTGCGCGAAACCTTGGGCTCTCGGTCATCCGCACCGACACCGTAGATGTCGTGCATGAACTCGGCTTCGGCGTCTTCGTCGTCAATAATGCTCATCTGCTCTGCCTCTGACGATGGTTTTTTCAGCCATGGTGCCTGTGTCCACCGTCAGAGGTCAAGTGCCTTGAAACCGAACGCTCAGCGCGGTGACATTCGGATCGCACCGTCGAGGCGGATGACCTCACCGTTCAACATGTTGTTTTCCACGATATGGCGGGCCAACGACGCAAATTCAGCCGGATCGCCCAAACGCGACGGGAACGGCACCTGCGCGCCAAGACTGTCCTGCACCTCTTGCGGCAGGCTTTTCAGCAGCGGGGTCAGGAACAGGCCCGGCGCAATCGTACAGACCCGGATGCCCAGCTGTGCCAGGTCGCGCGCCATCGGCAGGGTCATGCCCACGACGCCGCCCTTCGACGCGGCATAGGCTACCTGCCCGATCTGGCCTTCATAGGCCGCGACCGACGCGGTGTTGATGATGACGCCGCGACCTCCATCGGAATCCATGGGTTCATTTTTCGCCATCATCGCAGCGGCTTGGCTGGCGACGTTAAAGCTGCCGATCAGGTTGACGCCGATGGTCTTTGCGAACATGGCCGGATCGTGCGCCGCGCCCCGCGACACGGTCTTGGCCGCCGGGCCGATGCCGGCGCAATTGACGGCGACATGCAGCGCCCCGTGGCGTTCGGCCACCGCGGCCAGACCGGCCGACACGCTTTCGGGGTTCGACACGTCGACCAACTGGAACGCGCCGCCGATGGCCGCGGCCTCTGCCGCGCCCAAATCGGCGTTCATGTCGAACAGGGTCACCTGAGCGCCCGCTTCGGCCAGCGCCCGCGCCGTGGCGTTGCCAAGGCCCGAAGCCCCGCCGGTCACAATGGCAATCGTGGATGCGTCAATCTTCATCGCTCTGTCTCCCCGCAATTCGATATGCATACATATCGCCGAGCCGCCCCCGCCCCGCAACAGGAAACCCCCCGGACCTGCGCCCGGGGGTCTTGTTACCTTGCGTCGTGATGCGCTCAGCCGGCGGCGGCAACCGCACGCTTGGTCATCACCTTGATCAGGTGCGCGCGATAGGCGCCTGATCCGTGCAGGTCGCTGATCATCCCGTCGCCCGGGATCGACAGCCCGTCCACCGCTTCCGGCGTGAAGCTGCCGTTCAGCGCCTCTTCCGCCTCGGTCCAGCGGAACACGCCCTCCTCGGACGCGCCGGTCACGGCCGCGCGCACACCCTCGGCCGTCTTGGCCACGAACACCCCCACCAGCGCAAAGCGCGACGCGGGCTGCTCAAACTTCATGTAGGCGGCCTTCTCCGGCACCGGGAACCGCACGGCGGTGACGATCTCGCCCTCGTCCAGCGCGGTGGCGAACATGCCCTGGAAATAGTCATCCGCCGCGATCTCGCGCAGGTTGGTGACCACCGTCGCGCCAGAGCCCAGTACCGCCGCCGGATAGCAGGCCGACGGGTCGTTGTTGGCAATGGACCCACCGATCGTACCGCGATTGCGCACCGCCGGGTCGCCGATCTTGCCCGCCAGCGCCGCCAGCGCCGGATAGATGCCCGCCGCCTCGCGCTCGACCGTGGCGTGATTGGTGGCCGCCCCGATGGTCAGCGTGCCGCCATCGCTGCACACGCCCTTCAACTCGGCAATCGCGGTCAGGCTGACCAGCTTGGACGGCGATGCCAACCGCTGCTTCAGCGACGGGATCAGGGTCTGCCCCCCCGACAGCGCCATCGCTTCGTCATCGGCCAGCGCCGCCACCGCATCGGCCAGGGTTCCAGGCCGTTCGATTTCAAACGAATACATCTTCTCTCTCCTTCTTGCCGAAAAAGCGCAACTTGCACTTCTTCTGGCGGAAAATATCCCGGGGGGTGCGGGGGGCTGGCCCCTCGCCAGGCTGCCCGTGTCGCGCCATTGATCCAAGAGACCATGGTGACGACGGGGCCTCCCCCATTTATGTTCAACTCACCCGTTCATCGCGGCCCAGACGCGCGCCGGCGACACCGGCATGTCGATGTGGCTCACATTGGTGAAGCCGCCCGAATGCAGCGCGTCGATCACCGCGTTCACCACCGACGGCGGCGAGCCGATCGCCCCGGCCTCGCCACAGCCCTTCACCCCAAGCGGGTTGTGGGTGCAGGGAGTCTGGCAGGAATGGTCGACCTTGTAGAACGGCACGTCCGAGGCGCGCGGCATGGCGTAATCCATGTAGGACGCACTCAGCAGCTGGCCGTTCTCGTCGTAGACGCAGTTTTCCAGCAGCGCCTGGCCGATCCCCTGCCCGATCCCGCCGTGCACCTGGCCCTCGACGATCATCGGGTTGACCACGTTGCCGAAATCGTCGGCGGCGGCAAAGGACAGCACCTCGACCTTGCCGGTTTCGGGGTCGACCTCGACCTCGCAGGCATAGGCACCGGCCGGGTAGGTGAAATTCGACGGGTCGTAGAACGCCGTCTCCTCCAGCCCCGGCTCGATATCTTCCAGCGGATAGTTGTGCGGCACATAGGCCGCCAGGGTCACGTCGCCCCAGGCCACGGACTTGTCGGTGCCCGCGACGCTGAACTGGCCGTCCTTCAGCTCGATATCGGCCTCGGACGCTTCCAGCAGGTGGCTGGCGATCTTCTTGGCCTTGTTGATGATCTTCTCGGTCGCGCGCACCATGGCAGAGCCGCAGACCGCCAGCGACCGGGACCCGTAGGTGCCCATCCCGAAGGGGATCTTGGAACTGTCGCCGTGCACGATGTCGATCATCGATTCGTCGATACCCAGCATGTCGGCCACCACCTGCGGAAAGGCCGTTTCGTGGCCCTGCCCGTGGCTGTGTGCGCCCACCATCACCGAAATCGTTCCGGTAGCGTTCACCCGGACAGTGGCGGCGTCATAAAGACCGGCCCGCGCGCCCAGCTGGCCGACAAGGTTCGACGGCGCGATTCCGCACGCCTCGATATAACAGTTCACGCCCAGCCCGCGCAGCTTGCCCTTGGCCTCGGACGCCTTGCGGCGCTCGGCGAACCCGGCGATGTCGGCAATCTCGATCAGCTTGTCGAGCGTCGCATCATAGTTGCCGGTGTCGTATTCCACCGCCACCGGGGTGGCATAGGGGAACTGGTCGGGCTGGATGAAGTTCTGCCGCCGCAACGCGATCGGGTCCACGCCGAGTTCGCGCGCGGCCTTGTCGATCACCCGCTCAAGCTGGAACGTCGCCTCGGGGCGGCCCGCGCCGCGATAGGCGTCAACCGGCACCGTGTTGGTGAAGACCGCCTTCACGTTCACATAGACCAACGGCGTGCGATAGTTGCCCGCCATCAACGTCCCATGCAGCCAGGTCGGCACCGACGACGCGAAGGTCGACAGGTAAGCCCCCATATTTGCATAGGTTTCCGTGCGGACCGCGGTAAAGTTGTTGTCCTTGTCCAGCGCCAGTTCGATCTTGGTCACGTGGTCGCGGCCCTGCGCGTCGGACAGGAACGCCTCGGACCGGGACGAGGTCCACTTGACCGGGCGGTTGACCTGTCGCGCGGCCCAGGTACAGAACGCCTCTTCCGCGTAGTGGAAGATCTTGGATCCGAACCCGCCACCCACGTCGGGCGCCACGACCCGCAGCTTGTGTTCCGGGATACCCAGCACGAAGGCACCCATCAGCAGGCGGATGACATGCGGGTTCTGCGACGTGGTGTAGAGCGTGGATTCGTCATTGGCGCGGTTGTAGTCGCCCACGGCCACGCGCGGTTCCATCGGGTTTGCGACAAGGCGCTGGTTGACCAGTTCCAGGGTCGTCACATGGGCCGCTTCCTTGATCGCCTTGTCCACCGCGTCGCGGTTGTCCTCGACGAAGCCCCAGTCATAACACAGGTTGTCGGACAGATCGTCGTGCACCCTGGCCGAGCCTTCGGCCAGCGCGGCCTTCATGTCGACAACCGCCGGTAGTTCCTCGATCTCGATCTCGACGGCCTCGGCGGCGTTGCGCGCCTCCTCAAGGCTTTCGGCAACAACGGCGGCGATCGGGTCGCCGACATGGCGCACCTTGCCCTGCGCCAGCACCGGGTGGGCCGGTTCCTTCATCGGCTGGCCAAAGCGGTCGGTCACCTGCCAGCCGCAGGGCAGCCCGCCCTTGCCCTCGAAATCCGCGCCGGTGAAAATCCGCACGACGCCCGGCATGGCCTCTGCCGCCGATGTGTCGATGCTGACGATCCGGCCATGCGCCACATCCGAGCGGATGAACTGCACATAGGTCTGTCCGTAAACGTTGATATCGTCTGTATATTGTCCCGCACCAGTCAGAAAGCGGACGTCCTCGCGCCGCTTCTGGCTTGCGCCGATGCCATGATCCTTCGGCATGGTTTTTCCTCCCATTTGGGTGGCGGGCGCGCCCGCCTTACACGTCTGGCTGGCCGGTCCTCCTCCGGCCCGCCCCGATCACTCTGCGGCGATGGCCGTCACGTCCTGGCCCGAAGCGGCCATGATCGCCTTGACGATGTTGTGATAGCCGGTGCAGCGGCAGATATTGCCCTCCAGGTATTCGCGCACCTCGGCTTCGGACGGCTTGGGGTTTTCCTTGAGCAGCGCCGCCGCCGACATCACCATGCCCGGCGTGCAGAACCCGCACTGAAGCCCGTGGTGATCCTGGAACGCCTGCTGGATCACGCCGAGCGAGCCATCGGCATTGGCCATGCCCTCGATCGTCTTGACCTCGGCCCCGTCGGCTTCGACCGCGAACATGGTGCAGCCTTTCACCGCCGCGCCGTTGACGTGGATGACGCAGGCGCCGCACTGGCTGGTGTCGCAGCCCACATGGGTGCCGGTCAGCCGCAGCTCTTCGCGCAGGAATTCGGTCATCAGGGTGTTGCCCTTGACCGACTTGGTGACGGTCTTGCCGTTCACCGTCATGGTCACTTCTGTCATTCCTCTCCTCCCTGGAAATTCATGTGATCTAAGGTTGCACGGCCGGGCGCAGGGTTACGACACCATGCGCTTGAACCAGCCTTTTTTCTTTTCGCCCTCGGGGGCGTCTGTGGCGTCGGCCTCGGCCTCTTGCGGGTCAGCGGGGCCTTCGACGGCATCCTGGAAATTCTGGAAAAACTGGTCGGCCATCTTCTTGGCAAAGCCGTCGATGATACGGCTGCCCAGTTGCGCCAGCTTGCCGCCGACCTTGGCCTCGACCTCGTAACGCAGGCGGGTGCCGCCGTCGTCCATCGGCTCCAGCGTCACGTTCGCGCCGCCCTTGGCAAAGCCCGCGGCCCCGCCCTTGCCTTCGCCGGTCAGGGTGACGGCGTTGGGCGCGTCCATGTCGGACAGGGTCACCTGCCCCTTGAACGTCGCCTTCACCGGGCCGACCTTCTGAACCACGGTCGCTTCGAACCCGTCCTCGACATTGCCGGACATTTCCGTGCAGCCCGGCACGCAGGCTTTCAGGACCTCGGGGTCCAGGATCGCGGCCCAGACCACCTCTGGCGGGGCGGCAATCTCTCGGGTGTCGTTCATCTGCATCTGGTGCGACCCTCCGTGAAATTCGGCTCCGGCCTGTTCCAGCGCCGGTTACCGCAACCATGACAACCCCGGATCAAGTTCGCAACGCCTAAACACCGGGTTTCGGTAAACATTTTATGTTTCAGGATTTTTTGAAGAAACGCGCAAACGCAAGCCGCCACGCCCTCCCGAAGGACGACGTGGCGGCGCTGCAAGACACCTAGTGTCGACAAACTACACGGCAAGGCCCGCGCGCGAACTACGACCTTGGTCGTAGGCGCGGCACCTCAGGCCAGATCCCTCAGGCCAGAACCTTCAGGCCAGAACCCTCAGGCCTGTTCAAAGGTGATCTGCCGGCGCAGGAACTGAGTCGCGTGGCGCGACACCCGCGCCGGATCGCCCGTGGTCAGGAATTTCGACACCGTCCCGCTGCCCAGCATCGCCGGATGCCGGCCCAGGTAATCGGCCAGCGACTCTGCCACCAGCCGCGCCTGGCTGTAGACCTTGACGTTCTGTCCCAATGCGTCCTGGAAAATCTCTTCCATCAACGGGTAATGGGTACAGCCCAGGATCGCGGCCTCCGGGTCCGGCATCTTGCGCAACAGCGCGTCGACATGGCTGCGCACCAGCGCCTCGGCCAGGATCATGTCGCCATCCTCGATCGCATCGACCAGGCCGCCACAGGCCTGCGCCTCGACATCGACACCAATGGCGCGGAACGCCAGTTCGCGCTGGAATGCGCGACTGCGGACGGTCGCCGGGGTGGCAAACAACGCCACATGCTGAACCTCGACCTCGCGCGGCGGGGAATTGTCGCCCCATTGCCGTTCGGTCAGCGCCTCGATCAGCGGCACGAACACCCCCAGCACGCGCTTTTCACGCGGCAGCCAGCTTTCCTGCATCCGACGCAGCGCCGCCGCGCTGGCGGTGTTGCAGGCCAGGATCACCAGGTCACAGCCCTCGGCCCACATGCGCTCGACCGCGGCGCAGGTCAGGTTGAAAATATCGTCGGCATCGCGCACCCCGTAAGGTGCGTGCCGGTTGTCGCCAAAATAGACAAAGGGCACATCCGGCAGGCGCTTGCTGACCGCGTCCAGCACCGTCAGCCCGCCCAAACCGCTGTCGAAGATCCCAACCGCCATCTGCCGCCCTTTCCCGGGCGCGCGTCAGCCCCGAGCCTTGTGTTTTTCCTCGAACTCGAACCCGTAGTCAAAGTTGGCCAGGGGAGTCGGAGAAAGCTCATACGTCGCTTTGCGCAAGAAATCCATCATCGCCCGCGCGTCTTTTGACCGCGCGGCGATCTCTGACGGCGGGATCGGCGTCCCGACAACCACGCGGACCGGTGTGTCGATCCGCTTGCGGAATTCCTTGATCAGCAGACCCATGCGCAGGGTGTAGTGCAGATGGCTGGCCAATTGGAACAACCGGCTGGTGTGGCCATCGAAATAGATCGGCACCACGGTCGCCCCGGATTTCGCCACCATCCGCGCGGTGAAGTTGCGCCAGCCCGGATCCATCGGCTTTGCAAAGGGCTTGGCCGCGGTGCTGACCGTGCCGCCGGGGAAAATACCGATACAGCCGCCCTGCCCCAGGTAATCCAGCGAGATCTTGCGCGTTTCCAGGTTTTCCTGCACCGCCGCTTTGTCCTCGTCGAAATTGATCGGCAGGATCACACGGTTCAGGTCTTCAGCCTTGCGGAACACCTTGTGCGCAAGGATGCGGAAATCGCCGCGCGCCAGCGACAGGATATGCCCCATCATCAGCCCGTCGAGGATCCCATAGGGATGGTTCGCGATCACGATCACCGGCCCCGTCGCAGGGATATTCGACAGCGCGCCGCCGATCACCTCCAGTCGCAGACCATAACGCTCGACCATGACCTGCCAGAAATCCCGCCCCGCCGCGACCTCCTCGGCATAGCCTTCGGCGCGCCGGATCAGGGTCAGCCGACCAGTGGCATTTTCCATCAGGCGGATCATCGCCCGGCCGCCCTTGCTGCGGGCGGAATGGGCATAGCTGATGTCACGGGCAATGGCGCGATCAGAACGACTCATGCGGGTCTCCAGGCGGTTCGCCCGAGATTATGTAACACGCGCATGGCGGTTTTATGAAGGCCGGTCAGCCTTTGGTGGCGGGAAACACGAAACACCGGTCACGCCGCACCGACAGCCACATCGCGGTGCCTGGCTTGGGCAGGAAGACATTCGGCACCGTGGCCTTCAGCACCTGGCCGTCATGCTCCATGCAGAACTCTACCAGGCTTTCCTTGCCCAGGAACCGCGACCGGATCACCTCGCCACGTGCCGGTGCGCCCTGGATATCGGTCGGGCTGGGTCCACGCCCCGCGCGGTCAAAATCGATCGCCACATGCTGCGGGCGAAACACGATCTCGACCTCGCCACCGTCGGGCACCCCCGGGGCCAGGAACTGCCCGAACGGCGTATCCGTAAGCGCCCCCTGAACTTTGCCACGCAGCGTATTGATATCGCTAAAGAAAGACACCGCGGCCTTGTCGACCGGCGCGTTGTAAAGGTTATAAGGCGCGCCGCGCTGCACGATCTTGCCACCGCGCATCAGCGCGATCTCATCGGCCATGCGCATGGCCTCTTCCGGTTCGTGCGTCACCAACAGAACCGCCGCGCCTTCCTCTTTCAACAGCGCCAGCGTGTCGTCACGAATGCCATCCCGCAACCGGTTGTCGAGGCCGGAAAACGGCTCGTCCATCAGCATCACGCTGGGGCGCGGCGCCAGGGCCCGTGCCAGCGCCACGCGCTGCTGCTCTCCGCCCGACAGCTGGTGCGGGTAGCTGTCGATATGGCGCAATAACCCCACGCGGTTCAGTAGTTCCCGAACCCGCGCCTCCTGATCGATGCCGGTGCCTTTCAAGCCAAAGCCCACGTTCTGCCGCACGGTCAGATGCGGAAACAGCGCAAAATCCTGAAACATCAGCCCGATATGGCGCCGTTCCGGCGGAACACGAAAGACCGTGTCGCAGATCAGGCCGCCATCGACATAGATCTCGCCCGAGGCCTGCATCTCCACGCCCGCGATCATTCGCAGCGTCGTCGACTTGCCACAGCCAGACGGCCCAAGCAGACATGTCACGCATCCGGCATGGATCGTCAGCGACACGTCATCGACCACGCGCTTTCCGTCGTAGGTCTGGACGAGATGCCGAATTTCCAACCGAGGGACCGCTGCGGTCATACGCGCCTTCCTGCCTTACCCGATGAAAACCATCAGAATTCGGGCAGCCCTACCAGACCCCGCCCCGCCCCGCAAGCGGCGTGGGCGCAATGAGTATTTATTGGAAAGATGAAAGCAGCCTTCCTTTCATCTTTCCAATAAATACTCACAAGCCTACCGCCCGGTCCCGCGCGCGGTCAGGTATAGCGGAACTCGCCAACCACGTTGCGCCATTCCCCGGGCGAAATCATCTTGCGGTGCGTAAAGCGAACCGAATGCAGCGGGCCCTCGATTTTTTCCTGCCAAAACTCGATGAACGAGAAAAGTCTGGGGTGATCCGGGGCGATGTCGTAGTCCTGCCAGACGAAGGAATTCAGAACGTTCCTGTAGTCCGGCAGGCGATAGAACATCTCGGCGGTTGTCAGCCCATAACCTTTCAGCATCATCTCGGTCTCGTTCATTTCCATCGGGTATCCTTTTGCTGTCTGCTCAACGTGCCCCTTGAATCAAGCAAAGCGAAAAATGTTTTTCAACAATTTCAGCATGTTGTCAGCCAAGCCCGGTGGCTGCCAGAATTGCCGCCTCGCGCCCATTGCACCCCATATCGGGCATGAGGTATAACCGGTTTCAACAAGATATAGATAAGAAACCAGACAGGCCTCTTACGTGAACGACACGCCAGAACCCCCTGAAAATACGGACGATTCCTCTCAGCCCGCGCGCCCCGCGCCGAGCGGACCCGCGGTCTCGATCACCGACGAACTGAAGACGGCCTACCTCGATTACGCCATGAGCGTGATCGTCAGCCGCGCGATCCCCGATTTGCGCGACGGCTTAAAACCTGTGCACCGGCGCATCCTGTTCCACATGGATGACCAGGGCTATACACATGACAAGCCGTTCCGGAAGTCGGCCAAGCCCGTGGGCGAGGTCATGGCGAATTACCACCCGCACGGCGACGGCGCGATCTATGACGCGCTGGTGCGGATGGCGCAGGATTTCTCGATGTCGGTGCCGCTGATCGAGGGTCAGGGCAACTTCGGCTCGATGGATGGCGACAGCCCGGCGGCCATGCGCTATACCGAAAGCCGCCTGCAAAAGGTGGCGCGCGCGCTGCTGGACGACATCGACAAGGACACGGTCGATTTCCAGGACAACTACGACGGCAAGGAACGCGAACCTACGGTCCTGCCGGCGCGCTATCCCAACGTTCTGGTCAACGGCGCCGAGGGCATCGCCGTCGGCATGGCGACCCGCATCCCGCCGCACAACCTGGGCGAGGTGATCGACGCGACGCTGGCGCTGATCGACCAGCCGGACCTGTCGACGGAACAGCTGATCGAGTTCATTCCGGCCCCCGATTTCCCCACCGGCGGGCTGATCCTGGGCCGGTCCGGCGCGCGCAAGGCCTATACCGACGGGCGCGGCAGCGTCATCATCCGCGCCAAGACCCATGTCGAGGAAATTCGCAAGGACCGCTGGGCCATCGTCATCGACGAGATCCCCTACCAGGTGAACAAGGCGACGATGATCGAACGCATCGCCGAAACCGTGCGGGACAAGCGGATCGAGGGCATCGCCCACGTGCAGGACGAATCCGACCGTCACGGTGTGCGCGTGGTGATCGAGCTGAAGCGCGATGCGACGTCCGAGGTGGTGCTGAACCAGCTGTTCCGCTTCACGCCGATGCAGGTCAGCTTTGCCTGCAACATGCTGGCGCTGAACGGCGGACGTCCCGAAACGCTGACCCTGCGCGGCTTCCTGACCGCGTTCCTCGATTTCCGCGAGGACGTGGTGGCGCGACGCACTGCCTATCTGCTGCGCAAGGCGCGGGAACGCTCGCACATCCTGTGCGGGCTGGCCGTGGCCGTCAGCAACGTGGACGAGGTGGTGGCGACGATCCGCGCCTCTGCCGATGCGGCCGAAGCGCGCGAAAAGCTGATGTCGCGGCGCTGGCCCGCCCATGACATCCTGCCCTATATCGCTCTGATCGACGATCCGACCCATACCGCGAACGAGGACGGCACCTATAACCTGTCGGAAACGCAGGCCCGGGCGATCCTGGAACTGCGTCTGCAGCGCCTGACCCAGCTGGGTGTGAAAGAAGTCACCGACGAGCTGGAAGACCTGGCCGGCAAGATCAAGGAATACCTGGCCATCCTCGGCTCCCGCGAGCGGATCCTGGGCATCATTTCGGACGAGCTGAAAGAGGTCCGCGACCAGTTCGCCGTGCCGCGCCGGACCGAGATCGTCGACTGGGTCGGCGACATGGAGGACGAGGACCTGATCGAGCGCGAGGACATGGTGGTGACCATCACCCAGTCCGGCTGGATCAAGCGCACCCCGCTGGCCGATTTCCGCGCGCAGCGCCGGGGCGGCAAGGGTCTGTCGGGCATGTCGACCAAGGACGACGACGTGGTGACCACGCTGTTCGTGGCCAACACCCACACCCAACTTCTGTTCTTCACCACCGATGGCATGGTCTACAAGCTGAAGTGCTGGCGTCTGCCGCTGGGCGGGCGCACGGCCAAGGGCAAGGCGATCGTCAACATCCTGCCGATCCCGACGGGGGTGTCGATCGCGGCGATCATGCCGGTCGACCGGGACGAGGACGACTGGGACGACCTGCAGATCGTCTTTGCCACCTCGGCGGGTGACGTGCGGCGCAACGCGCTGTCGGATTTCACCAACGTCATGCGCAACGGCAAGATCGCGATGAAACTGCCCGACGGCGTGGAACTGGTGAACGCCCGTATCGCGTCCGAGGATGACGACGTGATGCTGGTCACCGACTCGGGCCGGGCGATCCGGTTCCGCACCACCGACGTGCGGATCTTCAAGGGCCGCGATTCCACCGGTGTGCGGGGCATCCGCCTGCTGGGCGACGACCGCGTGGTCAGCATGGCGGTGATCCGCCATTTCGAAGCCACGCCCGACGAACGCGCCGCCTATCTCAAGATGCGCCGCCTTGTGGCCGGTGTGACCGAGGACAGCGAAAGCGACGAGGACGAGGGCAACGCCGACGCGGGCATCAGCCAGGACCGCTACGCCGAGATGTCGGCGGCGGAAAACCTGCTGCTGACCATCACCGAAAGCGGTTCGGGCAAGCTCAGTTCCAGCCACGACTATCCGGTTCGGGGCCGAGGCGGCATGGGTGTGACAGCAATGGACAAAGCCATGCGCGGCGGCGCACTGGTGGCCTGTTTCCCGGTGGAGATGGACGACCAGATCATGCTCGCCACGTCACGCGGACAATCGATCCGGGTGCCGGTCGACGGGATTTCCTTCCGCTCGCGCAGCGCCGGCGGAGTGCGGGTGTTCAACACCGGCGCCGATGAAACCGTCGTGTCGGTCGCCCGCATCGCCGATCAGGGCGAGGACGAGGCAGAGGGTCCGGACGAATGATCGACAGTATCGCGCAGCGCGTTGATCCGTGGCTGTCGCTGCTGGCCCGCGTGTTGATGGCGGTCCTGTTCTTCATGGCGGGCGCGTCGCAGATCGGCCATGTCAAGGCGTTCACCGATACGCTGGCGCAAGACGGCGTTCCGCCGGTGATCGGCGGGTTGGTGTTCTGGTACCTGCTGGTCAGTGGCGTGCTGCTGATGCTGGGTGCCGCGACGCGGTTGGTGGCGCTGTCGCAGGCAGGTTTTTGCATCGTGTCGGGGATCCTCGCCTATTCCGACCTGTCGCAATCCACCGACATGGTGATGCTGCTGAAGAATGTCGCGTTGACCGGGGGGTTTTTGTTCGTCTTCCTTCATGGTCCCGGCCGGCTTTCGGTTGACGCCTGGCGCGCGCGCTTTGCCTGATTGATCGGCCATCGCTCGCTGCTCTGCCCCTTATGACATCCCGATCCCTCGTCACGCCCTGCGGAATCAGGCACAGTTTGCCTGTGCCTGCCACGTCTCTCTCTGCCCCGGTCATCAGGAGAAAGCCCATGACCCGTCCCCTCCCGCTCTGCCTTGCCGTCATCCTGTCCACCCTACCGCTTGCAGCCTCGGCGCAAGATTTCGGTGCCTCACTTGGTCTGGAACTGGGCCGAAATACCCAGCGGTCGGAGAATTTCAAGCGCATCGAAAGCCGCTTTGCCATCGACTTTGCGTCGCGATGGGGGCTGCAGGTCGACGTTGCCGCGGCAAAATACGAGGGCGCAACCTCGACCGCGCCGTCAGGCGCGTTCCACCTGACCTATGCCGCAAGCCCGGACTGGACCCTGGGGGTCTATATCGCAGGCGATGATCTGCGGCCGGGCAACTATGTCTACTACGGGATCGAGGCCGCCTATGACGGGCCGCGCCTGTCGGTGGATTTCAACGCCGCTGCCATTGACGCGGTCAACAGCAGCCTCAGCGGCAGCCGCTTTGGCATGGACCTTGTTTACGGGCTGGGCCCGGTCGGGAACGGACAACTGTCGGTTCTGGCAGGCGGGGCGGTGCAAAGCCTGACGGGCGGTGATCGCCAGATGGGCTATGTCGGCGTCCGCTATGGCTGGCAAAACGGCGTCAACCTTGACCTGACGGTGGGCCAGACCGATGTCGGCGACACCACCATGGCCTTTGCACTTCGGTTCGATCTTGGCAGGAAACCGCATTTCGGCGCGCGCGATACGCGGGGCCTGTTCCCTGCCTACTAAGCCAGGCCACTTTGGC
Organism: Mesobacterium hydrothermale; assembly: GCF_035818635.1. Classification (NCBI taxonomy): domain Bacteria; kingdom Pseudomonadati; phylum Pseudomonadota; class Alphaproteobacteria; order Rhodobacterales; family Roseobacteraceae; genus Mesobacterium; species Mesobacterium hydrothermale. Next base: position 65,455 of record NZ_JAYLLH010000004.1, on the reverse strand, counting down.
AAAGGCCTGCTGGTGCCCCGGATACGATCCGGGACACGCGGGCGCATGGGTCACACCCCGTAAAGAGCACCGAACTTGGCTTCAAGATAGTCCAGCAACGGTGCTTCAGACGGTTCGACGCCACAGGCACGGGTGATGACCTCGCGCGGTTCATAAAGGCCGCCGTGTCGTTGCAGGCTTTCGCGCAGCCAGCTTGTCGCCTCGGCGGTATCGCCACGGGCAAGCTGTGCATCAAGATCCGGCACCGCGTCGCGCAGCGCCTGGTGCAGGCAGCCGGCATAGACATTGCCCAGCGAATAGGTCGGAAAATAGCCGAACAGCCCCGCCGACCAGTGCACATCCTGCAACACCCCGTTCGACGCCTTGTCGACGGCATAGCCAAAGTCGGACACAAACCGCGCATTCCACGCCTCTTCCAGATCGGCCACTTCCAATGTGCCGCCGATCAACCCGCGTTCCAGATCGAACCGCAGCATGATGTGCAGGTTGTACTGAACCTCGTCCGCCTCTGTACGGATATAGCCTTTGTGCACGGTGTTGACCGCGGCATAGAACGCCCCCGCGTCAGCCACGCCGATATCGCCATATGCCTCCACCATCTGGTCATACAGCCAACCGGTGAAGGCACGGCTGCGGCCCAGTTGGTTTTCATAGATCCGGCTTTGGCTTTCGTGCACACCCATTGAAACCCCGCCGCCGATTGGGGTCAGCAAATACGCCTGGTCCACGTTCTGTTCATAAGCCCCGTGGCCGACCTCGTGGATCGTGGAATAGATGCAGTTGAACGGATCGGACGGGGTGGTCCGGGTGGTGATCCGCACGTCGTTGCCAGAACCAGAGGTGAACGGGTGCACCGACTTGTCGACCCGCCCGCGCGCCATGTCATAGCCGAAAACCTTCGCCACCTTGCGTGCCATCTTCATCTGCGTCGCGTCATCGAACGTGCCCTGCAGCCCTTTGGGTGCGGGTTTGCCCAGCACCGCCTGCCGCAGCGCCACAAGACGCGGGCGCAGCGCGTCGAACATCGCCGCGATCTCGCCCTCGGTCGCGCCGGGTTCGTAGTCGTTCAGCAAGGCGTCATAAAGGTTGCCGCCAACGGCCAGTGCTGCGGCCTCTTCGCGACGCAGCCGGACCACCTCGGTCACGGTCGCGGCAAAACCCGCAAAGTCGTCATTCTGGCGGGCTTCGGCCCAGACCCGGTGGGCCTTGCTGGTGACCCGCGCGATTTCCGAAGACAGTTTCGCGGGCACCTTGTTGGCGCGGTCGAAGCTGCGGCGGATGTGGCGCAGTTGCGCGCGTTCCACCTGCCCTTGCTCGGCCGCTTCCGCCGCGGCCAGCCAGTCGCCCACGCGCGGGTCGGTGCGGCGCGCATGCAGCATCGATTCCATCGCGGCAAGCTCCTCTGCCCGCTGATCGGCGGCACCGTGCGGCATGAAGGTTTCCTGATCCCAGCCATTGCGGCCCGCCACCTGTTCCAGCGCGGTGGTTTCACGGGCAAAGGCCATAAGTTCTGAATATGCGGTCATTGTCATGCGCCCCGGATGGATTGCGGTTTCGGATAGCCCGCGCCAAAGCGCGCGCGCAGGATCAGCACCCACAGCACCACGGCACCGACCTGGTGGGTCAGCGCGATGTGCATCTGCGCCTGATAGATCACGGTGACGATGCCCAACACCAGTTGCAGCACCAGCATGGCCATCACCGCGTTGAACCGGAACCGGGTGTCGGCATTGGCCGATTTGCGCGCCCGCACCCAGACCACCACGCCGTAGATGAACAGCAGATAGCCCGCCATCCGGTGCAGGAACTGCACCAGCCCGGCGTTTTCAAAGAAATTCCGCCAGATCGGGTCCAGGTCGAACGGGTACGGCGGCAGGAACGCCCCCGCCATCAGCGGCCAGTCGTTATAGGTGCGGCCCGCGTCGATGCCCGCCACCAGCGCGCCCAGCAGGATTTGCAGGAACGCGAAATGCATCAGCCCGGTCCCCATGCCGAACAACTTTTTGTCGCGGTCGCGCCGGTGCTGCATCAGCGCGCGTTCCTCGCGCCCCAGCAGGAAGATGAACCACGAGATATAGCCGAAGATCACGAAGGCCAGCCCAAGGTGCGTGGCTAGGCGATAGCTGGCCACATCTAGCATTTCGCCGCCAAGACCGGAATGCACCATCCACCAGCCAACCGCGCCCTGAAGCCCGCCAAGGCCGCCGATGAACACCAGCCGCCCGGTCCAGCCCACGGGGATTTTCCGGGTCAGCAGGAACACCATGAAGCCCACGAACCAGACCAGACCGATGAACCGGCCCAGCTGACGATGGCCCCATTCCCACCAGAAGATGCCCTTGAACTCTGACAGGCTCATGCCCTTGTTCTGCAACTGGTATTCGGGGATCTGCTTGTATTTTTCGAACTCTGTCAGCCACTCTGCCTCGGACAGGGGCGGCAGGGCGCCGGTCACCGGTTTCCATTCCGTGATCGACAGGCCGGAATCCGTCAGGCGGGTCAGACCGCCCACCGCGATCATCACCATGACCAGCGCGAACAGCCCCATCAGCCACGCGCGGATCGCGCCCCGCGCCCCGCGCCGACCGCTGTCAATGATACCCGCCGCCACCGGGGCCGCGGGGGCCGCGCCTGCGGCCACCTCTTCGAAAAGCTTGCGTTTTTCAGCCATGTTCCTCTCCGTTTGGGCGGACAGTAGTGCGCGGGTCGGGGTGCTTCAAGGCGACAGATCGGCATTCCCGAAGGTCAGGAATACCTGACGGAGGTATTCCTGACTGTGCGGCCCGCGGCAAACGGCGCAGGATTGGAACATGAATTGACGATGTGCCGATTTTATCCAGACTTTCCGCTGCAAAGGACTCCCGCCATGAAACGCTTTCTGACTGCCGCAACACTTGCCGTCGCCACCTTGTCCGCCGGGTCGGCGATGGCCACACAGGTCTGGGTCGAGCCCGGGGTCAAGCTGAACGCCCGCACCGGCCCCGGCACCCAGTACCACGTTCTGGGCACCTTCGACGCCTGCACCCCGGTGCATATGGTCGCCTATCACCATGGTTGGGCCAAAGTTGTCTATGGCAACCACTTTTACTGGGTGTCGGCGAAATACCTGCAGAAATCCGACTGCTATCAGCCGCGCGTCTACAAAAAGCATCCGCACCACCAGCATTCGCACAAATACCGTTACTGACCGTCCCCTCCCTGGCGATCAGACTGGCAGGGCCGGCCTTCGGGCTGGCCCTTTTTTCCCGGGCCTCAGTCGGTGCGGTTCTTCCAGCGCACCATCTGGCGCAAAATACCGTGCAGCATCTGCACATCGGCACGGGTCAGCGGCATCCGCGACCACAGGTTGCGCAGGTTGATCTTCATCCCCGGGGCCTTGTGGTCGGGGAAAAAGAACCCGGCTTCCTCCAGCCGGTCTTCGTAGTGCCGCGCCAGCGCCTCGATCTCTTGCCCGTTGGCCCAGTCGCCACCGGCCAACTCCACGGTTTCCGGCACCGCGTCCAGGCTTTGCCGGCCCCATTCATAGGCCATCAGCAACACGCATTGCGCCAGGTTGAGCGAGGCGAATTCCGGGTTCACCGGAACCGAAACAATGGCACTTGCGTGGGCGATGTCCTCGTTTTCCATCCCGGCGCGTTCGGGGCCGAACAGAACCGCCACCTTCTGCCCGGCGGCAATCTTTTCGCGCGCCAGTTCCATCGCGCGTTCAGGGGTGTAGACCGGTTTCGTCAGGCCGCGTGGGCGCGCCGTTGTGGCAAGCACGAAATGACTGTCGGCCACAGCCTCGGCCACGGTCTTGACGTGCTGCGCTTCGTCCAGCAGACGCCCCGCGCCCGAGGACATCGCCACCGCCTTGGGGTTGGGCCAGCCGTCGCGCGGGGCCACAAGCCGCATCCGGTCCAGCCCGAAATTCCACATCGCGCGCGCCGAGGCCCCGATGTTTTCGCCCATCTGCGGACGGACGAGGACAAAGGCGGGCTGGGGGGTATCGGTCGGCATGTCGGCTCCGGTTTTCGGCAAATATCGCCCGTGGTTACGGCAGAACCGCCCCCGCGTGCAAGAATGCCCGTGGTCAAACCGCGCACAAGCGGCTATCACCGCCGCCAGACCAAGACCCGGAGCAGACCATGGCCGAGACAGAGCAGCCCCAGATCTACCTCATCACCCCGCCTGCTTTTGAATTGTCGTCCTTCCCCAAGACGCTGGCGCAGGTGCTGGACAGCACCGAGATCGCCTGCGTCCGCATGAGCCTGGCCAGCCGGGACGAAGACGCGCTGTCGCGCGCCGCCGACACGCTGCGCGAGGTTTGCCATGAACGCGACGTGGCTTTCGTGATCGACACCCATGTGGTGCTGGCGCAGCGGCTGGGGCTGGACGGCGTGCACCTGACCGACGGGTCGCGGTCGGTGCGCCTGGCGCGGGACGAACTGGGCGCGGACGCGATCGTCGGCAGCTATTGCGCGCAATCGCGCCATGATGGCATGACCGCCGGAGAGGCCGGGGCGGATTACGTCTGTTTCGGACCGGTGGGGGCCACGTCGCTGGGCGATGGCGCGCGGGCCGAACGGGACCTGTTCGAATGGTGGTCGGCGATGATCGAACTGCCGGTCGTGGCCGAAGGCGCGCTGGACGAGGCGCTGATCCGCGACCTGACCCCGGTCACCGATTTCTTCGGCATCGGCGAGGAAATCTGGGGTAATGACGATCCGGCCGCCACGCTGGCGCGGCTTGTCGCGGCGATGAACGGCTGACGCGGCCTAGTCCATGATCAGGCGATGGCCCGCGCGCACCTGCTGTTCCAGGTGCCGGGCCAGCGTCTTGCGGTTGGGAAAGTCATCCACCCGCACCGGGGGATGATAGATCAGTTCCACCCTGCCCTGTTCCCGCACAGCCAGCGTTTTCAGCAGATGGGTGCCAAAATCCATGTCGCCCCACCAGCCATAGAAATTCTCGTCCTCGCCGTCGGGCGCGTAATAGATCACCGTCACCGCCTGCACCTGCAGTGCGTGATGCAGCCGGTCGGAAAAGAACGCCTGGAACAGGGTCGACTTGAACGGCAGGACACGCAGCCCGTCGGTGCTGGTGCCTTCGGGAAAGAACAGCAGGCGGTGGCCGGCCAGCAGCCGATCCTCGAACAGCCGGGTCTGTTCGCGCGCCTCGCGCGGGTCGCGGCGGATGAAGACGGTGCCGGTGGCGCGGGCCAGCCAGCCGATGCCGGGCCAGTTCGCCACTTCGGATTTCGAGACAAAATAGACATTCTTGCGGGAATTGAGCGCGAAGATATCCAGCCAGCTGGAATGGTTCGCCACCACCGCCCCTTGCCCCTTGATCCGCGGGCCATGCGCTGTCAGCGGCATGCGCAGGATCAGGAACGCCATGCGACAGACCCACTGGGTGATATAGGGCGTGATCGGGCGGTGCAGCCCCCAGATCGGACGTTCTACCAGACGCACCAGCAGCAGCACAAGCAGGCCGCCAAAGACCACTGTGCCCAGCACGAGCCCGCGGCGCAGCACGCGCAGCCATTCCGCCGGGCCAAGCTTGAGCGGCGGAACGCTGTCATCTTCGCCCTTCCATGTCGTCATCCGCGGCCCCCGGTATAGATCGCGCGCTGCCGGTCGTTCATCCGCGCCGTGTCAAGGATCAGGCAGACATCGGTGGTGTTGAACCCGTGATCGACAAAGGCGCCGTCCCCCACGAAGCCCCCCAGCTTGAGATAGGCCTTGATCAGCGCCGGCGTGTCCACCATCGCCCGCTTGCGGTCGATTGCGTCCGGGGGGATCAGGTCCATCCGCTGCATCCCCCGCGAAGTCACCCGCAGCTCCGGTGGGGCCAAGTGCCGGTCATGGAGTTGCGACAACGGGTGCGCCAGCGCCTGGATGTCCGTGCCGGGAAAGCTGGCCACGCCGAACAGGATACGGATGCCGTGATCCTCGACATAGCGCGCCAGGGCGTTCCAAAGGTGATACATCGCCAGCCCGCCGCGATAGTCCGGGTGCAGGCAGGAGCGCCCCAGTTCCAGCAGCGGCAAGCCGGAGGTACGCAATGGCGCAAGGTCGTATTCGTCCTCGGAATAAAACTGGCCCATGGCCCGCGCCTGTTCGTCGCGCAGCAGGCGGTAGACGCCAACCACCGGTGCGCCCGGGCGGGCTTCGTCGATCAGCAGCATGTGGTCGAAATAAGGATCGAACCGATCCTGTTCCAACCGGGCGTCGTGATCGACCAGCGCGCCCTGGCTGCCCATCTCGCCCACGAACACGTCATAGCGCAGGCGCTGCGCCGCGATCAGGTCCTCCGCGTCCCGGGCCAGTCGGACGGTGAAAAGCGGTTGCGACGCGGTCATGGGCAGGGCTCCGGGTGGTGCTGACCGGTTCTAGGCAGAGCCAGGCTTCTTGGCAAGCCGGGCAACCCGCCCCGGCTTTGCCTTTAACGGAACATAAAGGAACCCAACTCTACCCATAGGAGAGCGCCTCAGGAGTCATGCACCAGATGGAGGAGGATGCGCGTGCCGTCGATCACGACCTTTCCCGCGTCGCGGAAATTCACCGTGACCTTGCCGCCGATGTTGGATTGCACCTGCCCGGTGCCCCAGTCTGGTCGGTCGGGATGGGTGACCAGCATCCCCGGTTCGAGAAAGGCGTTCAAATCGTCCATTGGATGCTCCTGTTCCGGGGGGGCGCGGCATGGCGGATGAGGCGTTTGACCTGTCGACGCTGGTGTCGTCGCGTATCTGCCACGACGTGATCAGCCCGGTTGGCGCAATCGGCAACGGGCTGGAATTTCTTCAGATGACGGGAAATTTCGAAGGCGAAGAGATGCAGCTGGTTCAGGACAGTCTGGCCACTGCCAACGCCCGAATCCGGTTCCTGCGGCTGGCCTTCGGGCGCACCCGCGTCGGCCAGACCATCGCCGCACGCGAGGTTGCCGAGGTTCTGACGCAACTGTCGCATGGCGGGCGGCTGCATCATGACTGGCCGTTCGACGGGACACTGGACCGTCCTGCGCTGCGCGCGGTTCTGCTGGCCGGGATGTGCATGGAAACCGCTCTGCCCCGAGGCGGCACCATCGCCTTTGCCCGCCCCCATGGCTGGACCGTGACCGGCACCGGCCCGGATGTGCGCCAAGAGCCGGACTTCTGGACCAACCTGTCGCGCAACGTTGTGTCTGTGGACGCCTCGCCCGCACGGGTGCAATTCGCATTGCTGCCGGGCGCCGCGAAGGCCGCCGGGCTTGTCGTGTCTGTCCGCGATATCGACAGCCCCGACGGCGCGGGCCTGTGCATCACGCTCGCGCCGGGCTGACAGCTTAGCTCCGCACGGTGCCGTCACCGGTCACCAGATATTTGAAGCTGGTCAACTGTGCCGCACCGACCGGGCCGCGGGCGTGCATCTTGCCGGTGGCAATGCCGATTTCGGCGCCCATGCCAAATTCGCCGCCGTCGGCGAACTGGGTCGATGCGTTGCGCATCAGGATCGCCGAATCAAGCCGGGCAAAGAACTTTGCTGCCGTGTCGTCGTTTTCGGTGACGATCGCATCGGTGTGGTTCGAGCCATAGGCCCGGATATGGGCAATCGCCTCGTCGACGTCCTCGACCACGCGCGCGGCGATGATCATGTCCAGGTATTCACGCCCCCAGTCGTCCGGCCGTGCCGCGGTCACACCCGCGATGGCTTGCAACGTTTCATCGCCCCGCACCTCTACGCCCGCGTCCAGCAACGCGCGGATCACGCCCTGTCCGACCGTGTCCAGCGCCTGGCGGTCGATCAGCAGGCATTCGGCGGCGCCGCAGATGCCGGTGCGACGGGTCTTGGCGTTCATCACCACCTTGAGCGCCTTCACCGGGTCGGCATCGCGGTCGATGAAGATATGCACAATACCTTCGAGGTGGGCAAAGACCGGCACCCGCGCCTCGCGCTGGACCAGCCCGACCAGGCCCTTGCCGCCGCGCGGTACGATCACGTCGATCGTATCGGTCATGGTCAGCATTTCGCTGACGGCGGCACGGTCGCGTGTCGGCACCAGCTGGATCGCGGCTTCGGGCAGGCCCGCGGCGCGCAGCCCGGCAACCAGGCAGGCATGGATCGCTTGCGAGGAATGAAAGCTTTCGGAACCGCCCCGCAGGATGACCGCGTTGCCGGCCTTGAGGCAAAGCGCCCCCGCATCCGCGGTCACGTTGGGACGCGATTCATAGATCACGCCGATCACCCCCAGCGGCGTCCGCACCCTGGAGATGTGCAGCCCGGTGGGGCGATCCCATTCTTCGATCACCTGGCCCACGGGGTCGTCCTGCGCGGCCACGGCCCGCAAACCGTCCACGATGCCCTTGATCCTGTCTTCGGTCAGCAGAAGCCGGTCCATCATCGCGTCGGACAGCCCCTTGTCACGGCCATAGTCCATGTCCCTGGCGTTGGCTTCGACAATCTCGGCGCGGTTGGCCCAGACCGCATCGGCGGCAGCGTTCAGCGCGGCGGTTTTTACATCGGCCGGGGCAAAAGCAAGCTCCGCGGCAGCGGATTTCGCGGTGGTGCCGATCTCGGCCATCAGGGCGGGGATGTCGGTCAGGTCCTTCATGCGTCTTGCCTTTGGGTACGGTTGGAAATTTTGAGTATTTACAGAAAGATGAAAGGGTCAGAGCGCCATGTCATCCCGATGTATTAGCACGGCGCGGCCCGGGTAGCCCAGTAGTTCCTCGATTTCCGAAGACTTGTGGCCCTTGATCTGCGCCGCCTCTGCGGCGGTGTAGCGGCTGAGACCAATTCCGAGATCGACGCCGTCGTTGCCGCGGATAGTGACCGGGTCCCCGCGTCCGAAGGCCCCGGACACAGCGGTGATCCCGGCGGGCAGCAAGGAATTGCCCTGCCCCAGCGCGCGCGCCGCGCCTGCGTCCACCGTGACGGTTCCGCGCGGTTTCATGCTGGCGATCCAGCGCTTGCGCGCGGCGTGCGGGTCGATATGCGGGGTGAACCAGGTGGCGTTTGCGCCATCCTCGAGCGCCTTGAGCGGGTGCAGCACCGAACCTTCGGTGATGGCCATGGCGCAGCCCGAGGCGGTGGCCGTTCGGGCCGCCATCAGCTTGGTCTTCATGCCCCCCTTGGACAGGCCCGAGCCCGCGTCGCCCGCCATCGCCTCGATCTCGGGCGTGATCATGTCGATCACGTCATAGCGGCGGGCCACGGGGTCCGTGTGCGGGTTGCCACTGTAAAAACCGTCCACATCGGAAAGCAGGATCAACTGGTCGGCACCGGTGGTCACCGCCACCTGCGCGGCCAGCCGATCGTTGTCGCCATAGCGGATTTCATCGGTGGCCACGGTGTCATTTTCGTTGACGATCGGCACCACGTGCAGCCCGATCAGCGTTTCCAGCGTCGCTCGGGAATTGAGATATCGGCGGCGGTCAGAGGAATCTTCGAGCGTCACCAGCACCTGTGCGGTGGTGATGCCATGCGGGGCCAGCGCCTCTTCCCAGGCGCGCGCTAGCCGGATCTGACCTACGGCGGCGGCTGCCTGGCTTTGTTCCAGCGCCAACGCCCCGTTGCCAAGGCCCAGCACCCCACGCCCCAGCGCGATCGAACCCGACGACACCAGCACGACGTCGGTCCCGCGTGCCCGCACCCGTGCCACGTCTGCCGCCATCGCTTTCAGCCATCCATCGCGCAGGTTGCCCGTGGACCGATCCACCAGCAGGGCCGAACCGATCTTGACGACCAGCCGTTTGGCGTCGCTCAGGGTTGCCACGATCCGTCGTCCTCGTCTTCGCGCGCGTCATTGCGGGCAATCTCGATCTGGTTGCGCAGGGCGCGCAGCACCTGTGTGAGGCCTTCGCCACTTGCCCCGGACATCAGCATCACCTTGCAGCCTGCCACAGCCTGCAATTCATCGCGCAGAAAGCTGCGCTCTTCCTCGTCCAGGGCGTCGATCTTGTTCAGCACCACGATCCGCGGCTTGTCGGCCAGGCCGGCGCCATAGGCTTCGATCTCGTCGACGATGGTTTGGAAATCGTCCAGCAAGGTTCCGCTGATGCCGTCGACCAGGTGCAAAAGTACGGCGCAGCGTTCGACATGGCCAAGGAAAAGATCCCCCAGGCCCCGGCCTTCATGCGCGCCTTCGATCAGGCCCGGAATGTCAGCGACGACAAATTCGCGCCCGTCGATACCAACGACGCCCAGGTTCGGGTGCAGCGTCGTGAAAGGATAGTCCGCGATCTTGGGCCGCGCGTTTGACGTCGCCGACAGGAAGGTCGACTTGCCGGCGTTGGGCAGCCCCAGCAGGCCGACATCGGCAATCAGCTTCAGCCGCAGCCAGACGGTGCGCTCGACGCCCTCCTGCCCGGGGTTCGCACGGCGCGGCGCCTGGTTGGTGGCCGATTTGAAATGCAGGTTACCCCAGCCACCATTGCCACCCTTGGCCAAGAGCACGCGCTCCCCAAGCTCGGTCAGATCGGCCAGCACGGTCTCTTCGTCCTCATCCAGGATCTCGGTTCCAACCGGCACCCTCAGCACGATATCGTTGCCGTCCGCGCCAGTGCGCTGTCGGCCCATGCCCGGGCGTCCATTGTCGGCAAAGAAATGCTGCTGGTAGCGGAAATCGATCAGCGTGTTCAGCCCGTCGACGGCCTCGGCCCAGACATCGCCGCCGCGACCACCGTCGCCGCCATCGGGCCCACCGAATTCGATGTACTTCTCACGCCGAAAGGACACGCAGCCGTTCCCGCCGGATCCCGAACGCAGATAGACCTTGGCCAGATCAAGAAATTTCATGTCCCGCACCTCTTATCGCGCATCCCGCGCTTTACCGGGTTTGCACGCCCGTCACAAGGTACCGCCACCCTGCGTCTTTTGTTTCACAAATACCTCGGGGGTTTGGGGGCAGCGCCCCCAACAGGCGCGCTTTCGCAGAAAGCGCGCTCCGGTCGGATCGCAGCCGCGATCCGAAACCGCGCCCATCGCTTACCGCATGCGCTTGAGATAGGTCCATGTCGGCACCGTCGCCCCCCGGGCCACCGAAAATGCTTCGGCATCGCCGATGTATTCGAAGCCGCAGTTCACCAGCACCCGGGCCGAGGCCGGGTTGTCCTGGAAAACCGAGGCGAACATCGTCTCGCTGCCGGTCGGATTGGCCTCGACCAGGGCCCGCACCGCATCCGAGGCAAGACCGGTGTTCCAGAACGGCGGCGCGACCCAATAGTCGACCTCGACCTGGTTGCGATCCATCCGCTCCAGCCCGATCACCCCCATCAGTTCCGGTCCGCCGTCCTTGGTGGCGTCCATCGCCCAGACATCCTCGTCGCGCACTGGCGCGGTGACCCGGGTGACATAGGCATCAGTCGCGCCCGGAGGCAGCGGGTGCGGAATGTTTGCGGTCATCCGTGCCAGCCGCAGATCCGAACTGTAGTGCTCGATCAGCCCCTTGTCCGACTTGCGCAGCGGGCGCAGGTCGAACCTCTCGGTCGAAACCGTGGGCTGCCGGTTCGTGGTATCAAGGCTCATGTGCGTCTCCTCCAGTGCACATCGCGCGGGCGCGCCCTTTCCCGAGGTGGCGGTTGCCATGGCGGTGCGCCATGCACGTCCTGTCACATCATCGTGCCGCGATACGCCGCGGGCGTGTCGCGGCCGTGACGCGGGCAAGGCCTTTCCCGAAAAAGACGAAAGGGGACCGGCCGTCTGCCGATCCCCCCAAGTTTTTCAAACCTTCAGGTCGGCTTACTCCGCGGCCTCCGCCACCGGCAGGACCGAAATGAACGTGCGGCCTTTCAGGCCTTTGTGGAAGGTCACGGCGCCTTCGGTGGTTGCAAAGATCGTGTGATCCTTGCCCATGCCAACGCCTTCGCCCGGCCAGAACTTGGTGCCGCGCTGGCGTACGATGATGTTGCCGGCGATGGCCGCCTGGCCACCGTAAAGCTTCACACCAAGACGGCGACCAACGGAGTCACGACCGTTACGGGAGCTACCGCCTGCTTTTTTATGTGCCATGGGTGTCTCTCCTTATTTCGAAATCAGGTCTTTGGCCTGGTCGACCCAGCCTTCGCGCTCGATCCGGCCCTTGAAGGACAGCTTTTCGTCCATCTCGGCGATGTCCGCTTCGGTCCAGGCGGCGATCTGAGCGAAGGTGGTGACACCAGCTTCGTGCAGTTTCTTTTCCAGCGCCGGGCCAACGCCCGACAGGGTCTTCAGATCGTCGGCACCCTCAGCAGCGGCGGCTTTGGCAGCCGGCTTTGCAGCGGCTTCCGGCGCCGGCGCGGCAGCGGCCACGGACCCTGCACCAACTGCGGCTTTCACACCGGTTGCGCCTGCGCCTTCGGCCAGGATCTCGGTCACGCGCAGCAGGGTCAGCTGCTGGCGGTGGCCACGGGTGCGCTTGGACGAATGCTTACGACGGCGCTTAACGAAGGTGATGACCTTGTCGCCTTTCACCTGGTCGATGACTTCAGCCTGAACGGCCGCGCCGTCGACAAGCGGGGCACCGACAACAACGGTGTTGCCACCCAGCATCAGAATCTCGTTGAACTGGACTTTTTCTCCAGCATCAGCAGCCAGCTTTTCCACCCGCAGCGTATCGCCGGACTGGACCTTGTACTGTTTGCCACCGGTTTTCATAACCGCAAACATCTGCGTCTTCCTTTTCTTTCCGCGTCCTTCGGCCCCGGTTGCCCGGCGTTGATGGCCCTGCCGCCCCGAACTGCGATGGTCTACAAAACATAAAGGCCGGCGCCGGGGCACCGTCCTTCAGGTGGCGCGCTTATGATCGCTCTGGCCGCGCCTGTCAACACAAGAACCCATCGTTTCCGGTGCAGTCACGCAGGAATTACAGGTCCTGGCCCTGCAACTGCCGCGCGACGGCCAGCCCCAGACCGTAAGAGATGTCATCATACATCTGGTTAAACGCCGCAAACAGCGCCCGGTTCATCGCCCGCCCCTCCTCGGTCGAGCTCAGGGCGATGTAGTCGGCCAGGGTTTCCTCGCTTACAGGGCCATAGGCCATCAACAGGAAACCGAACAGCCATTCGCGGGTGTCTGCGCGGGTTTCGGGTTCCTGCGCCCAGACATCGGTCAGAATGTCGGCCTCGCCCATCTCGAGCGCCCCGCCTTCGACCATGCCGCGGTAAAACTGGTAGGATGCGTTCAACGCCCCGACCACGTTCGATTCGAGCAGATCATTGACCTCGACGAAGGCCGAGACCAGCGCCAGCCGGGCGTCTGCCGTTCCGTCCAGCCTGCGGAACGCTTCGCGGGCGCCATCTTCGACCCCCTTGTCCAGCATTGCGCGGCGGGCACTGATTTCCAGCTGAACCAGCCGCTTGCCGCCCGGCGTGTTGAAAAACGTCAGCAGCGGATCGAGGTCGGTATCGCCCAGTGTTTCGACGAACAGGCTTTCCACCTCTTCGGTCATGGTCTGCTTGTCATAGATCCGGCTGACCGTGTCCGGCCAGGTAGAGTCCCCGCCGCCCGGCAACATGGTGTCCGACAGTTCCTTGCCATAGGCCAGACCTTCGTCGCGCATCACCTCGATGATCTGTGGCAGCCCCAGGGCATTCATCAGGTCCCGCGCCTGGTTGGCCGCAGCGGGCAACGCAAACAGGCTCAGGGCGATCCCTGTGGCGAGGGCAAGGGCACGGTTCAGAATCACGGGCGCTGTCTCCTTGGACTGGGGGCCTGTTCGGGCGGTGCCCGAACCCTATTCAGCCGGGACCGGTTTTCCAAGCGCACAAAGCGCTCACAGGGGGATTCAGAGACATCAAATTTCTGTCGATTTGCTGTTGCGCCTGGAACCGCAACCCGCTACACGCACCGCACCCAGACCCCCGCGGAGAGGTGCCGGAGTGGTCGAACGGGGCGGTCTCGAAAACCGTTGTGGGTGCAAGCCCACCCAGGGTTCGAATCCCTGTCTCTCCGCCACTTGCCATTGATTTCTTTCGGAAATCTGGCAACCCTTCAAAGACACCGGCTAAGGCCTTCCCTGATTTCGCAACGCGGCCAGAAATATCGAAATACTGTGACGTTGCGGCCGTCTGGCAAGGGTCGTGCAACCTGACTGACCACGTTTCATCCCCCGCGCGACGATGCAGTTTTTCGTACGATCAGACCGCAGGACTATGCGTGCGGCGCAGTTCAACTGTGAGCGTCACGCCGCTTGTGCAAAGGAACCGGGCAAACAGTCCGCCTTTTGCGGCCGCCCGTTCCGGGTTGGCCGCGCGCTTCAACCTCGCCTTTTGTACGCGGCGCAGGTCGCGCCCGACAGCCCGTCGAAACGAACAGTTTCGCAAAATCGCACAAAAACATGGCAGAATTGCGGCCAAAATGTGCTAGGGGTCGTCCTCGCTATTGGGGAGACTTGGCCAAGGCCGGGGAAAAAAGGAGCCATTGCAAAGTAAAGCAGGCATGGCCGAATTTGGTTTATGCCGCACGGTCAATGGCTCCTCGATCGTCCCCCCAGTCAAACAGTCGTTTTGCGCGCGCCGTCGCGCGCTTGCAGTCACAAGGTCCCTGCGTTTTTTGAGGTTTTCATGTCCACAAACGCTTTTCATCCCGGTTACAGCATCACCCATCACAGCGACAAAACGGGGTGCGACAGACACGACTGGCGCGACCCGGCCGGGGCATTGCTGTACCGCAGCGTTGTGATGCCCGATGGGCGTCGGATCGAAACCTGGTACACGCCGGGTCCGTTCGAACGGATTGTCGAGCGCAAGGTGACCTATCCGGATGGCCGTATCCACGAAACCGGGTTCGAGGCCGACAATCTGCTGCAGACGGGCGCAGGAAATGACACGGTCTGGGCCGGTGCGGGCCAGGATACGGTGATCACGGGCAACGGCCGTGATTTTGTTGGTGCAGGCGACGGCAACGACCGGGTCACAACCGGCACTGGCAACGACACCGTCTTTGGTGGCAAGGGCAATGACACCATCTGGGCAGGCAACGGCCATGACCTGGTCAACGGCGGCGACGGCAACGACAGGGTGTTCGGTGGCACGGGCAACGATACCATCTGGGCCGGATCAGGCAACGATCAGGTCGACGCCGGCGGCGGCAACGACCTGATCGGCGCGGGCAACGGCAACGACCGGATCGAAGCAGGCAACGGCAATGACACGGTCTTTGGCGGCAATGGCAATGACACCATCTGGGCGGGTCAGGGCCACGACCGCGTGTTCGCCGGCAACGGCAATGACCTGATCGGCGCGGGCAACGGCAATGACCTGGTCGGCGCAGGCAATGGCAATGATACGGTCTTTGGCGGCAATGGGAACGACACGATCCGTACAGGTGCCGGCAATGACAAGGTCTGCGCCGGAAGCGGACACGACACCGTCGATGCAGGCCCGGGCCGGGACCGCGTTGACCTTGGCTGGGGCAATGACCTGCTGATCCATCGCTTCGCCGTCGATCCCGGGACCGGCGACCGGTATGATGGCGGCGGCGGGGTGGATACGTTGCGGCTGGTACTGACCAAGGCGCAAGCCACCAGCAAGACCTTCCTGCAGGACCTGGCGGCGCTGCAGGCCGCGGTAGACGCGGGCCGCGACTATCGGATGAAGACGGCACAGATGTTCGTGTCGCATTTCGAACGGCTGGACGTCCGCGCGCCGGTGGTGGCGCTGGATGACGTGGCCACAACCGATGAAAACAGCGTGGTCGAAATCGACGTTTTGCAAAACGATCTGGACCTGATCGAATGGAACACGGATGCGCTGCGGATCGTGTCGGTCAATGCGCCGGGCCTGCCCGACGGCAGTGTCACGATCAAGGATGAAAAATCGCTGGTTTTCGATCCCGGCGCCAATTTCGACGCTCTGAACGCGAGGTCGGAAATCGTCCGCCACCTGACCTATACGATCATCGACGACCAGGGCTTCAGCGCCAGTGCCGATGTGCGGTTGACCATCACCGGCCGCAACGATGCCCCGACGCTGGCCGCCGGAACCGCAGCCGCGGTCGAGGATGGCCCAACGGTCGACGTTGATCTTGCCGCGCTTGGGGCGGATGCGGACAGCGAAGATGACGGCACCTCGCTGAGCTATACCATCACCGGCGCACCGTCCGAGGGCAGCGCGACGATCCTTGGCACCACGCTGACCTTTGATCCCGGCGCGGATTTCCAGACCCTGGCCTTGGGCGAAACCCGCGATGTCGTCATCCAGGTCACCGCCACCGACGCCCGGGGCGAAAGCGCAGTGAACGACGTGACCGTTACGGTGACGGGCCGCAACGATGCGCCGACGCTGGCCGACGCGCCGCTGCCGATGATCGAGGCCGACGAAACGCTGTCCTTCGACCTGGCGACCCTGGCCAATGACATCGACAGCGACGACGACGCGTCGAGCCTGACCTACGCGGTACTCTCGCAAACCGGGGGCGGGCTGGCATCTGTCAGCGGCAGCGTTCTGAATTTCGACCCGCAAGGCGCGTTCGACAGCCTTGCCGGGGATGAGATCGCCGAGGTGGTCGTGCAGGTGCAGGTCACCGACCGGCACGGGGCCAGCGCGCAGCGCGAATTGGTGGTGCAGATCGAAAACCCCAACGCGGCCCCGGTCTTCACCGGCGATCCGGCCCTGACCGGGCTGAATGCGCAGGTCGAAGGGCGGCTGGGAAGCCAGTTTGCCAACCCCGATCAAAGCGTCGTGGCCTTCACGCTGGTGAACGAAGGCGTTGGCGGCAACGTGCAACTGCCCGACATCGGCACCATCTTCACCGATCCCGACGGCGACGGGTTCACCGGCTATGTGCTGCGCGACTGGTCCTATGTCGATGACAGCGGGGCCCTGGTCCCGATCGACTATACCAAGCTGAACGCGGCCTTTCCGACCTGGACGTTCAACATGCCCATCGGACGCTTTGATTTCAGCACGCTGGGCGGTGACAGCCCGTCGGCCGGGTATTACCTGATCGGATTCGGCGCGGTGGACGCGCGCGGCGCGGAAAGCGCGGAAACCGTCTGGGGGTTTCTGAGTATCGCCAACACCGTTGACGGCAACGGGAGCAACAATGTTTTCGACCCTTTGACCCTCTTTGATGATGTCGTCCCGGCGCGCGGCGGCAATGATCTGGTCAATGGCGGGGCCGGGTTCGACACCATCGCCGGCGGCGACAACAAGGACACCCTGCTGGGCGGCGACGGCGATGATGTCATTGATGGCAATGCCGGTGCGGACAGCATCGACGGGGGCGATGGCAACGATGCCCTGAACGGTGGCAACGGTCAGGACACGATCTATGGGGGCGATGGCGATGACGACATCAATGGCGGCGTCGGCATAGATATCGTGTTCGCCGGCGCGGGCGATGATGTTCTGGATGGCGGCGATCAGTCCGCGACCTTCGATCCGTTTTTCCTGATCAACAACCCGCTTGCCGTCATCACCGCTCCGTATGAGATCCTGCTGGGCCAAGGCGCGTTCGAAACCGCTGACGAAATTGTCACGGCGGACCTGAGCGAGGAATCCGACCTGATGTTCGGCGAGACCGGCAATGATGTGCTGATCGGGCGCGCGGGTCGCGATTTCCTGTCTGGTGGGGATGGTGACGATACCATTGCAGGGGGCAATGGGCGCGATACCCTGATGGGGGACGCGGGCAATGACGAATTGCGCGGCGATGACGGACAGGACCGGATTCTTGGGGGCGATGGCAATGACACGCTGATCGGCAATGCCAAGGATGACACGTTGATCGCGGGAACCGGCACCGATGTTCTGGTCGGCGGGGACGGCGCGGATGACTTTGTCTTTGATCTGGACGACGGGTTGAACATCATCACCGATTTCGGCGATGGCAGCGACCGGCTGATCAATATCGACTATATCACCGCCCTGACCGGGGCAGAGCAGATTGACGCGGGCGACGCCCGCGAAGCGACGCTGGGTACTGGCACGCTGATCGACCTGGCCGACACCCAGATCATGCTGCAAGGTGTCTTTGGCATCGCGGACAACATGTCGGCGCTGATGGGGCTGTTCGACGTGCCGTGACATCGCCGCGCGTCTTGCCTGCGGGCACGCCTTCGGTGCGCGGGGGGGGTGGAAATTGTCGCCCGATTGCCGCATCCCAAGGGGATCAACCCTTTTCAGCGGAAGGACCCAGGAATGCCCCATGTCATCGTCAAGATTTGGCCCGGAAAGTCCGAAGAACAGAAACAGGCGCTTGCCGCAGCGATCAACCAAAACCTGACCGAGATGCTGGGGTATCGTGACGCGTCGGTTTCGATTGCCATTGAAGAGATCGACTCTGCCGACTGGCGCGAAAAGGTTTACCTGCCCGACATCGAAAACCGGCCCGAACAGCTTTACAAGAAGCCGGGATACTCCATGTAACCCCCGTGGGTCGCGCGCCGGGCGGGCTTGGGCAAGGCTTCCATGGCCCAATTGGCCCCTTTCCGCCCCAAACGCCGACAAGGAAAGCCACATGACCCGTCGCAGCTTTCTTCGATCCGCAGCGACCCTGATCGGGCTTTCGACGGCGGCTGGCACTGCAACGGTCGTACGTCGCGGTTCCAATCGCTATTACGACGGCCCTGTGTCGGACCATTTCGACGGGCTGCGGTTCTTCAATCCCGATGGCCGGCCGCCCAAGGGCCTGTCGGATGTGCTGCGCTGGCGCATGGGCGACGCCCCGGCGAAATGGCCCGAAAGCCTGCCCGTGACACCCGCGCGGCCCCGCGCCCGGGTGGCGGATCTGACCGTAACCATGGTGGGGCATGCGACGCTGCTGGTGCAAATCGAGGGGCTGAACATCCTGACGGATCCGTTCTGGTCCGACCGCGCGTCCCCTGTCCGCTTTGCCGGACCGAAACGGGTTACGGCGCCGGGAATCGCTTTTGCCGACCTGCCCCCTGTCGATCTGGTTCTGCTCAGCCACTGCCACTATGATCACATGGACCTTGCCACGCTGCGCCGGCTGAAGGCGCAGCACGATCCGATGGTCATCACGCCCCTGGGCAATGACACGATCATCGCCGGCACCGGGCTGCGGACCCAGACCCAGGATTGGGGGCAATCGACACGCTTCGGGCCGCTTGGGGTGCATTGCGTGCCGTGCCACCACTGGGGCGCACGGGGCGTGAATGACAGGTCGATGGCGCTTTGGGCGGCGTTCGTGCTGACCGGCCGCCGCGGATCGGTGCTTTTCGTCGGGGATACGGGGTTTGACCAGGGCCGGCCTTATCGCGATCTAGCGGACCGGTTCGGGCGGTTGCGGGCGGCGCTGTTGCCGATCGGAGCCTATGATCCGCAGTGGTTCATGGCCGACCAGCACCAGAACCCGGACGAGGCCGTAACGGGGTTCCGGCTGAGCGGCGCAGCTTATGGGATCGGCCACCATTGGGGGACCATCCAGTTGACCAACGAAGGGCGCAATGCCCCCCGCGCCCGGCTGCTCGCCGCGCTAGAGCAGCAATCCGTAAGCTCCGACCGGTTCCGCGCACTGGAGGCCGGTGAGGTTTGGGAAATCCCCCAAATCTGAGCGCCCATCCACAGGCCCCGCTTGCCGTCAAACGCCCGCGCGACCGGCGGCCTGTTGCTGTCAGGAGGGCGGACCTCGGCGACAGGTTCACCATGGGTGCGGAAATTGCCGTCGTCGACCACTTGGTACGTGCCGGCGACACTGATCCTGGCGCCGACGGTTATGACGGTCCCGTTCAGATATGGCGCATCAAACCAAGTCACGGCAACGTCTCTCCGGACTGCACTGTCGGCAAATTATCGGGAAAATCGCCAAAGCTGACAGGAACAGCCCTGGATCGCCAGGCTGTGCAGGGGCCAGGGCGCGCCTCCTTGGCCCAAGGCCAGAGTCGCCGTGCGTTTTTCTTGCTTCGCAAAGGCGCGCTGATATTGTTGCTATATTGCGTCGTTCAGACTGGGTGGGGTTCAGGGTAAGATGGTCAATAGTTTCGAACGGACGACAGGCGCACTGGCGCGGGCGATCAATGCCGAAGCCATTGATGCGCCGGGGATGCGGCGCAGCGATTTCGGGGGGCCGGTCGCGGCGCACCATCTGTTGCCCGTCGAAAGCCTGACCGAAGACTTCCAGAACGCCGTAAACGATGCCACCGCGCGCGCGGGCTTCAGCTTCAATGTCGATGCTGCAGCGAACGGCGTCTGGCTGCCGACGACTACGGCTTCTCAACAACTGGTCGCGGATACCCATGGCTACATGGCAATGCAGCATTCCGGTGGCTCGGTCCACACCACCTATAGCTGGTTCGTGCAGGAGAAGCTGGATGATTTCGCCGCCGCCTATGACCTGGAGGTCAGGTCCAATCCGGCGCAAGCTGCCGCGAACCTGGACCTGCGGATCAAGAATTTTCAGGCCTTCCTGCGCGACGGACTGGTCAACACCGATGGCAACCGGATCTTCCTGTTCACCAAGAAGATCGACCTGGAAGTTCAGAAATATCTGGACAATCCGGATTTCGACCTTGATGAAATCTATGACTATTACCACAAGACACTGGACAACCTGAAAGACCTCGATTTCCTGTCGCGGGTCTCGATCGGGCGCGCCTCGGACGTTCCCGGCAGCGGACAGGTGTTCTATCAAGAGGGCAAAGTTTCCGCGCTGAACCTGAACACCAAGCTGGCAAGCGGGTTCGACCGGGTGGCCAGCAAGGCCGATGGCATCATCACCGGCGCAACGATCTTGCTGGGGCTGTATGCCGTGGCGGGGGCGGCGTCACGGGCGCTGGAGGGCAAATCCGACACCGAAAGCGTGATCGACCTTGTCAAAAGGTCGAACATTTCGGTCGACCCGGACCTTCTCAAGGACATCGCCCAAGGCGCAATCAAGGATGCGGTTCTGTCGGTTGCCGCAGCGTTGACCGGGCTGGGGCTGGTGTGGAAGGGCTATCAGTTGGTGCAGGGCATGGGCGACCTGCGCACAATGCTGGCACTTGCGGATGCCTATAACGACGATCCGGTGACCGAAGAGTTGAACGCTTGGATCAGCTGGGTAGAGACCGAGGTCGCCACGCTGGCCGAGGCCTTGCGCCCCAAGAGCCTTCTGGACGTGGCGACCCTTGTGGCCGGCGGGCCAGCGACGCTGCTTGGCAAGGCTGTTTTCAATAAACTGTCCGACATGATCGACACTGCGCGCACAGCAAAGGGCGACGGCGCTGCCGGGCTGGAAGAACTGCATGAACAGTCCGCGCTAACGATGGACCTGCTGTTCACGCTTGGCGTCGGTTCAGAACTGAACGGTTCCTGGGTCGACGACAGGTTGATGCTGCTGCCCGGTCATACGCTTGTGCGCGGTCAGGTCGGCACCGATACGCTGATGGTCGCCGGGCGGATCGGTGATTGGGAAATCGTGCCCGTGTCCAACCTGGACGGGTCGATCGACTTGCGACGATTGACAGACAACCGTCAGGTGAAGCTCTATTCCATCGAGCGGGTCGAGTTTTCCGATGGCGTTCTTGATCTGGTGCCAACGGACACCCCGCCCCCGGCCCCGCCGCCAGAGGTGATGTTGCCGACGATCCAGGTCGAGGATGCAACCGTCGGCGAAGGCGGCGTTCTGCAATTCCGGGTCCATCTGGGCGGTACGGTCGCGGAAACCGATGTCACCTTCCGCGCCACGACCTATCTGCGCGAAACCGGCGGCGACTATGACGGGTTCATCGACAAGGCGTTCACCCTCCGGGCGGGCACGTCCGAAACCCTGATCGAGGTGCAGACCACAGCCGACAAGGTGCCGGAAGACGACGAGGTCATGTCGCTGAACATCCACACGGTCAGCGGCGCTCAACCACCCGCCGCCAGCGCAGCCTGGGCCGATGGCACCATCGCAAATGACGACGGGGCTTTCGCGGCTTTGCTGTTCGAGGGTCAGACCGTCACCGGCACGCTGCCCGCCGGCGGATCGCAGGTGTACCGCGTCGTGACATCGGGCGAGGGCACGTTGCGGATCGACCTGTCCCGGATGACCGCGAACGCCGATCTGGAGGTGCTGAACAACCGTTTCGAACGTATTGGCGATGTCGGCATCTCTTCGGCCAATGCCAGCACTGCGGATGAGCGCGTCGATTTCGCGTTCGAGCCGAACCAGCTTTACTTTGTCCGGCTGACAAGTGCCGGTGCGGAAACACCCTTTACGCTGACCCTTGCGCCCGAATTCGGCGACAACGGCCTGCCGACCGCGCGCGATGACAGCCTGACCGTCGCGCCGCGCAATGACGGCACGATCGTGGTGCAGAAATCGGCGCTGCTGGCCAATGACAGCGACCCGGACGGCGATCCGCTGCGACTGTCCTTTCTGGATGGCGATGGCTTTGGGCCCACCTGGGTCGGCAACGGCACCGCACAAGAGGTGGGTGACACAATCGTGTTTACCCCGGACGGCAGCGGATTGCCGGGGCGGTTTGCCTACGCCGTGACCGACGACAAAAGCATCCATCATGACTGGGCCCTGGTCACCCTGAATGACCAGGATGCGCCCGAACCGGGCATCGACCTGGCCATCGAGAACGTGCGCGTCAACGACCTGAGCTATGCCGAATTCGCATCGCGCGGCTTTACGCTGCCGCGCGACGATCCGTTCCGTATCAGCTATGACGTGGTCAACATCGGGACAGCGACAGCCGAGGCGCAGTTTGTTGCGACCGGCATCGCGGGCAGCAACGGAATAACACAGATCAACGCCTCTCTGCCCGCTCTGTCCCCGGGCGCGCGCACGACGATCACGCTGTCGCCCCGGGTGGATGCCGATGCCGCTGGATGGGCCGGGTTTTCGCCCTTTGTCGATCTGCCCCGCCGCATCTTGGGCGATGTCGATTACGACAACAACATCCAGCACAAGTCCGTGTTCTTCACCGATCCTCTGCCAACGCTCGACGTTGATTTCCAATTGTCCGATGTGACAATAGACGGCACGCCCTACGCCACCTGGCACGCGGCAGGCATGACGATCGAGGACGGCCACGATCCGGTCATCGGCTGGACGATCACCAATACCGGCACCGACGCCTCGCCCGTCGGTTTCAACGTGCCGACCGGGCTGTATCTGGCGGATGGGAGCGGCTGGCTGGGGACAGCGCTTGGGCCGTTTGCGGCGGGCCAGTCCAAAACTGTTCAACTCGACCCCGAAAGCGCCGGGCTCGGGATTGGCGTTCATGGCTTTGGCATCAGGGTCAACACCCAGACCGGCCCCGGGCTGCAACTGGTTCCGGAAACCGATGACACGAACAACCGCTTCTCCGGCACAATACAGATCGAAGCGCACGCTGACACCGGAACGGCAGCGGACGAAAGCTGGGGGCTGTCGTGGCCGGACAATCCGCTCGCGTTGGCACAGGACGAGGCCGCAGGCAGCTGGATCCTGGGGGTGGCCAGGATGGGCACCCACACGAACCGCGCTGCGGTCGCCACGCTTGCCTATTCCGGCACCGCAACCCGTGGCGAGGATTTCACCGGCACAACAGAACTTGTCATCGGACAGAACGAAGGCCATGAAACCGACGGTCACGGGCTTCGTGTCGATATCATCGACGACGCGCTGGATGAGGCCGACATCGAAACCATCAAGGTGACGCTGCTGGGGGTCCGGTACCAGGATGACAACAGCGCCGCACGACTCAACCCACTTTACGACAGCGTCACGCTTGCCCTGCGCGACGATGACAGCCCCGGCGGTGGCAGCACAGGGCCAGAGGTGCGGATCATCCCCTCGTCTGCCGACGAATCCCGCGCCTTGCGCTTTACCTTCGACCTGTTGGAAAGCGCGGCAAGCCCGGTCACGCTGACGTATGAGATCGGCAGCGGCACGGCCACCGAAGGCCTCGATTTCGTTTCGCTGCCAGGCCAGCAAACCGTAACACTCAGCAACGCGACGCCGCAGCGGTTCATAGAGGTTGCCACCCTGCCCGATGCGCTGGTCGAACCCGATGAAACCGTGCGCCTGACGGTCGTTTCGGTGTCGGGCGGTCATACCGCCGAAGCTTATTACGACGCGACGATCCTTGACGATGACGATGGCAGCGGCGCGGCGCTTTGGTTCCGGCCCGATGTCGCGTCAGTCGTCGAGGGCGGCAGCGCGACTTTCAGCCTGCAAGGTGACGTGCGCCAGTTGACGGGCGTGCAGGACGCCGTTCTGCACCTGCGCGGGCTGGTGGCCGAAGATCTGGTTTCGGCGCGCGTCACGTTTGTCGGACCGAACCACAACGGCGACCTGCAACCTCAATCCCACGACTATGCGCTGGTCAACGGGGACTGGACCAATACCGCAACCGGCCAACGACTGCTGCCGGACAGCGATGGTGCCCCGGCGCTGTTCATGACCCTGCCCGCGCAGATCGTGGCATCGCGCCCGCAGGATTTCCGTGTGCAGATCGTTATGGCCGACGATGCGGTGGTCCAGGGCGACCGCAGCGTGGTCATCGGGATCGAACCCTATGTCGGTACGGATTTTCACCAGGATGGGACGGTTGGAACCCTGGCGCGGCTGACCGTCACCGACAATGACACCGCCCCCGCCATGCCCGGCAGCCTTTCGGTCAGCGCGGTTGCCGCCCAAGTGGTGGAAGGCGACGCAACGCCGACGGTCTTGTCATTTGACGTCACCCGCAGCGGCGGCAGCGACGGTGCGGTATCGGTTGCCTGGTCCGTTCCGGACGGAACCGGCGCCACGCTGCCCGGCGGCGGCAACAGTGGAACGATCCGTTTCGCCGATGGCGAAAGCGGCGCCAAACGCCTGACCCTGCAACGCCCTGCGAATACCGAGGACGGCCCGGACGTCCCCGTCACCGTGACCCTGACCAACCCGACCGGCGGCGTGTCCGTTGTCGCGGCACAATCCACCGTGACAGTGCTGGACGACGACGTGTCTGTCCCCGCAATCGACCTGCTGACTTTGGACGGCGACGAAATCTTTGTCAGCGGTACGCCTGGACAGGTGTCCCTGACTGTCGAGGCGCCCCAAGGCGCGAATGCACAAGACCTGATTGAAATGCACTGGTCCGCCGACGACCAACTGGATGGTGGTGACCTGCTTTTGTCAAGCCAGACCGCAGGGACGCTGGCAGCAAGCGGCGTCCACACACGGTCGTTTCGCTTTGCCACGATGCCGTCGGACGGGGCGGAAGGCTATGTCATTGCAACGCTTCTCGCACAGGCTGACGGGGCGGTTCTGGACACGGTAATGCATGCCGCGCGTTTGTCGGACACGCCCTTGCCGAACCTTTTGGTGTCTGGCGGCTCGGCACCAAATGATCTGTTCGTGGGCCAGGCGACAACGATCACCGCATCGATCAAGAACAAGGGCACGTCGCCTTATGATCTGGAGCCGTTCGACGAGGCAACCGGGGCCAGCACGCAGGCTGTGACAGTGCGCGCCTATCTGTCCGAAGACGACACGCTGGACGCGACCGACCACCTGCTTGGACAGGCCGACGCCGCCCCGGTCCAATGGAATGAAAAAACCAGCGTTCAGGTCGCTTTCACCCTGCCAGAGGGTCTGGGGGCCGGGGATCGGAGGATCATCTGGGTGATCGATCCCGACGACAGGCTGACCGAAACCACCAAGGCTGACAATCTGCGTGTGGTGACGGGACTGACCCTGCACCCCGAAAACGTGCGCGCCCAGGTGCTGGGGCCGGGTGCCGATCTTTTTGTCGGGGCAGAGACTGCGGACTGGGTGTTTTCCGCAAGCGGGCGGGACACGCTGATCGGCGCAGGCGGTGCCGACACGTTGATCAACGGGTCGGACGACAGCCTGATCTTTGGCGATGGCGTCGATCCGCATGTCGTAGTGACCGAGGCATCGGCTGTCTACCGGCTCTATGCCGCGACTTTCGGGCGGTTGCCGGATCGGGGCGGCTATGCCGACTGGACGGAAAAGCTTGTGACCGGGCAAGCCGAACTTGCCGCCGTGGCACGGGGGTTTGTTGTCAGCCAGGAATTCAGCCAACGCTACGGAGCCTTGCAAGATGGCGCGTTCATCGACCTACTGTATCAGAACGTGCTGGGACGCGCTGCGGATGCGGGCGGGCGGGCTGACTGGGTCGCGCGCCTGGACGCCGGACAAACCCGCGCAGACGTGTTGCTGGGCTTTTCCAACTCTGCAGAGTTCACCGCACAAACCGCAGAGGCGGCGGCGCAATTTGCCCGGGCGGGCAGCGTCGCCAGCTGGGGCGACGCGGTGTTCCGGCTGTACCAGGCGACGCTCGACCGGATGCCCGACCTGGCTGGTTTCAAAAGCTGGAGTACCGATCTGGCCGCCGAGTCGAGCCTGTCTCAGATCGTACCCGGCTTTACCGGCAGCGCCGAATTTCAGCAACGATACGGCGGGCTTGGCAACGGCGGCTTTGTCGATCTGCTGTATCGCAACGTGCTGGGGCGCGACGCAGACCCCGTGGGCCGCAGCGACTGGCTCGCTCGTCTTGACGCTGGAGAAAGCCGGGCCGACGTTGTGCTTGGCTTCTCGGAAAGCCCGGAATTCGTGCGCGCCAGCCTGCCCCGCCTGACCGAATGGATGCGTGCGGCGGGCCCGCATGACATCATCGCCCCCGACAGCGGTACCCACAAGGTCGCAGGCGGAGAGATGGCTGATGTGTTCGTGTTCGACGGCTGGGACTCCGGCCACACGACGGTGCTGGATTTCGAGCCGTGGGACTACCTGCGGTTCAATGACTTCGGCGTGGACTCCGCGCAGGACATCATCGACCGCACACAGGCACATGGGCGTGACACCGCCATCGTGTTCGACCAGTTGACGGTCCTGTTGCGCGGGGTTTCGGTGGACAGCCTGGATGTGTCGGATATCCTGGTCTGAACCATCGGCTGGGGCCCGATGCCGCGTACCGCCCCCCCGCAACGAGGGAGGCCAGGTTCAGCGGCACCGGCCAGACCCCACGGGCCGGTCAGGCCGACAGCCAGCCTTCCAGCTTGGCCGCGTCGGGCAGACCGCCGCTGTGCACCAGCTTGCCATCAACCGACACACCGGGCGTCGACATCACACCAGCCATGGCAATGGCGCGCGGATCGGTGACTTTTTCGACTTCGATTTCCAGCCCCAGCTTGGCAGCGGCGGTTTTCACCATTTCCGCCGTCGTGTCGCAACGTTTGCAACCGGGACCATAGACTTTCACGGATTTCATGGCAGGAGCCTTTCCTTGAGGTGGGTCAGGATGTGGCCTGCGGACCGGGCGCGCGCCCAAGGACCGAGACCTGATAGCTTTGTCGCGTACCGCCCGGTGTCACGTGGACATGCGCGCGCGTGTCCAGCAGACGGAAAGCGGTCGGAGCGTAGGTGTTGATTTCCGCCAGAAGGGTTTCCGGCGCATAGCGCAACACCGGCAGGTTGGAACATTTCTCTGGCCCGTCGAGGGCAAAGCCCGCGATGATCGCAACGCCGTCCGGGGCCAGCGCCTGGTCAAGCCGTTTGACATAGGCGCGGCGCGCGTCGGCATCGGTCAGGAAATGAAAGGCCGCCCGATCGTGCCAAAGAACGTGGCCCTGCGTCGGGGTCCAACGGGTCACATCCTGGCAAATCCAGCGAACCGCGCCCGCGCGGGCGCCCAGCCGCTCCTGCGACACGGCCAGCGCCGTCGCGGACAGATCCAGCACGCTGACCGGAGCAAAGCCCACGTCCAGCAGCGCATCTACCATCCGCGAAGCCCCCCCGCCAATGTCGATCGCGGCCCCGGTGGCCGGGACATGGCGGCGGACAAGCTCTATCGACAGGTCGGGGACCGGTTCGAACCACGGCAGCGCGGGTTCGTCCCAGCGGGCGTAGGCCGCGTTCCAATGGGTTTGCAGCGCATCCATCATGGTTCAGAACATCAGGTTGAACAGGAAACCGACAACAAGGATGCCGGTGCCGACAACCCCGACGAAAACCGCGATCAGGCGCATCGTCAGTACTTGCTTGAGGATGATCATTTCCGGCAGCGACAGGGCGATGACGCTCATCATAAAGGCCAACACCGTACCCAGCGCCGCGCCCTTGCCCAGCAACGCCTCGACAATCGGGATGACACCCGCGGCGTTGGTATACATCGGAATGCCCATGATCACCGCGGCCGGCACCGACCACCACGCATCTGCGCCCATGATCCGCACCATCAGGTCCTGCGGGACGTAGCCGTGGATCAACGCGCCCATGGCGATGCCAAGAATGATCCATTTCCAGACCTTGGCAAAGATCTCTCGCACCGCGACGATGCCCATCTTGTAACGGTCGACCAAGGTCAGCCGGTCGCCTTCGGGCATGTCGGGGGTGTTGGCGCCGGTGTGAATGTCGCGCACCCAGTCCTGCAACCAGCCTTCCAGACGCAGCTTGCCAATGACAAAACCCGCCCCCACCGCAAGCAGCAAGCCGAAGGCCAGGTAAGTGACAGCGACCTGCCAGCCGACAAGACCAAATAGCAGCACAAGTGCCACTTCGTTCACCATGGGCGCGGCGATCAGGAACGAAAAGGTCACCCCCAGCGGCACACCCGCCGAGACGAAGCCGATGAACAGCGGCACGGCAGAACAGGAACAGAACGGTGTCAGCACGCCCAGTCCGGCAGCCATGGCGTTGCCCACGCCTTCGCGCTTGCCCGACAGCAGCGCCCGGGTTTTTTCGGCCGAGAAGAAGCTGCGTACAACGCCCATCGCAAAGACGATCAGCGCAAGAAGCAGCATGACCTTGGGCACGTCATAGAAGAAAAACGCCAGTGCCTCGCCGGTGTGGCTGTGGCGATCAACTGGGAACAGGGCGGTGATCCAGTCCGCCACCGGGATCAGTTGCCGATAGACCAGCCACCACAACGCAAGACCTGCGATCAGGCCAAGGTGCCAAACCCAATCGGACCGGGGCGCCGTGGCGGGACCGGGGTGGGACAGATCGGCGCTCATGCGGCGGTCCTTTCGTTGGCGTTGGCAGCGGTCAGCACCGCATCAAGGATCGCGCGGATCTCGGGCGGCAGCTTGGGTGAAACCCGGTAACGCACCCATTGCGCGTCACGCCTGTCGGTCACCAGACCGGCCGACTTGAGCACCTGCATATGGCGCGACATCCGGCTTTGGGTCGCGCCGATCTTGTGCATCAGCTCGCACACGCAGTGTTCGTTGTCGTCCCAAAGAACGCGCATCGCTTCCAGCCGGGTGGGTTCCGCAATGGCGGCAAGAACGGTCAGGACCATGCTTGGGTCACTCCTTTGAGGCGACTTTGAGTCGGCGATATGCGCATAAGCGCATATTCGTAAGACCAAGGGAAGCCCGCAGGCGGCAGCGGCTGAAAAGGTCGCAGCCCCTGCCCCGGCTTGCGTTGTCAGGTTGGCAGCAGGCCCTGGCGGATCGCATGAACCAGCAGGCGGGCGATCGAATTGACCCCCAGTTTGCGCATGATCGAGGCGCGGTGGCTTTCCACAGTCTTGACCGAGATCGACAGATGTTCAGCGATGGCAGGGTTGCTGTGCCCATCCGCAATGCAGCGCAGCACCTGCAATTCCCGCGGCGACAGGGTGCCAACCTCGGCGCTGCGGCCCGTGGCGACCACGGTTTCACCGGCCAGAACCTTTTGCAGCCCGTCAACTAGGGCGTCAGGGTCCGAGGATTTCAGGAACAACCCGTCCGGGCCCGCCGCTTCCAGCGTGGCAAGCAGGCCGGGCGCGGCCTGGCCGGTCAGAATTGCCACCCGCGTGCCTGGCGACCAGCGGCGGATTTCGAACAGCGCCTCGACCCCAGAGGCCCCCGGCATATGGTAATCGAGCACGGCAAGATCGGGTTTCTCGGCATTGGCCAGTGCAATGGCCTCGATCCCCGACAGGCAGGGCGGCAGCACGTCAAAGCCACGACTGTCCAGCGCGCGTTGCAAGCCCGCGGCGGAAAGCGCATGATCGTCTGCAATCAGGACCTTCGGCGATGCCTTCATGTCACCATCCTTTTCAAGCGCGCGACCGGACTGCGGACGTAGCCCCCTGCGCCGGTTGATACTGGCGGTCGTCTGGGCCTGCCTGCTGGCGGGTCTGCCGGTCACGCTACAGGCTCAGGCAGGCAAGGTCGATCCTGCGCTTGAATTGTCAACGCGGGTCGCGTCGGATGCCTTCAGGGGCCATATCCTGGGCTACCAGGAACACGGCAGCCGCCTGACACCGGAACAGGCGCTGGCAAGGCTTGGCAACGGGGGCTTTGCTGCGCTGCCCGGCCCTGCACCCGACTTTGGCTTCACCCCAGAAGCGATCTGGCTTTATATTCCCACGACAAACCCGACAGACAAGTCCGAGTGGCGCCTGCGTCTGCGCGAAAATTTCTTTCAGGAGTTTTCCGCATGGTATGTGCCTTCAGGCGATCGGCCGGTCTTGCGCGAACGGCAGCATGAAACCACCGGCTTCGCCACCCGCGCGGTAGAATGGGCGGAACTGGTTGTGCCATTCACGCAACCCCCGGGGACGACGGGCGCGATCCTGATCCGGTACCGGTCCGGCGGATCGACTGAGGTGGAATTTACCCTGTTCGATGTCGACAGCTTCAACGCCTGGACCGCGAGCAAGACAGCGCGTCATTTCATGTACTACGGCATGCTGCTGTTTCTGATCATGGCGGCGCTGGCGACGTGGCTGGCGACGCAGCGGGCGATCTTCCTGGCCTATTCCGCCTACGCGCTTGCGGGGCTTTTGTTTGTCATGCACGGCGATGGCAACACATTCCGCTATCTGTGGCCCGACGCGCCGGGGTTCAACGGGTTTGCCACCATCCCCCTGGGGGCGGGAATCATCGTTTGCGGGGCGAATTTTGCCCGGCAATTTCTGCAAACCGCGCTTTATCACCCGGTCTTCGATCGGCTCTTGCAAGTTACCATCCTCGTGACCCTGCTGACCGCGGCCTCGTCGGTGTTCCTGGACACGCAGATGATCAAGAAGGTTCTGGTACTGATGGCTTTTGGCAGTGTGCTGCTGTTCACAGCCTCGGGTCTGAACGCCGCGCGGACGCGGTTCCGCGAGGTGCGGTTTTTTGTGCTGGCGTGGTCTGGCGCGGTGATTTCCAGCGCGATCATGACCGGGCGGCACTGGCTGGGGATCGAGATTTCAGAGGAGGTGCAGTTCGACAGCATGCGCATCGTCCTGGTGCTGGATGCCGCGCTGATGGGGCTGGCCATCATCGACAGGTTCGACGGGCTGCGCCGCAGCAGGGCCGACGCGCTGAAAGTGTCGCTGGATCAGGCACAGGAAAACCTTGCCATGTCCCGGCGATTGCAAGCGCTGGAGCAGCGCTATGCGCTGGCCTCGGAACTGGCGCGCAACCGCGAACGGCAGGTGGCCGATGCGTTCCACGACCTGCGCCAGCCGCTGCATGCGCTGCGCCTGAACGTAGAGGACCTGCTGGCCGGCAACGATCCCGACCGCAAACCGCCAAGGCGCGAGATCGAGGAGACCTTTCGGATGCTCGAAGGGTTGGTGACGGACGAATTGCACGCCAATATCCCTGGCCCAGTGCGCGATACCGAAACAGGCGATACAGCCTTGGCGCTGGACGAAGTTTTTGCGGCGGTGACCAGCATGTTCGGCCGCGACGCTCAGGCCAAGGGCCTGACCCTGGGCCATGGCCCGACCGACGCGACGTTGCACCTGCCCGCCATATCGGTGATGCGGATCCTGACGAACCTTGTGTCCAACGCCGTGACCTACACCCAGGCCGGTGCAGTGCGGGTCGAAGCTGTGCCAACGTCGCAAGGGGTACAAATCGCAGTGCACGACACCGGCCCCGGCCTGACCCCCACCGCATTCGAGGCCGCAAAAGTACGTGGCGCGCGGCTGGATCCGGCTGAACAGCCCGGTGGGTCCGGCTTGGGACTTGCCATCGTGGCGCAGACCTGCAGTGACCTTGGGCTGGGCTTTGCACTCTTGCCCAGCCAGCTTGGCGGCACCAGCCTTGGCGTGCTGGTCGGCCCCGAGCACCTGAGTTGAAGGGCGAAATGGGGTGATCACCTGATAGCTGACCCTGCGTCAGATCGCTAAGGTGACTGGCATTGATCCCGTTTTACGGCAGGTGGCGCGCCCCTGCCCTTGCAGTCATTGCCAAGGACCAGCCCCATGACGCTTGTCACGCCCCAGACCGACGGTTCCACAACAACCGGACGCGAAATCGAAGATTTCTCGCTCAACCTTGTCGAAACGCGCGAAAACGCCGAAGACATGCGTGAAAAGACCGAGAACGCGAAACAGGTGGTCGAGGCCGCGCGATGGTCGCTGGAACAGGTGAGCGAGGTCAAGGACCAGGCGACGGAATTCCTGAGCACGATCAAGTCGATGAAATTCGCCCTGAAACTGTCCAGCAAGGTCGGGCCGCTGAAATTGCCGTCGAAATTCGTCGCACAGGTTCTCGACAAGCTCGAGGACGTGGCGGTTTCGGTCCGCAATAAGGCCCGCAGCCTGGAAGACAAGATCGAACAGGGCGGCTATGTCGAAAAGCTCAAGACCGCAGAAGACAAGCTGGGCGAGGTCGAAGACGGGCTGAAGGTGGTCGAGGCCAAGCTTGACCAATACGCCGGCAATACCAGGGCCATGATCCTGGCCTTCGATCTTGTAGGCAGTCCCCTGGACGGGCTGGAAAACGCCGCCAACTCTGCCGCAACGCCGATCAACGATATCCTTGTCCCGATCAACCGCACCTATAACGAGATCGAGGCCAAGTTGCAGGGCCTCGACGATGCATTTGCCGCGGCCGAAGGCGGCGCCGGACTTTTCGATGCGCTGGCAGACGTGGCCAAGGCGTTCGGCGCGATCAACAGTTCGCTGGGAATCCTGAGAAAGCCGTTGCAGGCGGTGCAATCTGCACTGGCGCCGGTGGAATGGCTGCTGGATGCGGTCGGGTTTCTATACGATATCACCGTGGGGCCGGTGGTCGATTTTCTGCTGGACAAGTTGGGGGTGACGGCGATCTTCAACCGGATCGGGGATGCCATTGCCGATCTGCTGCCCGACACAGACGTGATCGACGCGGTCGAGGCACGGGTGACCGACGCGTTCAACAAGCTGACGGATTTCATTGGCGGTTGGGATGCCGACATGGACGGCTATATCTCCGACATCACCGACGATGTGATCAACGCACTGGGCGCACTGGCACCTGATGCGCTGCGCTTCGGCGACGACGCCGACAACGTGATCCATGGCCGGGCGGGCGCCCTGGACCTGATCAACGGACTGGATGGCAACGACACGCTTTACGGCTACGAAGCCGGAACAGACCCCGCCACCGTGACAAGCGGCGACCTGTTCGTCGCCAGCGCCGGCCAGGACTACGTCTATGGCGGCGCGGGCACCGACTGGCTGCTGATGCGCGGGCTTCTGGCGGATTTCCGGATTTCGCAGTTCAGCGACACAGCCCCGGTGGTGTTGTTTGACGAACAGGGCCGCTGGGACCGCGAGGTCGCCTTTGGGATCGAGTATTTCGTCTTCAACGATGGCGTGTACACCCCGCAGCAACTGAGGGACCTGGGCGTTCTGTCCCCGGCGCAAACCAATGGCGACGACCTGATCATCGGGGGGGACGACGATGACGTGATCGCCCCACTTCTGGGGTCTGACACAGTGAACGGCGGCCCGGGCAGCGATACCTATCTGGTGCCGCTGACCGGGACATCGCGCAATATCAGCGTGGAACTGCAATTGCCCCGAACCGATCCGCTGGGCAACACCCATGACGGATCGGCATGGGACGGGGTAGACCGCGACTACCTGGACAGCATCGAAAACGTCACGATCGAAACCGACCGCTCCGCCAAGCTGAAAGGCTCTGACGGCAACAACATCCTGATCTCCGGCGCGGGCGAGGATTTCCAGTGGGGCCTGGGCGGCGATGACATGCTGTTCGGCGGCGACAATGACGATGTGCTGATCGGCGGACCGGGTCTGGACAGAGTCTATGGCGGCAGCGGCAACGACATCCTTTTTGGGGGGGCCGCCGTCGCCGGGCGCGGTGAATACTACCATGGCGGGACCGGCAGCCTTGACCGTCTGAGCTATTCCACCGATCTGAACCATTTCAATTCCGACGTGACGAACGATGTGCGCAGCAGCGATCTCGAAGCGGTCGGACCGCTGCGCATCGACTTTGCGGCAGGCACGGTTCAGCACATGTCCGGCGACACGGTTCTGGCCACAGACCAGTTCAGCGGCATCGAATACCTGATCGCGTCGGACAGCGCTGATACCATTGCCGGCGCCCGCGACAGTGGCGACGGCGTGCGCATCACGCTGGACGGCGCGCAGGGCAATGACACGATCCATACCGGCGATGCCGACAGTGTTTTTGGCGGGTCCGGCAGCGACACGGTGATCGTGACAGGCACCGGCGGCTACTACCACGGCGGCGACAGCGGCGGCGATGACGACACCCTGGACCTTCGGCAACTGGGTGACGTGCGCTGGCTGTTCCGCAATGGGTTCAACGCGCCAGTGGATTTCACGGCCTTCGTCGACTTCGAAGTCGAACGGCTGGGCGACAGCAACGGGTTCAAGGCCAGCCCGGACCTGATCAGCATCGCCAGCGGACGGTTCGAAAGCTTCGAACAGGTGCTTCTGGGCAATGGCAATGACGAGTTTTTCGCAGCGGGCACTGCGCGGATCGAACTGTTCGCCGCCGGGGGCGATGACCGCTTGGTGCGCAAGAATTCCAACGATGGCGGTGCACAGGCGTTCTTCCACGGCGGCGACGGCGACGACTATCTCGAATTCGATGCCATCGGCAACGAAGCCTACGGCGATGCGGGCGACGACCGGTTGATCATCAACACATCTTTCGACAACGTGGTGATCGATGGTGGCACCGGCGACGATTTCATTCGCGTCAGCCGTATGGACGGCGTTCTTCACGGCGGCGACGGCTATGACGTGCTGTCGATGGAAGACACGCTGAATTCCTATCGGTCCGAGGCAGACCTGCTGGTTGGCACCGCCTATTCCTATTTCAACAACGCGCTGAACAACGATCAGGCCTATATCGAGATCCTGTCGCTGACCGGGATCGAGGAACTGATCGGCGGCGACGCGATCCGCGATCTGTTCAACGGGTCCAATTCAGGCGAACGGTTGGTCACGCGGGGCGGTGACGATACACTGAACGGGCGCGGCGGCGACGACGAACTGTTCGGCGGCGATGGCCACGACCGGCTGGACGGTGGCTCGGGCGGGGATTTGCTGCACGGCGGGGCCGGCGACGACACCCTGACCGGTGGGGTGTTCCCGGACGAGATCGACACCGCCTCTTATTCCAATTCACGCTTCGACGGGCCGGAAGGAGCCGTGACGGCGGGCGACCTCGGCGCGGTCATCGTTGATTTGCAGACGGGAACCGCGACCGGCGCGCAGGGCAACGACACGCTGATCAGCATCGAAAACGTGATTGGCAGTCACGCGGACGACATCCTGCGCGGCGACGAACTTGGCAACGCACTGAGCGGCGGGGCGGGCAACGACACACTGGAAGGGCGCGGCGGCAACGACGTGCTTGTGCTGGGCGATGGCGATGACAGCGCCGACGGCGGCGCTGGCGACGATACGATCATCATTGGGCTGGGCAATGCGCAAGTCGACGGCGGCACCGGACGCGACCGGGCGGATTTCGGGCTGGTGACGGGCAGCGTGACCTTCGATTTCGCCTCTCAGAGCTATCAGGCGACGCTCTACCGCGATGTGCCGGTCTGGCGCGACGATGGCACCGCCGATGCACGGGTCTGGAACGGCGCGGCGCTGACCCCGCAGGACGTGATCGAGGTCGAGCCGGTCTTTGCCGACAGCGCTGACGACCTGACCCGCGTGCTGCCGGGGCTCGACGACCCCGACCACGACCTTTTCGAAGTCGTATTCCGGCAGTTGCCGGGGCTTTACGCCGGACAGTTCAGCAATATCGAAGAGGTGTCCGCCGGGGCCGGCAACGACCGGCTGCTGGGATCATCGGGCCGCGACTGGATGGATGGTGGCGCGGGCAAGGACCTGCTGTTGGGCGGCGCTGTCCGCGATATTTCCGCCGAAACAACCGAAGCCAAAGTCTTCCGCCTGTACCAGGCGACGCTGGACCGCGCCCCTGACAGCGGCGGGTTCTATTCCTGGGTCGACGGCATCGACGACGGCCGCGTGACGCTGCAACAGGCGACCGCCGCTTTCGTCAACAGTCCCGAGTTCGTCAACACCTATGGCACGCTCGACAATGGCAGCTTTGTCGATCTCTTGTACATGAACGTGCTTGGCCGCGAGGCCGACCCTGGCGGGCGCGACGGCTGGGTCAGCAGCCTTGAGGGCGGCACCGCTCGGGGCAACGTCGTGCTGGGGTTTTCCGAAAGCGCGGAATTCAAGCTGTCGACCGCGAAAAGCGCCAGCACCTATGTCACCGCGCGCGATGCGGGTGACTGGGTGGATGAGGTGTTCCGGCTGTATCAGGCAACCCTGGACCGGCTGCCCGATTTCGGTGGCCTGAAATCCTGGACCGATCGGCTGGCGGCGGGCGAAAGCTTTGACACCGCCGTGGCGGGCTTTACAGGCAGCCCGGAATTTCAGACCACATATGGCAACCTCGACAACCGCGACTTTGTCACCCTGCTTTACAACAACGTGCTGGACCGGGCACCCGACTCTGGCGGATTGACAAGCTGGCTGGACCGCATGGCCACCGGCACGACACGGACCGAGGTTCTGGTCGGCTTTTCCGAAAGCCCGGAGTCGCGTGCCAATTCCGAGGCGCCCTTGCGGGCCTATATGTCGGCGCAGACGGGCGACACGATGTCGGGCGGGATCGGTAACGACATTCTTGCCGGCGAGATCTCCAGCGACCAGTTCGTCTGGCACGCCGCCGATCTGGGCCGTGACGTCGTGATGTCGCTGGACCTGTGGGATACGCTGTCGTTTCTGGATTTTGGCTATGGCAGCGCGGCGGACGCGCGGGCTCATATGATCCAGACAGGCCAGGATGTTCTGTTCGCTGACCAGGGCGTCGTGGTGGCCTTTGCCGACATGTCGCTGGCAACGCTGGATCAGGTTTCGATTCTGGTGTGACCGGGGGCGGCGCAGGCGCGGCCCCTGCCCCGTTATCCGCGCCGTGCGCTTCGCCTGAGGCTGGTGGAAAACACCAGACCGATCACCGCGCTGCCCAGGGTCGCCAGCACCAGCAACCAAACCATGGGCGACACCATCGCCGGCGCTGTCCCTAGCAGCGCGGATTTGATCGGCATGACCCAGAACAGCATCACGTTCAGCGCCACCACCACCGCCCCTGCAACCAGCGCCCAGACATGTGCGCGCCCAAATCGCGCCGCGCCAAGCATCCGCCGCAGCGATTTCAGCGCATGGCTGGCGTCGGACTGGATGACCAGCAACGCGGGCACCATCAGCAGGACGACGAAGAACCCCACCGACAGGCCATAAACGAGCGTGACAACGGTTGGCTTCAGAAACAGCGACTGGCGGCTTTCCTCGAACATCAGCGGGGCCAGGCCCAGCACCGTGGTCAGCGTGGTCAGCATCACCGGGCGCAGGCGTTCCGCCGTGCCCTTAAGCGCGGCCGGCAGGATTGCCATGCGTTTGGCATAGTCCTGAATGGTGGTCACCAGCACAATGGCGTCGTTGATGATGATCCCCGACATGCCGATCAGCCCGATCACGGTAAACAACGACATCGCAAGCCCGAAGTGTGCGTGGCCCCAGATCGTACCGATCAGGCCAAAGGGAATGACCGCCATCACGATCAGCGGGCGGAACCAGCTTTCAAAGACCCAGCCAAGCACCAGATAAATGCCAAGAATACACAACCCAAAACCCAGTATCGCCTCGCCCAGGAAATCCTCTTCCTGTGTGGCCAGCCCGCCCATGTCCCAGTCAAGGTTGTGGCGCGCGGCGATCTGGGGCAGGATCTCGGTCTTCAGGGCGGCGTTGATGCGGGCCGCCGCTTCGGGATTGTCTTCCGACAGGCTGCCACTGACCGTCACCAACCGCCGGCCGTCTTCGCGGTTGACGGTGGAAAACGCCGACGCGCTTGTTGCGGTCACAAGTTCCCCGAGCGGAACATAATCGCCCGACGGCGCGCGCAGGCGCGTGCTTTCCAGAAATTCGCCGGTCAGTTCTTCCTCGGGCATCTGCACGGTGATCGAGGTCGTACGCGTCCCCGCCGGGAATTCCGCGGCGGTGATCCCGCCCAACCGGGCAAACAGTTCTTCCCCGATGGCAGTCGTGGTGAACCCCAGCGCTTCGCCCAGGGGCGACAATTCCAGCACCATGTCCTCTTTGCCAAGCGGCAGACTGTCTTGCAGGCCTGTCACCTCTGGATAGGCCGCCAGCGTGGCGATCAGTTCATCAGCCGCGGCCTTGAGCGCAAAGGCGTCCGACCCATAGAAATTCACCGCCAGCGAATCCCCACCCGGCCCCGCGCCCTGGCTGCGGAACGACAGCAGTGCCAGCCCGGCTGGACGGTTGATTTCCTGTTGCAGTGCGCGCACGAATTCCTGTGCAGAGAAATCGCGCTTGTCTGCATCGACCAGGCCAATGTCGATAGAGCCGAGCCCGTCGGGATCAAGTGTCGATTCCCCCGGTATCCCCTTGCCCGCCGTGCCACCGATCTGCGTGACGCTGTGTACCACCGGGTAAATCCCGCTTTCGGCCTCATACGTTTTGGCAACCGCATCCACGGCACGGTCCAGTTCGACGGTAAAGGCGCGGGAATCCGCGCGCTCGGCCCCCGGCAGGAAGGCAAAGTTGCCAGTGACCGAGCCCTTTTCCGGCGCGACGAAGAAGGCCCAGGGCACGTCGCCCCGGATCACCTGCGCCGCCGAGATCGACAACAGCAGGATCATCGCTGCCACCACGGCATAGCGCAGCCGCAAGACCAGCCGCATCACCGGAACAAACATGCGGTCGGTCATCCACGCGAAGCCCCGGTTGAATTGCGTGCTGGGCCAATCGAACCAGCGTCGCTTGGTTCCCGCCGCCAGTGCGTGGCGCATATGGTTGGGCAGGATCAGGAAACTTTCGATCAGTGACGCGATCAGCACCGCCCCCACCACCAGGGGAATATCGGCAATCAGCGTGCCGAACCCGCCACCCACGAACAACAGCCCGACAAAGGCCAGTACGGTGGTCACGGTCGAACTGAACACAGGACCCAACATCCGAGACACCGCGTTGACCGGCGCGTCAGAGGCGGATTCGCCCAGATGTCGGTGGCGGTAATCGGCGTGTTCGGCCACGACAATCGCGTCGTCCACCACGATCCCCAGCGTGATGATCAGGGCAAACAACGACATCATGTTGATGGTCAGGCCGAAAGCATACATGACCGCGATGGCGGCCAGCATCGACACCGGAATCCCCATCGCCACCCAGAATGCCGTCCGCGCCGACAAGAACAGGAACAGCACCACCAGCACAAGCAACAGACCGGAAATTCCGTTTTCCATCAGGATGTCCAGGCGGTCGGTAATGTCCTGCGCGCGGGTGTTGATCAGCCGGATCGTCACACCCGGCGGCAGTTCGCGCTGCATCTCTTCGGCCAGGCGGCGCACGGTGGCTTCGATCCGGATCGCATCGCCGGCCGCGTCGCGATCGACGCGCAGCAGCACTGCGGGTTGATCGCCATTGAAATAGGCCTGATCGGCATCGGCGCCTGTGACAGAGACCTTGGCCACGTTGCGCACATAAAGCTTGGTACCGTCCGGATTCACGCGAACCACAAGGTTGCGGATCTCGTCTGCTTCGCGGGTTTCGTCACCCGCGCGCAATCGGATCGCGCCGTCGGCGACTTCGCCCGCAGGGCGTGTCTGCGCGGCCCGGGCGATGACCCCAGCCACCTGATCCAGCGTGACGCCATGGCGGATGCGGGCCTCTTCCGGGACCTCGACGACGATCTGTGGCGCGGCAACGCCAAGGATCGAACTGCGCGTGATACCCTCGCGGTAAAGCCGTTGCAGAAAGTCATCGCCGAACTGACCCAGTTGGTCGACCCCGATGGGGCCGGAAATCAGCACCTCTGTCACCTTGTCGCGCCAGGCGCCACGGCGCACGACGGGCTCGTCCGCCGCGGCCGGAAGGGTGCGCACGCTTTCAACCGCGGACTTCACATCCTCGGTGGCGCGGCCCATGTCCCAGCCCGGCTCCAGCGTCAGGGTGATGGTGGTCGAATTGTCCTTTGACACCGCGGC
The DNA here is from genome assembly GCF_035818635.1 of Mesobacterium hydrothermale. Classification (NCBI taxonomy): domain Bacteria; kingdom Pseudomonadati; phylum Pseudomonadota; class Alphaproteobacteria; order Rhodobacterales; family Roseobacteraceae; genus Mesobacterium; species Mesobacterium hydrothermale. Next base: position 25,364 of record NZ_JAYLLH010000004.1, on the reverse strand, counting down.
CGAGGATTCCACCCCTTCAACCCCTTGCAGTGCCGGTTCCAGCAGCGCCACGACAGACCGGTCCAGTTCTTCGGGGCCGGCGCCGTTCCAGTCGACGGTGACCGTAACGGTTTCGACCACCACGTCAGGAAAGAACTGCGAGCGGATCTTTGTGGTGGCGAACAGGCCCAGGACCAGCATCACCACCATCAGGAACCCCGCGGCGGTGCGGTGGCGGGTGAAATAGCCCAGCGGGCCCAGCGACAGGCCCCGCATCACTGGCCCTCCGCCATCTTGGCTTCGAATTTCTCGACTGTCGCGATCGGCACTTCGGGCTGGTTCAACTGGTCAAGCCATTGCGCGCGCTTGTCGGGTGTCATCTGTTCGCTGGCTTCGATAAAGGCGATGATCGCGGCGCGGCGATCCTCGTCCAGTGCAATCGTTTCCGGTGCTGTCGGGACCGTTGTCGCCGCCGCAGCGGTGGCGGGCTCTGCGGGTTTCACCGGCGAAACCACCAGCCCCGCACCCAGTTGCTGGGCGCGGACGGTGACATACTGCTTGCCGAACGGCACATCGGCGACGATCACCTCGTCGCCTTGCAGCCGCAGCAGACGGGTCTGGACCTCTTCCAGCCGGTTGCCCTCGCCCAGCACCAAAAGTCTGCCATCGCTGGTCAGGGCCGAGGACGGCAGCCGCGCAACCCCGTCCATCGGGCGTTCGGGAATACGCAGCGTGACGAAATCGCCGGGCTGGACAAAGTTCGGATCCGGGTCCGTCAGCCGCGCATAGACCAGGCGTCCGGTCTGGCCTTCGTCGGTTTCGACCCCGGCGCGGTCCAGCGTCGCCGCCAACACCGTGGTCGACCGGCCCCGTTCCACCAGCACCTCGACCGCGGCCTTGCGCAGGGCACCAGAGTCGTTCAGCACCCGGGCAAATTGCGCACCGGTGACGCGAAAGGCGACTTCGATCTGCTGTGGGTCGATCAGGGCGCCCAGCCGCTCGTTGGTCGACACCAGTCCGCCTGCGTTCGCGGTCACGTCGCTCAGCACCCCGGCAAACGGCGCGCGCAGTTCCGCATCGGCCAGGGCCCGGCGTGCCTCTTGCAGCGCGATTTCGCGACGCGACAACAGGATCCTTGCCTGGGAAAGTTTTGCCTCGTCCCCGGCGACAACCTGCCGTCGGTTCAGCAAAGTCTGTTCCGCCGCAGACTTGGCCAACCCAGCGGCCTCGACATCGGCGGCGGTCGCCACCCCGCGATCCCGCAGCCCCTGCTGACGCTCGGCGGCCTGCGTGCGCAGGTCCAGTTGTTCAGCCGCGGCGGCGGCTTCCAGCTTGGCCAGTTCCAGCGCGGACGCGGCTTCGGCCACGCCGGCCGTCGCCTCTGCCAGGTCAGTTTCGGCCAGCGCCACCGCGGTTTGCAGCTTGGCGGGATCGACAGACCACAGCAACTCTCCCTCCTGGACCATGCCACCATCGCGGAAATTGTCAGTCAGGTGCACCAGTCGCCCGGCAACGGCAGCGCGCAGTTCCAGCGTGCGGCCACTGACCAGGTGGCCATATGTGGTGATGATCGGGGCGACCGTTTCCGGCGTCAGCACGTCCACATGCACGGAATAGGCCCGTTCGCGCGGCGGCTTGAGCGCGCTTTCAGCAGCGCTTCGCGCAATCCACGCATCGTTCAGAACGCTTGCGGTGGCAAACAGAAGGGCCAAGGCGGCCCCCCCGATGGCAAGGCCGACACCGGCGCGGGAAAGTGAACGCATGGAATGGCTCCTTGGAAATCCGTGCAGAGGAAAGCTGCGCCATCTTGGACACAAGCGGCCCCGAAAGGTCAATTGCAAAGCTTGCGATGTGTTCGCAAGACGGGGTCAGACGCCGACGAAACGTTCTGAGATATCGGTGCTCAGATCGGTGATCCCGCCTGTCCATACGGTGGCGCCCCGTTCCAGGATCACGGCCCGGTCGCAAACCCTGGACAGCTCTTTGATCGACTTGTCTATGGCCAGGATCGCCATGCCGGTTTCTGCCTTGAGCCGGGCAATCGCCGCCCAGATTTCCTGCCGGATAATCGGGGAAAGCCCTTCTGTCGCCTCGTCCAGGATCAGCAGGCGGGGGTTGGTCATCAGCGCGCGTCCGATCGCCAGCATCTGCTGTTCCCCACCCGACAGCGAGGCCGCCCGCTGCCCCTGCCGTTCGCCCAGACGGGGAAACAAAGCGGTTACGCTTTGCATCGACCAGTCGCCCGGGCGCGCGGCGGCAATCAGGTTCTCCGCCACCGTCAGGTCGCGGAAACAGCGTCGCCCCTCGGGCACAAGCCCGATACCGGCCCTGGCGACGCGGAAACTGGGCAGGCGGTGCAAATCCCTGCCGTCAAAACGTAGTCCGCCTTGAGAGGCAATCATTCGGCAGATCGCTTTGACCGTGGTGCTTTTGCCCATGCCGTTGCGTCCCATCAGCGCCACCACCTCGCCCGCGTCGATGGTCAGGGTCACACCGGACAGCGCCTGGCTGACACCATAACTGGCGGTCAGGTCGGTAACCTCCAGCAGGGTCATGTCGCGTTCCCCAGATAGGCATCGCGCACCACCTGGCTGGCGCGGATCTCGGCCACGGTGCCGGTAGCAATCAGCCGACCATAGACCAGCACGCTGATTCTGTCGGCCAACGCGAAAACGGCGTCCATGTCGTGTTCCACCAGCAGAATCGGCGCTTCGTGCCGCAAGCCATCAAGCAATGTGGTCAATTGGGCAGACCCCTCGGCCCCAAGCCCCGCCATCGGTTCATCCATGATGAAGGCTTTGGGCGACAGGGTCAGCGCTACCGCGACCTCCAGCTGCCGGCGCTGACCATGGGACAGGTCGGCGCAGCGGCTGGCCGGGTGATCGCCCAACCCCACGCGGGTCAGTGCTGCAGTGGCCCGGTCCACCAGTGCGCCGTCTTTCAGCGCAGGGCGCCAGAACCGCCAAACCCGGCCAGAGGCGCCGAGTGCGCCCAGCACGGCGTTTTGCAGAACGGTATCTTCCATTGCCAACGCCGAGATCTGAAAGGTGCGACCCAGTCCAGCCCGGGCGCGGTCGGCCACGGTGGCTTGGGTCACGTCGCGTCCCATCAGGTTCACCCGCCCGGCATCCGGGCGCAGCGCGCCGCAGATCTGCTGGATCAAAGTGGACTTGCCGGCGCCATTCGGCCCGATGATCGCATGGATTTCCCCGGCGCGCAGGTCCAGTGAAATGCCGTCGCTGGCGGTCAGCGCACCAAACCGCTTGGTCAGGTCATGGGTGGACAGGATCACGTTCATCCCCTGCCCCCGGTCAACAAGCCGACGATGCCGCCACGCGCGAACAGCACGATCAACAGCAAGATCACCCCCAGCCAGATATGCCAGAACTCGGTCAGCCCGCCCAGCAAGTGTTCCAGCGCGACAAAGACGATGGCGCCAAGAACCGGCCCGATCAGCCGCCCGACCCCGCCAAGGATGACCAGCACAATCAGTTCGCCCGACAGTTGCCAGCTGAACATCGTGGGGCTGACAAAGCGGTTGAGGTCGGCAAAGAGCGCCCCCGCAAGCCCCGTGATCGCACCCGAGATCACAAAGGCAAGCAGCTTGAGCCGCATCGGGTTCAGCCCCACGGTTTCGACCCGCCCCGGCACCTGCCGCGCGGCATTCAGCGCAAGGCCGAACGGCGACGCCGCAAGCCGCGCGTTCAGCACCAGCACCCCGGCCAGAAGCACGAAGCACAGGCCGAAGAACTGGATCGGAACCAGCGTGTTCAGCCCCGGAAAGCCGTTGCGGACATAGATCGACAACCCGTCTTCGCCGCCATAGGCGCTCCACGACACGGCGAAATAGAAAAACATCTGCCCGAAGGCAAGCGTGATCATGATGAAATAGACACCCGTTGTGCGCAGCGACAAAAGCCCGATCACCAGCGCCGCAAGGCCAGCGGCAAGGATCGCCGTCAACCAGATCACCGGCATGGATTTCGTGCCCGCGATCACCAGCGGCCCCAGTTCCAGCGGGGTATAGCTTTGGGCGTGCGACGCAAGGATTCCCATGGCATAGCCGCCAAGACCAAAGAACACCGCATGCCCAAGGCTGACCAGCCCGCCGATCCCAAGCGCGATGTTCAGCCCGACCGCCGCCAGCGCAAGGATTGTGGCCCGCGTAGCCAGGGTGATGGTAAAGGGTGCATCACCGACATGGGCGGCAAGGGCCACGGCCAGCAGTCCGGCCAGAACGGCGATGTTCAGAACGCTTTCGGTTTTCATGCCCGCGCTCCGAACAGGCCCGTGGGCCGCCAGATCAGCACAAGGCTCATCAGGATATAGATCGCCATCGATGCCAGCGACGATCCCCAGCTGGTCGCAGTGGCAGGGTCGGTCACCAGCTTGAACAGTTCGGGCAGGAAAATGCCGCCCAGCGTGTCGGTCAGCCCCACCAGCAGCGCGCCGACAAAGGCCCCCTTGATCGACCCGATCCCGCCGATCACGATCACGACGAAGGCCAGGATCAGCACCGGCTCGCCCATGCCGACCTGCACCGACTGGATTGCCCCCACCAGCGCACCTGCCATGCCTGCCAGAGCCGCCCCCAGCGCGAAGACAACTGTGTAAAGCCTTGATATATCAACACCAAGTGCCGCAATCATTTCGCGGTCGTTTTCGCCCGCGCGGATCTGGATGCCCAGGCGGGTGCGCTCGATCAGCAGCCACAGCCCCAGCGCCACCGCCAGCCCCGCACCGATCAGGGTCAGCCGATACAGCGGATACTGGATGCCACCCGGCAGCGTGACCGGACCGGACAGCGCGGCCGGAATATCAAGGTAAAGCGGGAAGGACCCGAACAGCCAGCGCGTACCTTCGGAAAAGATCAGGATCAATGCGAAGGTCGCCAGAACCTGATCCAGATGGTCAGTGGAATAAAGCCGCCGGATCACGACGATTTCAACCAACGCCCCCGCCAGCGCGGCAGCCACCAATGCGCCCAAAAGCGCCAGCAGGAACGACCCCGTCGCCCCGGCCAAAGCCGCCGCGGCAAAGGCCCCGACCATGTAGAGCGAGCCGTGCGCGAGATTGATCAATCCCATGACGCCAAAGATAAGCGTCAGCCCGGCGGCCATCAGAAACAGCATCACCCCGGACTGAAGCCCGTTGAGCACCTGTTCGGCGATCAGGATCGGCGACATGCGAAATACCCTCGTGGCACGCGGCCCCGGATCAGCCCCGGAGCACGGGCAGACCTGCCGGCGCCGTCAAGCCCCGTCCCGAGCCCGTCCAAGGACCAATCTGCCGTTTGGCGGCGCACCCGGGTCAGCCCCCGGGCGCGCACCTGCGTGTCTTACATCTTGCACTGATCGACATAGGCGTTGGAACGGTTCTCCATCGCGGTGCCGACGATCTTGTTGGTGTAGATCTCGCCTTCCTTCACCACTTCGCGGGCATAGATCGTCTGGATCGGGTGGTGGTTCGGCGCAAAACTGAAGGCGCCACGCACGCTGTCGAAATCGGCGGCCTCAAGCGCGGCCTGGAAGGCGGCCTTGTCCGAGGGATCGGCCTTTGCCAACGCCGACAGAAGCAGGTTAGCCGTGTCATAGCCCTGGCTGGCATAGAGCGAGGGCAAGCGCCCATAGGCCGCCTGGAAGCCTTCGACGAAGGCCGCGTTTGCGGTATTGTCAATGTCCTTGGACCATTGCGAGGTATTCACCACGCCCAGGGCGGCCTCGCCTACGGCTTGCAAAATGCCCTGATCAAAGCTGAAGGCCGGACCGACGACCGGCAGATCGACTCCGCTATCGGCATATTGCTTGAGAAAGGAAATCCCCATGCCGCCCGGCAGGAAGAAGAACACGCTGTCCGCGCCCGACGCCCGGATCTGTGCAATCTCGGCGGCATAGTCTGTCTGGCCCAGTTTGGTATAGACCTCTCCGGCCAGTTCTCCGTCATAGAACCGCTTGAAACCGGTCAGGCTGTCTTTGCCCGCGGGATAGTTGGGCGCCAGGATGTACGGCTTGGAATAACCTGCCCCTTTCATATACGCGCCCGCGGCCTCGTGCAGGTTGTCGTTCTGGTAGGACACAGAGAAATAAAGCGGATTGCAGCCCGCACCGGCAAGCTGCGACGGCGCGGCATTGGTCGACAAATAGAACTTGCCCTGGGCCACGGCGGCGGGCACCACGGCCATCGCCAGGTTTGACCATACGATTCCGGTCAGGATGTCGACCTTCTCGGACTGGATCATCTTGTCGGCCAGTTGCACCGCCACATCCGGTTTGCGCTGGTCATCTTCGATCACCACATCGATATCGGTGCGACCGGACTGTTCGATCGCCAGCATGAACCCGTCACGGGTATCCAGCCCAAGTGCTGCGCCGCCGCCCGAAAGTGTGGTGATCATCCCCACCTTGACCTCTGCCAGCGCACCGCCGGCGGACAGGGCCAGCGCGGCGGTCGCCATCATCAGCTTTTTCATCGTGAAACTCCCCTTTATGGTTGTTGCGCCTATGAATGCCGAGATGCGCGGGCAGGTCAACGCATGAAGCGGGGAAAACTCCTGTGCCCGCAAATTGCGGGGCGGGCAAACGTCGACGCGCGCGAGGGGGGCCCATCGCGCGCGTCTGTCTGAAAGTCTGTCTGAACGTCTGTCTGAATATGCCGGGATCGCGTCAGCCGCGCCGCGGAGGTTCCATCCCGCCCGGCCCCTTGCGGCCACGCGCAGGTGCCGCGCCCTTGCCCTGGGGTTTCGGCTTGCGCGGGGTCGTGGTCGCCCCGGGGGGCGTAAACCGCTTGGACGTGTCAGAGGCCTTGGCGCGCGGGGCCTGCGGCTTTGCGTCGGCGCGGGCATCGGGTTTGGCCCCGAACTTGCCCTTGGGTTTGTCACCGGGTTTTGCCCCGAACTTGCCCTTCGGCTTGTCGCCGGGCTTGGCCCCGAACTTGCCCTTCGGCTTGTCGCCGAAACCGTCCCTCGACTTGCCCGCACCGGGGCCTGCCTTGCCAAACCGCTTGTCCCCGGACGCGCCCGACTTGTCCGACGGACGGTTCGCAGGCTTGCCCTTGCGGTCTGCCGAAGCCGCGTCACGCGGGGCGCCATAGGGTTTTTTCCTCGGTGCAGCGTCATCACCCGACAACGGCATGGCACCGCGATCCCTGGGCTTGCGATGGGGTTTCACGGCACCGTCGGCAATCGCTTCGGCCATCCGGTCGGGTTTCGGTGCGCTGCGCGCCTGACCCCGATCTTCGCCCCGGTCTTCACTTGGGGCGGGACGCGCGCGGCTGTCATCGCGGCGTTCGGACCGTTCGGGGCGCTCTGCCCGCGGGCGATCCTCTTTGAAACGATCCGGCCGGCCGGGGCGCGGACCGCTGGGACGCGGCGCGCTGCGAAACTCGGGCGCAGCATCCAGCTTGCGGGCGGTCACGCCCTCGTCCAGTTCGCCATTCGCCCCCAACGCCGAAAGAAAACCCGGCACGCTGGCGTCTGCAATCTCGACATAGCTTTCGGTTTGCTGCACCCGGATCGCGCCGATCGCGTCCTTGTCCAGCTTGCCCGCCCGGCACAGCACCGGCAGCAGCCAACGCGGCTCTGCCCGGTCGTCGCGGCCCACAGACAGCGCAAACCATGTGCTGGGACCAAAGGCCTTGCGTTCCGCCCGTTCCGCCCGTTCCGGGCGCACATCGGGATCACCCAGGTCTTCGGGCGCGGACAGCCGTGCACGGTGCAGCGCGAGATAGGCAGCAGCGATTTTTTCGGGACCGTGCAGTTCGAGCAGGCGGGCGGCAAAATCCTGTTGTTCCGGGGTCGGCTCCAGGGTCCAGACATCGTCGGCCAGCAGCCGCTCTTCATCCTTGCGCAGGATGTCATCAGCAGAGGGCGCGGTGATCCATTCGGCCGTAATCTTGGCGAATTTCAGCAGGCGTTCGGCCTTTTTCGCGATCTTGGGCGGCACGATCAACGCCGAGATCCCCTTGCGCCCGGCGCGCCCGGTACGACCTGACCGGTGTAGCAGGCCTTCGGAATTCGAAGGCAGTTCAGCGTGAATGACAAGTTCCAGCTTGGGAAGGTCGATGCCGCGCGCCGCCACGTCGGTGGCAACGCAGACCCGCGCGCGCCCGTCGCGCATCGCTTGCAGGGCGTGTGTGCGTTCGTTCTGGCTCAGTTCTCCTGACAGCGCCACCACGGAAAACCCGCGGTTTGTCAGGCGCGCGGTCAGACGGTTGACCATGGCGCGGGTGTTGGCAAAGACGATCGCGTTCTGCGCATCGTGGAAGCGCAGCAGGTTGATGATCGCGTTTTCGGCGTCCTGCTGTGCCACACGCACCGCCTGATAGGTGATGTCGGCGTGTTGGGTGCCCCCGGTCAGCGTGGTCACCCGCACCGCATCGCGCTGGTACTGTTCCGCCAGCTTGGCAATCATCGGTGGCACGGTGGCCGAAAACATCAACGTACGCCGGTCCTCGGGCGCTTCGGCCAGCATGAATTCCAGGTCCTCGCGGAACCCCAGGTCCAGCATCTCGTCGGCTTCGTCCAGCACGATGGCGCGGACGCTGCCCAGATCAAGAGAGCCTCGCTGGATGTGATCGCGCAGACGGCCCGGAGTGCCAACGACGATATGCGCCCCGCGTTCCAGCGCGCGGCGTTCGTCACGGGCGTCCATACCACCGATACAGGTGGCCAGCCGCGCCTCGGCCTTGGCGTACAGCCACCCCAATTCGCGTTTGACCTGCAAAGCCAGTTCCCGCGTCGGCGCAACGATCAGCGCCAGCGGTGCCCCCGCCTGCCCCATCACCTCGCCATCGCCCAGCATCGTGGGCGCAATCGCAAGGCCAAACCCCACGGTCTTGCCCGACCCGGTCTGCGCCGAAACAAGCAGGTCCTGTTCGCTCAGTTCGGGGTTGGTGACAGCCTCTTGCACGGCGGTCAAAGTGTCATAGCCGCGCTCTGTCAGCGCATCGGCGAGGGCCTGGAACATGGTGATATCAGTCTGGGTCAAGAAAGCGCGTAAGCGCGTTGCGCCCCTGCCGGTCGACAGGAACAAGCCCCGCTCCTTATATGCTTCCTGCGCGAGTGTATACCGAAATTCCGCGTCGCAGCAGAAAGGGCCGGCATGCGCGCAAAGCATGGCGCGATATGTGGATCAAGACTTCCGGCCCCCCCAGCGCGACGTGCCCTGCCTGCACGCAAGACCATGCCCTGTAGCAAACCAAGCCAAGAACCCCATCGGTCAGGGTGGCGGCCCCTGCACACCAACAGAGTTGACACAAAAAGCGAACATGCGTAGAACAAAAAAGAACATATGGCGCAAGGACAGACAGGATGTTGACCAAGAAACAGCTCGATCTGCTTGATTTCATCAACAAGCGCATGGCGCGCGATGGCGTGCCCCCCAGTTTTGACGAGATGAAAGAGGCGCTTGATCTAAAATCGAAATCGGGGATCCACCGGCTGATTACCGCGCTGGAGGAACGTGGTTTTATTCGCCGGCTGGCGCACCGGGCCCGCGCCATCGAAATTGTGAAACTGCCAGAGGCGCTTGCGGAGAAATCCAGTGGTTTCAACCCGCGGGTGATCGACGGTGCGCGCCCTGACAGCCGGCCTGCCGCCGCGCAGCCCGTCGACGCGGTCGGCGCGCTGGAATTGCCGCTGCTGGGGCGGATCGCCGCCGGGGAACCGATCCAGTCGATCAACGACGTGCCGCCGCAAGTGGCTGTTCCGGGTGCGATGCTGTCTGGCAACGGGCGCCACTATGCGCTTGAGGTCAAAGGCGATTCCATGATCGAGGCCGGGATAAACGATGGTGATATCGTGGTGATCCGCGAAACCTCTCATGCCGACAACGGTGACATCGTCGTGGCCCAGGTCGAAGGCTATGAAGCGACGCTGAAACGCTTCAAGCGCAAGGGCGGCACCGTAATTCTTGAAGCCGCCAATGCCGCCTATGAACCCCGTATCCTGCCCGAGGGCGAGGTCAAGGTTCAGGGCCGGCTGGTCGGGCTGATCCGCACCTACTGAGCATCGGCCCGGCGCTCTTGCGCAAAAGGCGTGCCCGGGTGCCAGAGCCTGTGGCCGGTTTTTTGAAGGTCGGTCACAAAGACATACCCCTTTTTCGTCCGGTACCCCGCAACGCTGCCCTGCCCACGCAGCGTTGACGGCTGAAACAGGATGCATGGGGCATCGGCGGGCAGATCGCGATCGCTGACCACGATGTCCAACCTGGAACATCCCGAAAAATCGCTGGCAGCACGTTTGCCGCGCAGATGCCTGAGCTGGGGGGAATTGACCCAGCGCGCCGCTGCGGCCTGCTGGTTGGCGCCGTCGCCATCGTTTTCCATCCAGACCGACGCGACAAACCCCTCACCCGTTTCACGGCTGAGGGCGCGTCCTGCCGGGGTCATCACCCCAACCAGCGTGCCGTTTTCCGCGATCAGCAGATCGGGGCGCGTGGCCGTCAGCCAAAGTGCAACCGACAGCATCACCGGCGCCATGCCCAGCCACCGCCAGCGCCCTTGCCACAACATGACGAACAAGCCCCCCGCCGCCATCAACGGAAGCACCGCATCCGGTGGACGCGGGACATAGGTTACCGCCAGAGGCCAATCCGCCACCGACCGCGCCACCAGCAGGATCCAGTCAAGCCCCAGCCCCATCAGCCGCAGCGCCCAGGCTTCCAGCCCGAGCGGCATCAGCACAACCGCAAAAACGCCTGCGGGGATCACAAGCGCCCCCATCAACGGCACCGACACCAGGTTGGCGAGCAAGCCAAAATGTGCCACCTGGTTGAAATGTGCCATCCCCACAGGTGCCGTGGCCGCCCCTGCCACGGCAGAGGACACCACCAGCGCCAGCACCGGGCGCAGACTGCGCGGCACGTTGCGATCGCGCAGACAGCCGAAGACCGCGACCAATGCGGTGGTCGCCGCAAAGGACATCTGGAACCCGGGTCCTAGCAACGCCTCAGGTTGCCAGATCAGCACGATGAGCGCCGCCAGCGCAACCGCGCGCAGGCTGATCGCACGACGGTTCAGCATCACAGCCACCAGCATGACCGCGACCATCACGAAAGCGCGTTCCGTGGCGACATTGCCGCCCGACAGGCCCAGATAAAACCCTGCCGCCACCAAGGCACCCGCGGCCGCCAGTTTCTTGACCGGCCAGCGCAGGCCAACTCCGGGGATCAACAGCATCGTCAGACGCAGCGTGGCGAACACGACGCCCGTCAAGAGCCCCATGTGAAGGCCGGAAATCGCCAGCAGGTGGGCAAGGTTGGTGCGGCGCAGATCGTCCAGCACCGCTTGCCCGATGGCACTGCGGTCGCCGGTCAGGATCGCGGCGGCAAACCCGCCCGTATCTCCGGGCAAGACCGCACGAATACGGTCGGCCATCGCCTGTCGCAGGCGAAAGAACCAAACGCCGCCCTGCCCCGGCTCCAAGGTCAGAACCGGTGTCCGTGTATAGCCCACCGCGCCCAGGCGCTGGAACCAGGCGTGGCGACGAAAATCGAACCCACCGGGTTCCGCCGCCCCCCGTGGCGCCGACAGGTGTGCTGTCATCATCACGACACGCCCCGGGGCCAACGTGGTAAACCCCTGAGTGCCGTGCAACGAGACACGCACCCTGACCGGCGTCGGCTGAACGCTGCCCCGCTCAAGCCGTACGCGGTCCAGCGTCAGCCGCACAGCGTCAGAGGCAGACCGGTCGATGCCGACGATCCGCCCCTCGACCGGACCATAGTAGCGCCCGGTCAGAACAGGGCCCGCCACAAGATGCGCCCGCCCCCCGGCCAGCGCCAGCCCCATTGCCATCAGCGCCGGCAGCGCCAGCCAGGGCCCCCAGGACGGGCCCAGCCGCCACGCACCGGCGGCCCCCATCATTGCGGCGCCGGCACTGACGACCAGCAGCCAGACCGGCGGTTCCACCCGCAGCGCAAAATAAAGCCCGATCCCGAAGGCAATCCCCACCGGCAGCCAGGCAAAGAGGTGGCCGCGCTGGCCCAGCATCACGCGCCCCATGCTTGTGCCTTTCCGCCCCGTTGGGTATGCAACGCGCCAAAGGCTACGCTCCCCAAAGTTACCGAAAGGTTAATCGCCGCATGTCCGCCGAAGTCGTCACCCGTTTCGCCCCTTCGCCCACTGGCTATCTGCATATCGGTGGCGCGCGCACGGCGCTGTTCAACTGGCTTTATGCCCGTGGTCGCGGTGGCAAGTTCCTGCTGCGGATCGAAGACACCGACCGCGCCCGGTCGACCCCGGCCGCAACAGAGGCGATCCTGAAAGGGCTGGACTGGTTGGGGCTTGACCATGACGGAGAGGTTGTCAGCCAGTTCGACCGTGCCGACCGTCACGCCGAAGTGGCACAGGCCTTGCTGGCCAAGGGGGCTGCCTACAAGTGCTTTGCCACCCCCGAGGACATCGAAGCATTCCGCGACGCCGCCCGCGCCGCAGGCAAGTCCACGCTGTTCCAAAGCCCGTGGCGCGACGCCGACCCGGCAACCCACCCCGATGCGCCCTATGTGATCCGGCTGAAAACCCCGACCGAAGGCGCGAGGGTGATCCGCGACCAGGTCCAGGGCGACGTGACCATCCGCAACGACCAGTTGGACGACATGGTGTTGTTACGCTCCGATGGCACACCGGTCTACATGCTGGCCGTTGTCGTCGATGACCATGACATGGGCGTGACCCATGTGATCCGGGGGGATGACCACCTGAACAACGCCGCACGCCAGATGGGGATCTATACCGCCATGGGCTGGGATATTCCGGTCTGGGCGCATATTCCGCTGATCCACGGACCAGACGGCAAGAAACTGTCGAAGCGTCACGGCGCACTTGGGGTCGAGGAATACCAGGCCATGGGCTATCCTGCGGCGGGCATGCGCAATTACCTCGCACGCTTGGGCTGGAGCCATGGCGATGACGAATTCTTTACCGATACCCAGGCACAAGAATGGTTCGACCTGGATGGAATCGGCAAGTCTCCGGCCCGTTTCGATTTCAAGAAGCTCGAGAATCTGTGCGGCCAGCACATCGCCGTAGGCGACGATGCTGCATTGCTGCATGAAATAGAGGCGTATCTGACGGCAAGTTCACAATCCCCCCTGACCGAAGCTCAGCGCGACGGGCTGCTGCGCGGGATGTATTGCTTGAAAGAGCGCGCCAAGACATTTCCGGAACTCCTTGAAAAGGCATATTTTATTCTGGCGGACACGCCAATTCAGCCGGACGAGAAAGCCGCCAGGAACCTGGATTCTGTATCCCGTGGTATACTGGCTGCGTTGACGCCGCGCCTGCAAAATGCTAGCTGGTCCCGAGAACAACTCGAGGAGGCAACCGCCCGCTTTGCCGAAGAAAACGGCACTAAGTTCGGAAAGCTGGCAGGCCCGCTCAGGGCAGCCCTTGCCGGACGGGCAGTCACCCCCAGCGTTTTCGACATGATGCTTGTTCTGGGCCGCGAAGAAAGCCTTTCCCGGCTGGCCCAGGCTGCCGCCAGCGACGAAGACTGATCCCCGTCCCGGGGGTCCATCGGCGCAAGGCTTGTGGTTAACACGTCTCCCCGGCACAGTCCGCGGGGCGCAAGAAGAAGGGACCTAGAATGGCTGAAACCGCAAAGACTGCGACGCTGACCCTGGACGGCAAGAGCTATGAATTGCCTGTCCACTCGCCCACGGCGGGACCGGATGTTCTCGATATTCGCAAGCTTTATGGTCAGGCTGGCGTCTTCACCTACGACCCCGGCTTTACCTCGACCGCCAGTTGCGACAGCACGATCACCTATATCGACGGTGAAAAGGGCGTCCTGCTGCACCGCGGCTACCCGATCAGCCAGTTGGCCTCGCAGTCGCACTACCTCGAGGTCTGCTACCTGCTGCTCTACGGTGAACTGCCGTCGGCTGCGCAGCTGGAAGACTTCGAAAGCACGATCACCCGCCACACCATGCTGCACGAACAGATGCAGTATTTCTTCCGAGGCTTCCGTCGCGACGCGCACCCGATGGCGACGATGGTGGGCGTCGTGGGCGCCATGTCGGCCTTCTACCACGACTCGACCGATATCAACGATCCCAAACAACGCGAGATTGCCAGCCACCGCCTGATCGCCAAGATGCCGACAATTGCGGCCTGGGCCTACAAGTACAACCTCGGCCAGCCGTTCATCTATCCGCGCAACGATCTGGATTACGCCTCGAACTTCCTGCACATGTGTTTTGCCGTGCCGGCCGAGGAATACCATGTGAACCCGATCATCGCCCGTGCGATGGACCGGATCTTCACCCTGCATGCCGATCACGAACAGAACGCCTCGACGTCGACGGTGCGCCTGGCGTCGTCCTCGGGCGCCAACCCGTTCGCCTGTATCGCGGCGGGCATCGCCTGCCTCTGGGGTCCGGCCCACGGCGGCGCCAACCAGGCTTGCCTGGAAATGCTCAAGGAAATCGGCACTCCCGATCGCATCCCGGAATACATCGCCCGCGCCAAGGACAAGAACGACCCGTTCCGCCTGATGGGCTTCGGCCACCGGGTCTACAAGAACTTCGATCCGCGCGCGATGGTGATGAAACAGTCCGCCGACGAGATCCTGGACCTGCTGGGCGTGCACAACAACCCGATCCTCGCCACCGCGAAGGAACTGGAACAACAGGCACTCGCCGATCCCTATTTCGCCGAGAAAAAGCTGTTCCCGAACGTCGATTTCTATTCCGGCGTCATCCTCGAAGCGATGGGGTTCCCGACCTCGATGTTCACCCCGATCTTTGCGTTGTCGCGGACCGTGGGCTGGATTTCGCAGTGGAAGGAACAGCTGGAAGATCCGGCACACAAGATCGGCCGCCCGCGCCAGCTCTATCTCGGTGCGACCGAACGCGACTACGTGGACATCGAAGACCGCTGATCGCGGCGCGCCTCCGCAACGGCAAAACGCGCGCCTCCTGGCGCGCGTTCTTGTTCAGCCGGGCTTGGTCTTGGGCCCCGGGCGCATTCAAGCAGACTCTCCGCCGCCTCCGCAGTGCATGAATGACCTGCCGCCACAGGCCCCGGACCTCGGGCGCCTCCCACAGCGACCGCCCTTTCGGCAGAGCCATCGGGCAGCGCCCCGGTCTCCCGGCCACGCCAGTCCTGCTTTCATCTTTCCGCAAATACTCCGGGGGTGTGGGGGCAGCGCCCCCACCCGGTGGGGCGCAGCGGCTGCCCCGGCCCCTCAGCGCCCTTCGTAGACCGCCGGACGCTTTTCAAGAAACGCCACAACGCCTTCCTTGAAATCGCGCGTCTTGCCGCATTCCCCCTGCAACCGGGCCTCCAGCGCCAATTGGTCCTCAAGCGAGTTGTCGAACGATGCCCGCAGCGACTGCTTCACGCGCTGGTAGGCGGCGGTCGGCCCCTTGGCCAGATGCGCGGCGCGCGCCGTCCAATGCGCCTCGAACTCTGCATCCGGAACCGCTTCCCAGATCATGCCCCAGTCGCTGGCCTGACGGGCGCTGATCTTCTCGGCAAAAAGCGCCGCGCCCATGGCCTTGGCCAGTCCCATCTGCCGCGGCAGGTACCAGGTGCCGCCGGCATCCGGGATCAGCCCGATCCGGGTAAACGCCTGCAGGAAAAACGCGCTTTCCGCCGCGATCACCACGTCGGCGGCCAGCGCCAGGTTGGCCCCTGCCCCCGCGGCCGCCCCGTTCACTGCGGAAATCGTCGGAACCGGACAGTCATAGATGGCGTGCAGCATCGGAACGTATTCGTCGCGCAGCGTGCGCTCCAGGTCGATGTTGGCAGTGTTGGCGCGATCGCCCAGGTCCTGGCCAGAGCAGAACGCCCGGCCTGAGCCGGTGATGACCACGACGCGCGCCTCGCGCCCGCCACGGCGCAGCGCATCGGTCAATTCGGCCCGCATCTGGGTGTTGAGCGCGTTCATAACGTCGCCGCGGTTCAGGGTGATCGTGGCGACGCCGTCGGTCAGGTCATAGAGGATGGCTTCGTAGTTCATGCGCGGCATTCCTTCCTGGTTTTGCCGCGCATGAAACACGATTGCCGCCCGGGCGCAAAGGGCAACGCAGCGTCAGACCAGTGTCGCTTTGATCGCCGTCAGCAGCGCTGCCGCCTCGGGCGTGGGCGCGCGTTCGATGCGTTCATAGGCCGCTCCATCGCGCGTGCGCGTCACCAAACGGTTTTCCACCAGGCTGCGGCGGATCTGGGCGGCATCACGGAACGCGGTCAGCGCATCGATCCGGCTGCTGATCTGGCGTTCTGTCATCGACTCACGCGGAGGCAATCCGGCCCAGATCACCCACAGGCACAATCCCTGCACCTGCGTACGGGCAGGCCACATCGCCATGCGCCCCTGGCCGTCGAAGCAACGCGTGGCGCGGGTGACCAGCTTGTCATCGGCCCTGGGCCGCGGCGCGGTCTGCGCCTTGAGATGCTGATAATTGCGAAAGCCGGCAGCGCGGGCGACAATCGACAACAGCTCGGCATGGCCGGGCGGATCGGTCAATTGCGCGCGCAGCGCCTTGGCAAAGCTGGAGATGTCCGGGACGGACAGCGGAATGACATCGCGGGTCATAGAACAAACCTCTTTCGCGATACCTGTCCCCGACGCGCGGGGCTGGATGTCCGCCCTTGTCCATCGGTATCAGCAGGGTCTGGTCCGATGTTTGTCAGATCGCAGGTTTAGCAAGATTGGCGGAGCCTGGGTGAACTGCGGACCCACGGCTCCTCTACCGGCGCGGGGGGCGCCGGTCAATCCCTCAGCAATTCCTGAAGCCTGGTCTGTTCCTCTGGCGACAACCGCTGTTCGGTCACGGCCTGGGCTGTGGACCGGCGGCGGATATACAGTCCCGCCACCAAAAGCCCCAGCACAAACAAGATCGGACCAGAGGCCCAAAGCAGCCAGTTGGCCCCGCCAGAGGTCGGTTTCAGCAAGACGAATTCGCCGTAGCGATCGACGATATAGTCCACGACCTCAGCGTTGTCGTCCCCCGCGGTGATCCGCTCGCGCACAAGGATACGCAGGTCGCGCGCCAGCGACGCGTTGGAATCGTCGATGTTCTCGTTCTGGCAAACCAGACAGCGCAAACCCTTGGAAATCTCGCGTGCCCGCGCTTCCTGTGTCGGGTCTTGCAACATTTCATCCGGCTGGACCGCAGCCACCGGCGCGGCCAGCAGCGCAAGGATCAGCGCCAGGGCATAGGGCGGGTGTTTGGCCCACCATCCGAGAAACCGTTTCATTCCGCGGGAACCCCCACCATCTGTGATTTGCGCGCGCCAGCCGCCACGCGGAAGCGACGATCGCTCAGCGACAGGAAGCCGCCAATCGCCATCAGGATGCATCCGCCCCAGATCCAGTTGGCCAGGGGTTTCAGGTAGACGCGCATCACCCACCCGCCGTCATCCTGCGGATCGCCAATCACCACATAGACATCGCGCATCAAGCGATAGTCGATGGCGGCCTCGGTCGTGGGCATCTGCTGCACCGGATAGTTGCGCTTTTCAGGGTAGAGGGTTGCGATGGTTTCGCCGTCCTGACGTACGCTGACATCCGCCATGTTGGAGAAGTAGTTCGGACCCTGCACGCGTTCCACGCCGTTCAATTCGAACTCGAACGCGCCTACGGTGAAGGGTTGGCCAACATAGGCGACGCGGATGTCTTCCTCTTGCCACGCCATCAGCCCGGCAATGCCCAGCATCGTGATACCCAGCCCGCCATGGGCCACCGCTTTGCCCCAGTCGGCGCGCGGCAGGCGCAGCAGTCGGGACAGGTCACGGTTTTTGCCAAGACGGCTGTAAAGGTCGGTGATCGCGCCTGCCACAAGCCAGGTCCCCAGAAACACCCCGACAGGGCCCAACAGCGTCTTGCCGGTTTGCATCGCCCAGACCAGTCCGGCCAATGCCAGCGCCAGGAAAAGCGCCGGAGCCAGTTGGCGCAGAACGCGTCCAACGTTGGCCCGCTTCCACGGCATCATGGCGCCAATCGGCAGAAGCAGCCCAAGCAGAACCATGAACGGGGTAAAGGCCATCTCGAAGAACGGTGCGCCGACGCTCAGCTTGCGGGCAAACAGAAGTTCCGCGACCACGGGCCAAAGCGTGCCGACGAAGACCACGAAACAGGCGACCGCCAGGAAAATGTTGTTGGCCACAAGCGCGGATTCGCGGCTGACGATGCCAAACACACCCTTGGCCTGCATCACGTTGGCGCGCGCCGCGAACAGCGTCAGCGCCCCGCCAGTGTAGACCACCAGGATCCCCAGGATAAACACACCGCGTTCGGGGTCGCTGGCGAAGGCATGGACCGACGTCAGCAGACCCGAGCGGACAATGAACGTACCGATCAGCGAGAAGCCAAAGGCAAGGATCGCCAACAGGATGGTCCAGCTTTTCAGCGCCTCGCGCTTCTCGACCACGATGGCGGAATGCAGCAAGGCGGCGGCCAGAAGCCAAGGCATGAAGGACGCGTTTTCAACAGGGTCCCAGAACCAGAAACCGCCCCAGCCCAGCTCGTAATAGGCCCACCACGACCCCAGCGCGATGCCGATGGTCAGGAAGACCCACGCAGCCAGCGTCCAGGGACGCACCCACCGGCCCCAGGCGGCATCCACGCGGCCTTCGATCAAGGCGGCGACGGCAAAACTGAAACAGATGCTCAGGCCGACATAGCCCAGGTACAGGAACGGCGGGTGAAACGCCAAACCAGGGTCCTGCAGCAGCGGGTTCAAGTCCTGGCCGTCAAACGGCGGCACGGCCATGCGCAGGAACGGGTTTGAGGTGAAGATGATGAAGGCGAAGAATGCCACGGCAATCGAAGATTGCACCGCCAAAACCCGCGCCCGCAAGGTCGGTGGAAGGTTTCCCCCGAACCATGCCGCCATTGCGCCGAACAAAGACAGGATCAGCACCCAAAGCAACATGGACCCTTCGTGGTTCCCCCATACGCCGCTGATCTTGTACAGCATCGGCTTGGCCGAATGGCTGTTCATGACCACCAACCGCAGACTGAAGTCCGACGTGACAAACGCATGGGTCAGCGCGGCAAACGCCGCTGCGGTCAGGATGAACTGCAGCGTGGCCGCAGGTTCGGCGACGGCCATCCAGCCGGGCCAGCGTTTTTGGGCACCGACAAGCGGTACGACAGCCTGCACAATCGAAACGAGAAAGGCGAGGATAAGGGCGAAGTGTCCGAGCTCTGTAATCATGCAGCTGGTTATAGGGCCGGAAAATGGGCGGGCCAATGGAAAACCGGCCCGCCACTTGATCACTTTGTCGCAAGCGCCTGCCAGTCGGCCAGCGCGGGATTGTCTGGCGCGGCTGGCGGTTCTGGCCCGTCAGGGCGCAGCGCTTCGATCCGTTGCGCGCTGTCGATCACCTGGGGGACCGATGCGGCAAGGGCGCGGGCGATATCGCGCTGGAAGTCCTGACCTTTGGCCTGATGCCGCGCCCCGAAATAGAAACTGACGATGGCGCCCAGCAGCCACCACAGCGGATCGGGCACCAACGCCAGCCCGGTCATGCGCGCGCCGAACCAGATCGGGTCAACCATCGCGGCTACGAACAGGCCCAGAGTCCCCAATGCCAAAGCCGGTCGCGGAATGCGGTTCAGCCCGTCAATCATCCGGTCGAACCAGCCACTGCGCGCACAGGAGAACTCTGCCGCGAACTGGCGCAGGGCTGCCCCCTGCAGATCCGCGCCGCGCTTGGCCTCGGCTTCTGCGTTCACGCGGAAAACCTCTGCGGTTTCAGCGATCACGTTGCGGTCCGCCCCAAACACGAGCGTCAGAACGCGTTCGATCAGGCCCATGCTGCGACCCTCTGGTCGAACTCTGCCTTGGTCAGATGGTAGCGCGGGCTGATGAATTCTTCAGCCCGCAGGATCCAGCCACCTTTGCCACCCTGTCGGGTACGGGCGTATTTACGCGACGCGGGCCGGGCATCGGCCAAGGAGAAGTAATAGTTTCGCCGCGCGATCCCGTAGGCATCCACGAAATGGTCTGGCGCCGCCGCCATGGCCGCCTGCGCGGCTGCGATGGTCTGGGGCCCGATGGCCCCGTCGATCGCCACTGGCTGACCCATGTCGCGCAGCAGCCGTTGCAAGATCTTAACCGCGTTGCTGCCCGCATTGACGTACATGTCAAAAACCGACGGTTGCAGCGCTTGGGGCAGATCGGCCAGACGGGGCCGCGCAAAGTAGTGGTCAAGAAAGATATCCACCGCCTGAGACCGGCTCAGCCGCGCGACATCTGACACGCCGACCGCGCCGTCGCCGTCAAGGTCCAGCCCGAGCCGACGCATCGTGTGGATTGTGACCCCGTATTTGGTGGCGCCCCCGGGATCGGCGGGATCGTTCACAAAGCCGCCTTCGCGCGCGACGATGTCTTCGGCCAGTTGCCGAACGGTGGGTCTGCTCTGGGACATGTTTGCCTCTTGCCTGATTGAAACCTCGGGCAAGAGGCTGAATTCAAATGCTTAACCGCGCTTCACCGCGGCGCGCGGCGGTCAGCTGCTGGGCTCTTGGTAGATGCCTTGTTCCTTCAGCGCGTCGATGACCTCTTTTGGCATGTAGGTTTCATCATGCTTGGCCAGGATTTCCGACGCTTCGAACACGCCGTTGATGTAGCGCCCGGTACCCACCATGCCTTGATTTTCATCGAACAGATCAGGCAGCACCCCCGAGAAGGTTACCGGGATCGTCGCGCCGCCGTCCGTTACGTTAAAGGTGATGGTCTGACCCTGTCCGCGCACCAGCGAACCCTCTTCCACCAGGCCCCCGATCCGGAAGGTTTCGTTCGGCGCGGGCGGGGCTTCGGCCACCTGACTGGGAGAGCGGAAGAAATTGATCCCGTCGCGCATCGCATAGCCGATCAGCCCGGTCGAGATGATCAACGCAACAGCGGCCAGGGCAACCACCTGGACGCGTCGCTGCTTTTTCAGCGATTTCAATGCCATAGGGGACCTCCTCCTGACAGGCCATTGTGCTTGTGAAAGCTATATAGACGATTGAGCATAGAAAGGGGAGAGCCCGCGCGATTTGACGCGGGTCAACTGGCAGAAATGTGAAGACCTTGACGCCGGTCCCTGCGTTCCCATCATCGCCACAAAGACGGGGGGCGACATGGCACGACTGGCGGGCAACAAACCTGTTTCGTTTTTCAGGCTGTTCTGGCGCATGGGCGGTTGGGCCGTGCTGATTCCGCTGGCGCTGCTGCTGGTATTGACCGCCGTCAGCGTGGTGTCGTTGTCTACCGCGGAACGGTTCGAGCGTGAAGGCAGGCAAACCACTGCGACCGTGGCCGACAAGTATTTCCGCGAAAACCGCGACAGCGATGGCGATCGGACTGTCGCGTATTTCCTTGTGCTGGACTATACGACCAACGCTGGACAGACGATGAACGTGCACCAATCTGTTGGCTCTGCGCTCTATAATTCCGCGTCGCCCGGCAGTACGATTCCGGTCTGGTACCTGGAAAGCGCACCCTCGAAGATCGAGACCTCGCAAGGCGAACACCTCACCGCGGCGCGGATCACCCAGATGATCGGATTGATCTTCGGCGCGGGCTTTCTTGGCGCGCTGTGGTATTTTGGCAGACGCGCCGTCGCCGCAGTCCGGGCTCGCCGTTTCGGTATCGAGGAAACCGCCGAGGTACTGGGGATAGAACGAACGAATACGCGCGTAAACAACCGTTATCTGTACCGCCTGACTTGGCGCGAAGGCAGCGGCCGGACCGGCAAGAGCCTGGTCTATCCGCGCGAACAGCTGGACCATATCAAACCGGGCAGCAATATCACCATCTATCAGGGGCTGAAGCGCGCGTGGTGGGCAGGCGACGTGGGCCGCCGCCAGCCCTGACTGCGGGGGTCACAGCGCGCCAGGGCAGCCCCGGTGCGCCTGAGGCTTGCCCAGGGTATAGGGATTGAGGATCAGGATCCACATCACCGGGTAGCCCGGGGCCTGCGTCCGGGAATAGGTGCAGTTGTCCGGCGTGGTAAAATATTGTCCGCCATAGCCGGGCGGCGGCACCTGCCGGGTCGCCGCTTCCAGCCAGGGCTGGTGCTGGGTCGTTTCCAGCAACGGCGCGCTCTGCGCGCCCTGCGCCGATGGCAAACCGGCCAGCGTGACCGACGTGCTGATAATGACCAACAGCGCAGCAAGCATGATCTTGGACATGGGACTCCTCCGTCTTGGAACTCTGGAACTGGTGCCAGACAACACCGACATCGGTGCCAAAACGCGCTTGATTCGTGGCGGGATTGCGGGCTTTGTCGCTGATTTTAAAAGACTTGTCTCAGCGCCCGATCACGATGTCGGCGCATAGCCCGCCCAGCCGCTCGCTGGCCCCCAGCCGCAGCACGCCACCGTGACTGCGGGCGATGTCCGCGGCGATCGCAAGCCCCAGCCCCACGCCAGACCCCCGATCCTGGTTCCGCGCGGGGTCCAAACGGACAAACGGGCGCATCGCCCGTTCCCGGTCTTCGGGCAAGATACCGGGGCCGTCGTCTTCCACCCGGATACGCAGCGCCTTTTCGGTCAGCAGCACCGAGACCTCGCACTGGCTGGCGTATCTGACCGCATTGCCGATCAGGTTGTCCACCGCACGCGCAATCGACAGCGGGCGGAGCGCGACCTTGCCGTGCCCTTCGACCAGCGCCAGTTCCACTTCGGTTCCGGCACGCCGCGCTTTCTCGACGATCTCTGTCACCAGCGCGACCGGGTCGGTCGGCTCCGCGCTCCCTGCCCCGGCTTCGCCCCGGGCAAATTCCAGAAACGCATCCAGCAGCCGTTCCATATCAGCCACGTCGCGTTCCAACGGTGCGCGCTCGGCATCGTCAAGCATCGACAGTGCCAGCTTCATCCGCGTCAGAGGGGTTCGCATGTCATGGCTGACCCCCGAAAGCATCATCGTGCGCTGCTCGATCTGCCGCTCGATCCGGTTGCGCATGTCAAGGAACGCATGCCCCGCAGCGCGCACCTCGACCGCGCCAGACGGCGCATAGGGCAACGTGCGCCCGCGCCCGAACGCCTCTGCCGCGCGGGCCAGCCGGGTGATCGGTCGCAGTTGGTTGCGCAGATAGACAAAGGCGATCACCGTCATCAGACCGCCAAAGAAAACCATGTGCACCAACAACTGGTGCGGATTCGACGCTGACGCCCGCCGCCTGTCAAACACCACCTGCCGGACAGTCCCATCGTCGCGCAGAAACAGAACCACTGTCCGGTCATCAGGTAAAAGCACCCGCTGAACCCCTTCCAGCCGGTCGCGCAGAACGCTTGTCACGACAAGTCCCGACAGATCGTACCATTGCCGCGAATCCTGTGCCGGCACCGCGCTTTCGGGCACAATGGCGACGCCGAACTCCAGCGCTTCGCGCAGCGCCGCGTCGCCCTTCAGCGCCACGCGCAACTCGCGCGCGACCTCTGTGCTCATCTGTTCTGAAACATCCTCGAAGTGGCGCTGGATGAACACGATGGAAACCACCAGTTGCAAGGTCACAACCGGCAGGATCAGGATCAGCGCTGCACGGCCATACAGGCCACGAGGCATATAGCGTTTGAGCCATTTGAACGACATGCGCTAAGGCTATCGAAACCACCGCGCGTGCACCACGCAGAAAGTGACCCGATGCAGGATCCCGATCCCGATTTCCGCCCCGTCCCCGGACTGCCCGAAACACTGGCCCCCGGGCTGCGCCGGGTGCTGGCCCCGAATCCGTCGCCAATGACCTTTCGTGGCACCAACACCTATCTTTTGGGGGAAACCGGGTTGGCGGTGATCGACCCTGGCCCAGACGACAACGCCCACCTCGCCGCGATCCTTGCGGCCTTGCAACCGGGCCAGCACATCAGCCACATCGTGGTCACCCACGCCCATGTCGATCATTCCCCGCTGGCGCGCCCCCTGGCCGCCGCGACCGGCGCGCCTGTCATTGCCTTTGGCGACGCCCTGGCCGGACGGTCGGCCGTGATGCAGGCCCTGGCCGCCAACAGCGCGGTCGGCGGTGGCGAAGGTGTCGACACCGCGTTTACCCCCGACCAATACGTGGCCGGCGGGGATGTCATCGCGGGCGACACCTGGCAGCTCAAGGTCTGGCACACGCCTGGTCATTTCGGCAATCACATCTCGCTGGAATGGGGCGATGCGCTCTTTTGCGGAGATCTGGTCATGGGTTGGGCCAGTTCGCTGGTGTCCCCGCCAGACGGCGACCTGACGGATTTCCTGACGTCATGCGAAGCGCTGCTCGGCCGCGACTGGTCGGTCTTCCATTCCGGCCACGGCGCGCCCATCACCGATCCCACCGCACGGCTGCGCTGGCTGATCGCCCACCGCCGCGCCCGGGAGGCGGCAATCCTGGAAACGTTGGCTCAGGGGGCTGCGACGGCACAGGACCTGGCCCGCTGCATCTACACCGAGACGCCGCCGGCGCTCCTGCCAGCCGCAACCCGCAACGTCCTTGCGCACCTGATTGATTTAATGGGAAAATCCCGGGTTGCCCACACAGGCCCGCTGCATGCCGGGGCACGTTTCGAACTTTGCTGACAGTGCGGGCAAAAAAGTTGGAGTTTTGTGACAAAACCCTCTGGACGCCCGGAATCGAGATTGCTATACGCCCCGCATGTTCCGGCGTAGCTCAGCGGTAGAGCAGTTGACTGTTAATCAATTGGTCGTAGGTTCGATCCCTACCGCCGGAGCCAATTACCCTTGATTTCATTGGGAAAATTGGCGTAGAGCCAATCCTACTAACAACCTACTCTTGCTTTTGGGTCGGTTGTCAGGGGCGTTCCGGTCGCCCGACCGCTCACGAAGACGTGATCGGATGTTTCGGGTGCTACCGTATCTTGTGCCGTGATAGCTTCGACTTCAAACATGCTGGCATTGCTTCGCTTCATTCGGTATGATGATACGAAACGTGAACACTAAGTGAGGCTAGCAGCTACGATGGCAAGCAAATTCTCCCCCGGCGACATTGTACAACTGAAATCCGGTGGCCCTGCGATGACCGTATCCAAGGTCAACGACTCTATGGGCAGTCAGACTTACACATGCGAATGGTTCAAAGGTGCGTCGAATGAACGAGCGGTCTTTCAAGAGGACACGCTCAAAGAATACGTTGCGCCTTCGACGTCATGACCGAAGAAGAAGCCGCGCGATGGATGTTGGCAGAATACGAAACGGCTGGGTTCTTGTATCAGGACGCTGCCGCTAGTCACTTGTTCCAACTGAACGACGAAAAGTTGGCGTACTTCGACAAGTCTTCGAACCTGTGCGTCGGCAAAGGCGTACTAAAGATTTTCAATAAGCTAACGCCGGGTGCGGTCTACGAACGCGCAGGAAAGTTTTGGCGCGTAAGGTGGAATAGCCCCCTGAAAGTGGTCCACCAACTGGGATAGATTTGTCCCGCAATTGGAGGATCAGCGATGGCTGGGA
>NZ_JAYLLH010000003.1:0-233198 GCF_035818635.1 Mesobacterium hydrothermale | reverse complement strand
GCATCAGCATGACTCGCACGGCCAGCACCAAATGGGAATCCCAATTCGGACTCGTTTGTCGCGATCAATCCACTAGGCACACGGGCCGGGGGGCGTTTTCAGGCCAACATGTCCCCGGGCCGGCCCGGCGTGTGGATCAGCCCGGTCTTGGCGGCTGGATTTCCCCACTGGTCAGAACTGGCGCGGCGTCGATGTCACGCGCGTCCAGCATGTCGGCCACCCGTTCCAGCGACGCCACCAACTGGGCCTGTTCCCAATCGGCCAGCTTGGCAAAGGCGCGGACATAGCGCTGTTGCAGGGCGTCGGGCGCATCTTGCAACCGGCTGCGGCCTTGCGGCGTGGCCACGACATACGTCTGGCGCCGGTCGGTTTGCGACGGAACCCGTTCGACCAATCCACGCGCCACCAGCTTGTCCACCAGCGCGGTCACCGTCGCCTGGCTCACCCCCATCTGGCGGGCCAGCGCCTTGGGCGTGGCATCGTCGCGGGCGGCCACGATCTGCAACACCCGCAACTGTGCCGGGGTCAGCCCGGCGGCATGGGCAAGGTCGCGGGCATAAAGCTCGGTCGCGCGCAGGATACGGCGCAGGGCGATCAGGCTTTCGTCGGTACGATCATGAAGGGGCGTCGTCATCCGCTGAGTATGCCACCGAGTCGGGAATGCTTCAATCGACGAACCACCTTTCTGAAAAATGTGAAAAGTACCTAAGCAAATTTCTGAATGTAGACACCCGCCGATGTGGGGTGTTGTGCTGACTTTGGCCTAAAAATCTAAAAATAATATGGGGTTCCTACAAATTCTATGATGCCCTTGAAACTCAAGGCACTCTAAACTAGTTAGTTAATCGAACTAATAAGGAGGCCCTGAGCCCGTGCCGAAAGACAGTGTACCCACCCGAACGCGTCAGCCCCGCCTGCGCAAACCCAACGCGACAGACGGGGCGGACATCTGGGCGCTTGTGAAAACCTGCAAGCCGCTCGACGAGAACTCGATGTATTGCAACCTGGTCCAGGCCGACCATTTCCGCGATACCTGCGTGGTGGCCGAGATGGACGGGCAGATCGTCGGATGGATTTCCGGCCACATGATCCCGGACCGCTCCGAACTGTTCATCTGGCAGGTCGCTGTCAGCCCCAAGGCGCGTGGCCTGGGCCTTGGCAGGCGGATGCTGCAAGAGCTGATCGACCGTGACGCCTGTGCCGATGCGGATCACCTGAAAACCACAATCACCCGGGACAATGCCGCCTCTTGGGCGCTGTTCCGCAGCTTTGCGCGGTCGCTCGGCGCCCCCCTGACGGAAAAGCCGCATTTCCAGCGCGAAGCGCATTTCGACGGGCACCACGCAACCGAACACATGGTGACGATCACGCTGCCCCCGGCCGAAAACCTGGCGCGCGCCGCCTGAGCACCATTTCCCAGACATTTCCGAAAAGGAGAGATCATGCCCAAGGACATGACCCAAACCCCCGCGATTTTCGAACGCCGCGAAAGCGAAGCGCGGTCTTACTGCCGGTCGATGCCGTCGACCTTCGCAACCGCCCGCGGCTCAGAGTTGTTCGACGATAGCGGCAACCGGTGGATCGACTTCCTTGCCGGATGTTCTTCGCTGAACTATGGCCATAACGATCCCGACATGAAGGCGGCGTTGATCGATCATATCGCCGCTGACGGCATCGCTCACGGGTTGGATTTTCACACCACCGCCAAGGCCGATTTTCTTGAAGCTTTCGAGTCCTATATCCTGTCGCCGCGCGGCATGGATCATCGGGTGATGTTCACCGGCCCAACCGGTGCCAACGCTGTCGAGGCGGCGATGAAGATCGCCCGCAAGGTGACGGGCCGGACCAATATCATCGCCTTCACAAACGGCTTTCACGGCGTCACCGCCGGGGCGCTTGCCGCGACCGGCAACGGGTATCACCGCGGCGGCGCGGGCATGGCATTGAACGGCGTGACGCGGATGCCATTTGACGGCTATTTCGGCGATGCCGCCGACAGCGCCGATTTCCTCAAGGCGATGCTGTCCGACAAATCCGGCGGCGTGGATGCCCCGGCCGCGATTCTGCTGGAAACGGTGCAGGGCGAAGGCGGGTTGAACGTTGCCAGCCCCGCGTGGGTGCAGCGTATCGCCAAGTTGGCCCGCGACCATGGCGCGCTGCTAATCATTGACGACATCCAGGCCGGCTGCGGTCGCTGCGGCACGTTCTTTTCCTTCGAGGAGATGGGCGTTACCCCGGATATCGTGACCATGGCGAAATCGGTGTCGGGCTTTGGTCTGCCGATGGCGATGGTGCTGGTGCGCCCGGACCATGACGTGTTCGGCCCGGCCGAACACAACGGTACCTTCCGAGGGAACACTCATGCGTTCGTCACCGCCCGTGTCGCGATTGAAAAGTTCTGGGCCGATGGCACCTTCCAGGCGGAACTGGGCCGGAAGGCCGAACTGATCCGCGCCGGACTGACCGAACTGGCGGACATGGTGCCGGGTGCCCGGCTGAAAGGCCGCGGCCTGATGCAAGGCGTCGATGTCGGCTCGGGTGAACTGGCCGGCGCAATCTGCAGCCGCGCCTTTGAAAACGGGTTGGTGATCGAAACCTCTGGCAACGAAGACCAGGTGGTCAAGGTTTTGGCGCCGCTGACCACGCCCAAGGCGACCTTTGCCAAAGGGTTTGACATCCTTCTGGCCGCCGCGCGCGATGTGCTGGCCGCCCCCACCAAGATCGCAGCGGAGTAACAGGCATGATCGTAAGAGACTTCGACGAGATCATCAAAACCGACCGCGATCGCGTGGTATCTGATGCCCGCTGGACATCGGTACGGATGCTGCTGGCAAACGACGGGATGGGGTTTTCCTTTCACATCACGTTTCTGGAGGAAGGTTCGGAACATACGTTCGAATACAAGAACCACTTCGAAAGCGTATATTGCATGAAGGGCACAGGCTCGATCACGGATCTGGCCACCGGCGAAACCCATGCGATCAGGCCCGGCGTGATGTACGCGCTGGACAAGCACGACCGTCACATCCTGCGCGCCGAAGAAGAACTGGTCATGGCCTGTTGTTTCAATCCGCCGGTCACCGGCGACGAGGTGCACCAGCCGGATGGCTCCTACGCGGTGCCCAAGGAGGCCTGACATGACCCACACCGTGGAAAAGATCGGCGGGACATCCATGTCCCGTCTGAAGGACCTGCGCGATACGCTGTTCATCGGCGGCCGGACGGGCCCCGACCTCTATGGTCGCATATTCGTGGTCTCTGCTTTTGGTGGCATCACCAACCTGTTGCTGGAACACAAGAAATCTGGGGAGCCCGGCGTCTACGCGTTGTTCGCCAACGATGATACCAATCAAGGCTGGCACGACCAGTTGGATCGTGTTGCCGCCGCGATGAAAGCGGCGCATGCGGCCATCCTTGGCCATCCCGGCGACCGCCAGCAGGCCGATGCCTTTGTCGATGAACGCATCCACGGCACCCGTGGCTGCCTGTTCGATCTGCAACGGCTGTGTTCCTACGGCCATTTCCGTCTGGCGGAACACATGGGCCAGACGCGCGAATTGCTGTCCGGACTGGGAGAGGCGCATTCGGCCTTTGTCACGGTCCTGATGCTGCAACGCGCGGGTGTCGACGCCCGGTTTGTCGACCTGTCTGGCTGGCGCGATGACGGCGACGCAAGTCTTGACGCTCGCATCCTGAGCGCGCTGAACGGTGTCGATCCGTCCCGCGAAATGCCCATCGTCACTGGCTATGCCCAATGCGTCGAAGGGTTGGTGGGCGAATTTGACCGGGGCTATTCCGAGGTCACATTTTCGCGGATGGCGGCGCTGACCGGCGCGCGTGAGGCGATCATTCACAAGGAATTTCACCTGTCGTCCTGCGATCCCGGGCTGGTGGGGGAAGGCGCCGTGCGCAAGCTGGGCAGGACAAACTATGACGTGGCCGACCAGTTGTCGAACATGGGAATGGAAGCGATCCACCCCAAGGCGGCCAAGACCCTGCGACAGGCCGATGTGCCGCTTCGGGTCACCAATGCGTTCGAACCCGACGACCCCGGCACACTGATCGACGATCAGCCCGCGACAGAACCGGCGGTGGAAATCATCACCGGGCTCGAGATCGTGACGCTGGAGGTGTTCGAACAGGATATGGTGGGCGTCAAGGGTTATGATGCAGCGATCCTCGATATCCTGAAACGCCACAACGTGCGGATCGTGTCGAAGGTTTCGAATGCCAACACGATCACGCATTACCTGGACAGCTCGCTGAAAACGCTGCGCCGGGTCGAGCGTGACATCAAGGCGATCTATCCCGCCGCCACTGTGACCACCCGCCGCCTTGCGATGGTTTCGGTGATCGGGCGCGACCTGAACGGCTTGTCGGTGCTGACCCGTGGCTTGCAAGCCATTGCCGGCGCCGGGTTGGAGGTAATCGGTGCAAGTCAGGGACCGCGCAATGTCGATGTGCAGTTCGTACTGGACCGCGCGATGATGGATGCGGCCATTGCCGCGCTTCATGCCGAACTGATCGAAGACCGCATGCAGGCCATGCCACAAGCAGCCTGACATCCCCCTGTATGGGCGCTGCCGCGGCGTCTTGTTTCGGGGGGCGATCTGAATCGTTGACAGGGCAGGTGCCGGGTTCAACACTCATCCTGCGAACAAATGGAAGGAAACGCGATGGCCACCTATCGGTGTAGCGTCTGCGGCATGGGGGTGAATGCCTCTTGTGCCGATTGCAACGAACCGCTTGTGAACGACACCCTGACGCTGGATGACGGATCGCAGGTGCAGATTTCCCGCTGTCCCAAGTGCGAGGGCAAGATCAAGTCCCCGATGTGCTGTGGGCAGGACATGACCTGCGAAGCCTAGCGCAAAAGACAAGAACTCCCGCGGCGGGTGCCCCCCGCGGAAAGTCCCGTCCAACGCCGCCATCATCAGCGTGCCATGGACAAAAGCCGCATCGCGCGCGAGACGGCTGATCGACGCCAGAGTATGGCTCGCAAGACCGTCGCCGTCACAGGGATATTTCTGACGCTGAACGCATCGCCATCGTAGAACAGGTGATCCCACTGGCTGCCGTCTGTGGGGAAAGCGTTGGACAGGCAATAGATTTCCGTCCGCAACTTCTGCACACCCGTCACCCTGGCGCCGATCGCGGCCCGGGCGCCCAGCTATTGCTTGAACCACGGCGCTGCGGAAAAATGATCGGCTTTTGGGGGCAGGCTCCAGACCACCTTGATCCCTGCTGTTTCGCGGACATTGTCCAGCAGGCGGTGGTGGGGGCAGTGGCCCCAGAACGCGGATCGACATCGAGCAGCGGATGACGATGGCCCCCTTCATCGTGTCGGGGTCTTGAAGAACGTGTCTCCGGCATCCGGTTGCTTGGTCCCGAAAGGGTTTGACGACCGGATGGGGTGACGAATGCACGTTCCCCAAGGTCTGTGGTGACGGGACGGGGCGGCCACGGTAAGCGGCCGCCCCGTGGGCTCAGATTGCGCGTGTCGAGAAATACCAATCGACAGTGTTGTAGCCTTCGCCGGCACGGGCCATTGCGGCCTCAGGCGTGGCAGGGGTCGGCACGATCACCTCGTCACCCGGTTTCCAGTTTTCGGGCATGGCGCATTTGTGTTCGTCTGCGGTCTGAAGGGCGACCAGCAGGCGGTGGATTTCCGCAACCGACCGGCCCGCGTTCATCGGGTAATAGACCATGGCGCGCAGCACGCCTTCGGGGTCGATGATGAACGTCGCCCGCACGGCGGCGGTGTCTGACGCGCCCGGCTGGATCATGCCATAGGCCTGTGCCACGGCCATGTTCAGGTCGGCGATGATCGGGAATTTGATCTCGACCCCGAACTTTTCCTTGATGTTCAGCATCCAGGCAATGTGGCTGTAGTGGCTGTCAATCGAAAGGCCCAGAAGTTCGGTGTTCATCGCGGTGAACGCGTCCTGCATCTTGGCGAAGGCGATGAATTCGGTGGTGCAGACCGGGGTGAAGTCCGCCGGGTGCGAAAACAGGATCAGCCATTTGCCGCGATAATCTTCCAGTGTCTTGCGGCCATGGGTGGTGGGCGCATCGAAGGCGGGGGCGGTTTCGTTCAGGCGGGGCCCAGTGGGCTGGATTTGATCGGTCATGTCTGTGTCTCCGTCGTGACTGTTGTCAGGGTTGATGCGCCAGAGATAGGGGATTGCCGATGCAATGTGAAATTGATTATAAAACTAAATTAGATAGGAAAAATCTATAAATGATCACCCTACAGCAAATGCGGTTCCTTGTGGCGGTTGCCGACACGTTGAATTTTTCGCGCGCGGCGGACCTGTGTTTTGTCACCCAGCCCACGCTCAGCGCCGGGATCAAGGAACTGGAAGAACGTCTGGGGGCGCAGTTGATCGAACGCACCCGGCGCAAGGTCATGCTGACACCCTTGGGAGCCGACGTGGCGCAGCGCGCCCGGGCGTTGCTTCTGGATGCGCAAGAGATCGAGACGCTGGCCCGTGCGCATCGTCAGCCCGACCAGGGTGATCTGCGGTTGGGCGCGATTCCCACGGTCGGGCCATACCTGATCCCGCAGGCGCTGCCCGCGATCCGGCGCAGGTTTCCGAACCTCAAGGTCTATCTGCGCGAAGAAATCACCGAAAACCTGATCGCGGGGCTGACCGGCGGGCGGCTGGATGTGATCCTGATCGCGTTACCTTTCGACATCGGCACGTTGGAATACAGCCCGCTGTTCGAAGACGGCTATCAGCTGGCCACACCACTGCATGACCTGGCCCGCCCGGGGCAGAACCTGTTGCAGGACGGCGGCCAACTGATGCTGCTGGAAAAAGGGCATTGCCTGCAACGCCACGCCTTGCAAGCCTATCCCGGCCGGCATCTGGAGCAGGATGAAAGCTTTGCCGCGACCAGCTTGCAAACGCTGGTCTCGATGGTGTCCGAGGGGCTGGGCATCACCTTGTTGCCCAACCTTGCCATAGACGCCGGTACCGTGGTGCGCGGAGAGGTCAGGCTGACCCCCTTGCCCGACGCCTGCCCGCGCACAGTCGTTCTGGCGTGGCGCCCCAGTTCGGCCCGCAAAACGGTGTTTCAACAGATCGCCGATGTGCTGAAAGAGGCGCGGGACAATCAAAGAGCTGCGGCCGAGCGACCAAGTTAAATGGTACCCGATTTTCAGTTTTCAAGGGTCATGCGACAAAGGTATTAGACAATGCGCGATTTTTCGGTAAGGTGAGCGCCAGCCGTCAGGGAGAGGCGTAAATTTTGCGCGATGGCGAAAAACGATGCCGAACACGCATCATGGGTTTGATCCCCGTCTACGGGCGGGTTGAGCGGGCCCAGGAACGTGGCGGATGCGAGGATTGGGAGAGCTTTGCATTGCCACCGGGCTCCGACCCGGCCAGTCTGACTGGGCCGGGTCGGACGCCGAGACCCCCAAAAAAGCTCCCCCGAAAAAAGCCCCCCAGACAAGACCACCGGTCGCACACGCACCGCAGGTTACACGCCGTGCATCAGGCAATCGACCAGTGCTGCCGCGGCGCGCGATAGGCGCGGTGCCGAGGACAGGTAGTATTTCCACGGGCTGTCCGGGCGGACATCGAACGGTTCCGCCAACCGCCCGTCCCGCAGATACCGCCCCGCCAGCGACGACAGCACCACCGCTACGCCCAAGCCCTGCGCAGCCAGTTCCAGAGCCGTGTTGGACCCGTTTGTGCGCAATGTGCCTGGCGGTGGATCGAACGGTGGCTGGTCCATCGCCTCCAGCATCGCTGTCATGGTTTCCTGCCGTCCGGCGACCGAGATCTGCGGCATGCCGACAAGGTCAGCCGGGCGCGTGATCCGCTTGGCCAGATCGGGCGCACAGACCAGCGCCAATGTTTCGGGAAGCAGTTGCCGGCAACCGGGCGGAACCTCGTCCTCGCGGTGGATTGCGATGACGATATCGGCAATGTCACGATCGGCGCGTTCCCAGACCGTGCCGTGCAGCAGCACCTCGACCTGCGGATGGGTTTCACGGAACCGCGCAAGTACCCCCGGCACCCAGCTTTCGGCCAGGCTGGTCGGGCAGGCCAGCACCACGCTTTCCTCGCGCGAGCTTTTGACGATGGCATCGGTGGCGTCGTCGATCTGTTGCAGCGCCTGCCGGAGCGACGGCAGAAACGCCTCTCCGATTTCGGTCAGGTGCAGGCTGCGTGCGCCCCGCGTGAACAGCGCCCGCCCGACATAGTGTTCGAGCGCCCGGATA
Organism: Mesobacterium hydrothermale; assembly: GCF_035818635.1. Classification (NCBI taxonomy): domain Bacteria; kingdom Pseudomonadati; phylum Pseudomonadota; class Alphaproteobacteria; order Rhodobacterales; family Roseobacteraceae; genus Mesobacterium; species Mesobacterium hydrothermale. The sequence goes on along the minus strand of NZ_JAYLLH010000003.1, from coordinate 224,962 downwards.
TGCGTGCTGATCGCGGCCTGTGTATAGCCCAGTTCCTCTGCCGCGCGGGTAAAGCTGAGATGCCGGGCCGCAACCTCGAAAGACCGAATGAAATGCAGAGGTGGTGGAGTCGGTTTTTTCATGATGCGCCCTGTCAGATGGGGTCACCATTGCGAAACTGCTGCGAATGACCAAGGAATATTTATGCGTTGTCCCCGGTTTTCTCGCGTGTGCCCGGCGCTGGCCGGGATAGTCTGGCGCACATCCCGTTCAGAGGTGCGCCCATGACCGACACGTCCCCGTCCTCGACCTTGCAGGCTGTGACCCGCTTCGTGCTGGACAGCCGCCCGGGCGATATTCCCGAACAGACCCGTGCACAGGCCGCGTTCTTGCTGCTGGACACGCTGGGCATCTGCGCGGCCTCGGCCCCGATGACAGCGGGGGTGATCGGGCGCAACGCCGCCGTGCGGCTATACGGCGGATCCGAGGCGCGGATGCTGTTCGATGGCCGGCGGGTCAGCCTGGCGGGCGCGGTGTTCGCCGCCGCCACCCAGACCGATAATCTGGATGGGCACGATGGCTATAACCCGACCAAGGGGCATGCCGGCGTGGTCATCATACCGACACTGGCGGCCCTGGCCGAAGCCATGCCCGACCTCGCCGGGGACGAGGCACTGGCCGCGCTGGTCATCGGCTATGAGATCGCCGGCCGTGCCGCGGTTGCCCTGCACAACACGGTCAGTGACTACCACACCTCGGGCGCATGGAACGCGCTGGGTGTCGCGGCGATGGCGGCGCGGCTTTGGCGGCAATCACCAGAACAGCTGCGGCAGGGGCTGGGCATTGCCGAATATCACGGCCCCCGCAGCCAGATGATGCGCGAAATCGCAACGCCCACTATGCTGCATGACGGATCGGGCTGGGGCGCGCTGGCCGGCATGTCGGCGGCGGTTCTGGCGGGCGAGGGCTTTACCGGCGCCCCCGCCGTGACGGTCGAGGCGCCCGAGGCGGCGCGCTACTGGGCCGATCTGGGCAGGTTCTGGCAAACCGATCACCAGTATATCAAGCCCTATCCGATCTGCCGCTGGGCCCATGCCCCGATTGATGCCGCGCGGGCGCTGTTGCTACAGCATGGGTTCGCCGCCAGCGACGTGGCGCGCATCACCATCCGCACCTTTCACAACGCGGTGTGCCTGTATTCGGGCCTGCCCGACACCACGTCGCAGGCGCAATACAGCCTGCCCTTCGCGGTGGCGGCGATGCTGGTGAACGGGCGGATCGGGCTGGAGCATATCTCTGGCCCCGGTCTGTCGGACCCCGCGGTCGCACGGCTTGTGGCGCTGACCGACCTGGTCGAGGACCCGATCTACGAGGCCTGCTATCCCGAAGGGCGCTGGGCCGATGTCACCATCACGCTGACCGATGGCACCGAACTGCGGTCTGGCGAAACCCACGCGCGGGGCGGGCCGGAACGGCCTTTCGCGCCCGAGGATATCACCGCGAAATACATGGAATTCGCCGGTCCCGTGCTGGGACAGGCGCGCGCCGCCGCCCTGCGCGACGCCATCCTGAACCTGCCGAAAGGCGGCGATTTTTCTGCCGTCGCGGCCCATCTTTATGACCCCACCGTTTGACGACCCCGGAAAGGACGCCCCATGCGCACCCATGCTCAGGCCGTTGTGATCGGCGGCGGCCTTGTCGGCTGCTCCATCCTCTATCACCTGACGAAACTTGGCTGGACCGACGTGGTTCTGCTGGAACGCTCTGAACTGACCTCTGGCAGCACCTGGCACGCCGCCGCCAACATTCACGGGCTGCACGACAGCACAAATATCTCGCGGCTCCAGCACTATACGATGACCCTGTATAAACAGTTGGAGCAAGAGACCGGCCAAAGCTGCGGCGTTTACCAGCCCGGCTCTTTGTACCTTGCGCAGACAGAAGCCCGCGAACACCAGCTGCGCTTGCAAGAGGCCAAGGCCCGCCGCTATGGCATGAATTTCCACGAGGTCAGCCGCGACGAGGCCGAACGCCTGCACCCGCTGGTCGATTTCGACGGTATCCGCTGCATCATGTTCGAACCCGATGGCGGCAATGTCGATCCGTCGGGCGTGACCCATGCCTATGCGGCGGGCGCCCGCCAGAACGGGGCAGAGATCCATCGCTTCACCCCGGTCACGGGAACCGAGGCGCAGACCGATGGCACTTGGATTGTGCGTACGGAACAGGGCGATATCCGTACACCCTGGGTGATCAACGCCGCCGGTCTCTGGGCGCGCGAAGTGGCGGCGATGGCGGGGCTGGAGCTGCCGCTCTTGCCGACCGAACACCAGTATTTCGTCACCGAAACGATTGCCGAGATCGCGGCGCTGGATCGCCGCCTGCCCTCGGTCGCCGACCGCGACGGGGAATATTACCTGCGGCAGGAAGGCAAGGGCCTGCTGGTCGGGGCCTATGAAAAGGACATGCGGTTCTGGGCCGAGGACGGCACGCCGATGGGTTTTGGCCACGAACTGTTCCCCGACGATCTGGAGCGGATCGAGGAAAACATGCTGCGCGCCATCGACCGGGTGCCGGTTGTGGGCACCGCCGGCATCAAGCGGGTCATCAACGGCCCGATGATCTGGTCGCCGGATTCATCCGCCCTGTTCGGGCCGGTGCCGGAAATGACCGGCTATTTCTGCTGCTGCGGCATCATCCCCGGCTTTTCGCAATCGGGAGGCTTGGGCAAGCTGGCCGCCGAATGGATGGTCGAAGGCGAACCCAGCCTGGACATGTTCGGCTGGGACATGGCGCGCTTTGGCGCTTGGGCGGGCAAGGCGTTCACCCGTGCCCGGGTGCAGGACCAGTATGCCCACCGCTTCAAGATCCATTTCCCGGGCGAAGAACGCGCAGCGGGCCGCCCGGTGCGCACCCGCCCGGTCCACCCCGACCAGCAGGCGCTGGGCGCGGTGTTCGGGCTGAACTATGGCTGGGAACATCCGCTGTATTTCGACGCGGGTACCCCCGACAGCGCCGGGTTCACCCGGCAGCCGTGGTGGGACAGCGTGGGCCGCGAATGCGCGATGCTGCGCGACAGGGCCGGGATCATCGACATTTCGAACTTTGCCAAATACCGCGTCAGCGGGTCGGGGGCGGAACAGTGGCTGAACGCGATTTTCGCCAACCGCATGCCGACGCGCGTTGGCCGGTCCTGCCTGACGCCGCTGATCGGCAAACGCGGCGGGATCGCCGGCGATTTTACTGTAACCCGGCTGGCAGAGGACGAATTCTGGGTGATCGGCTCGGGCATGGCGGAACGGTTCCACCTGCGGTTCTTCCGCCAGGTGCCTCTGCCCGAAGGCACGACATTCGAAAGCCTGACCGAACAGGTCTGCGGCTTCAATGTCGCCGGGCCGTTGTCGCGCGACCTGTTGCAACGCCTGACCAATGCCGACCTGTCGAACGATGCCTTCCCGTTCTTCCGGTCCCAACGGATCACCGTGGCGGGGATCGACGTGGTGGCGGTGCGGGTCAGCTTTACCGGCGATCTGGGCTGGGAACTGCATTGTGCCGAATCCGACCAGCGCGCGCTTTACGCCGCGCTGCTGGAGGCCGGGCAGGCGGTTGGCGCCGGGCCGGTTGGCAGCCGCGCGTTGATGAGCCTGCGTGTGGAAAAGGGCTATGGCAGCTGGGGCCGGGATTATTCGCCGGAATACTGGCCGCAGGAATCCGGTCTGGACGGGCTGATCCGCGCCGACAAGGCGTTCCTGAACAAGGCAGCCTGGGAAAGGATCCGCGACAAGGCCCCCCGCGACCTGATGCTGATGCTGGAAATCGACGTGCAGGATGCCGACGCCACCGGAGGAGAGCCGGTGTTCCTGCCCGATGGCACACCGGTGGGACAGGTCAGTTCCGGCACCTACGGCTACACGGTCGGCAGGTCGCTGGCGATCGCCTACCTCAAGGCGGGGCTTGCGGGGCCGGGCGATGCCGTGCAAGTGGCTATCCTGGGACGGCCGCACGATGCGCGCGTTCTGGACCGCCCACCGTTTGACCCAGAGGGTGCGCGTCTGCGCGCCTGACCGCAAGGAGAGATGCCATGATCGCCGACACCCCCGGCCTGATGCAGGCCGTTCGCGACCGTTTTGCCCATGTCGATGCCTGCCCCTTCACCGGGCCACGGGTGTTTTTCGAAAACGCGGGCGGGGCGCTGCACCTGAAGTCGGTGGTTGAAACCTCGGCCTTCTATGCCTCGATCCCCGACAACCAGGGCCGCGACAACGCCGCCAGCACGGCGCTGGTCGAGACGATCGCGCGGGGCAAGGCCGACATGGCGCTGTTCTTCAACGGGGCGGCCGGCCGCGTCTTCGTCGGCGAAAGCGGGACCGAGGTGCTGTTCCGCCTGATCCGCACCGCGGCGCTGGCGGCTGCCCCGGGGGGCACCATGGTGGGCTCGACGCTGGAACATCCGGCCTCCAACAGCGCCATGGCGCGCTATGCCGATGTGACCGGGCGCAGCCACCTGCGCGTCGCCCATGACGATGCCACAGGCGTGGTCGGGGTCGAGGCCTATCGCGCCCTGCTGACGCCGGACACCCGGGTGGTCAGCATCGTGCACACCTCGCCGGTGACCGGCATGGCGGTCGATGTGGCGGCAGTGGCGGCCCTGGTGCGGGAAATCGCGCCCGAGGCGTTCATCATCGTCGACGGCATCCAGCACGCCAGCCATGGCGCGGTGGACGTGGCAGGGATCGGCGCCGATGGCTATGCGGTGTCACCCTACAAGATGTTCTCGCGCCATGGCTATGGCGTGGGCTGGGCATCGGAACGGCTGAGCCTGACCATGAAGGACCAGCTTGTCGGCTCTGCCGCCGACGCCTGGGAACTGGGGACGCGCGACACCGGGGCCTACGCCACCTTTTCCGACGTGATCGCCTATTTCGACTGGCTGGGCGGAGAGGTAAGCGACGCCACCGATCCCCGATCCCGGCTCGAGGCTGCGGCAGGCGCGATCAAGCTTCAGGAACAGGCGCTTGCGCGCGCCCTGATCGAAGGCACCGGCAACCTGCCGGGGCTGGGCGAACTGCCCGGCGTCACCCTGATCGGCGGTGACCGGATCGAGGGGCGCGAAGGCGTGGTGTCCTTCGTGCTCGAGGGCGCGGCCTCGGCCGATGTGGTGGCGCATCTGAACGCCGCGGGCGTCCGGGTGCACATGCGCAAGAACGACAACTACAGCGGCAACGTGCTGGACCCGCTCGGCCTCGACAGCTGCGTGCGCGTGTCGCCGTCGCACTACAACACGCTGGGCGAGGTGGCCCAGCTTCTGGCAGCGATGAAGGCGTTGGTCGACGGCTGAACGCGGTTACCAGCCGTCGGGCAGAGGCTTGGCCGACAGTAGATCACTGATTTGCTTGGCCTCTTTCTTTGGCAGCGTTGTGACAATGACGCGGGTGGTATAGTGGCCATAAAGCCGTCCGTCGCTGCCAAAGACGCCCCAATCCGCGATCTGATCCAGTCCGAAATCAAGGTGGTCCCCAACTGCGCCGTCAAAATAGACCGGTTCGTTGGCCAGCTCTCCGCGCAAGCCAGTGCCCCTGCGGCGGACTTCGTCGACCCAGATGACTTCGTTGTCCATGCCCGGTGCGTCAACCGGAACCGCCACTTTCAGACTGAGTGCCGGATGGGCGATGCCATCCGGCGCAATCAGGTGGTCCAGAACGGTTGGCAGAAAGCTGCGGGCCTCTTCGATGGCAGCGTTCATCTGCCGGTCGTCGCTATCGAAGTTGATCAGCGGGTCCAGCGCGACAGCCGCGCAGGACAGTGACAGGCTCATGACGCAGGCGGCCAAAACAGTGCGCATCATTCCAGTTCGACCAGCAGGTCCTTGGCGTCGATCTGCGCGCCTGCGCCGACGTGCACAGCCTTCACCACCGCATCACGTTCGGCGTGGATACCGGTTTCCATCTTCATGGCCTCGATCGTCAGCAGCAGGTCGCCTTCCTTGACGGTGTCACCCGCGGCCACCACGATCGACGCCACGACACCCGGCATCGGCGCGCCGATGTGGTTGGCGTTCCCGATCTCGGCCTTGGGCCGTGCGGCGCTGCTGGCCTTGGCCTTGCGGTCGGGCACGCGGATGGTGCGCGGCTGGCCGTTCAGTTCAAAGAACACCCGGACCTCGCCATCGTCCTGCGGCTCGCCCACCGCTTGCAGGCGGATCTCCAGCGTCTTGCCGGGGTCGATTTCCGCGGTGATCTCTTCGCCGGGCTCCATGCCATAAAAGAACGTGCGCGTCGGCAGGGTGCGCACCGGGCCATAGATTTCATGCCGCTCGGCATAGTCGGTGAAGACCTTGGGATACATCAGGTAGCCGTTCAGGTCCTCGTCGTCGATCGCCAGCCCGTTCAACTGCTCCGACAGCTTGGCGCGGGTCTCTTCGATGTCGATCGGCGCGGCATGCAGGCCGGGGCGGTCGGTGAAGGGCGCCTCATCCTTCAGGATCTTCTTCTGGATCGCCTTGGGCCAGCCGCCCGGCGGTTGGCCCAGGCTGCCCTTCATCATGTCGATGACCGAATCCGGGAAGCTCAGTTCGGTCCCCGGGTCTTCGACCTGCGCCCGGGTCAGGCCCTGGCTGACCATCATCAGTGCCATGTCGCCCACCACCTTGGACGACGGGGTGACCTTGACGATATCCCCGAACATCTGGTTCACGTCGGCATAGGTCTGGGCGACCTCGTGCCAGCGTTCCTCCAGCCCCATGCTGCGCGCCTGCGCCTTGAGGTTGGTGAACTGCCCGCCGGGCATTTCGTGCAGATAGACCTCGGATGCGGGGGCCTGCATGCCGGATTCAAACGCGGCATACTGGCCGCGCACGGCTTCCCAGTAGTTGGAAATCTCGCGGATCGCGGCGATGTCCAGCCCGGTGTCGCGCTGGGTGAAGCGGAAGGCCTCGACGACCGAACCCAGCGTCGGCTGGCTGGTGTTGCCCGACAGCGCGTCCATCGCGGCATCGACGGCATCGACCCCGGCATCCGCCGCCGCGATGATCGTGGAAATCGCGGCGCCCGAAGTGTCATGGGTGTGGAAATGGACGGGCAGGCCGACCTCTTCCTTCAGCGCCTTGACCAAAGGCCCGGCGGCAGGCGCCTTGAGCAGGCCCGCCATGTCCTTGAGCCCCAGCACATGGGCGCCCGCGTCGCGCAGTTCCTTGCCCATGGCGACATAGTATTTCAGGTCGTACTTGGCCCGGTCGGGGTCAAGGATATCGCCGGTATAGCAGATCGTGCCTTCCAGCACGCGGCCGGTGTCCAGCACGGCATCCATCGCGACGCGCATGTTTTCGACCCAGTTGAGCGAGTCGAACACCCGGAACACGTCGACACCGGTCTCTGCCGCCTGCTTCACGAAGAACTGCACCACGTTGTCGGGATAGTTCGTGTAGCCCACACCATTGGCCCCGCGCAGCAGCATCTGGGTCATGACGTTGGGCATCGCCTTGCGCAGGTCGCGCAGGCGCTGCCAGGGGCATTCCTGCAGGAACCGATAGGCGACGTCGAAGGTCGCGCCGCCCCAGCATTCGACGCTGAACAACTGCGGCAGCCTGGCGGCATAGGCCGGGGCGACTTCGATCATGTCGCGCGACCGCATCCGGGTGGCCAAGAGCGACTGATGTCCGTCACGCATCGTGGTGTCGGTGATCAGCAGCTTGTCGTGCGCCAGCATCCAGTCCGCCACGGCCTTGGGCCCTTCGGAGTCCAGCAGGGTCTTGGTGCCGGCGGGGGCGTCATCCTTGCGCACCTTGGGCGCGCGGGCGGGTTTCAGGTCGGCAGCCGGTTTCGGACGTCCCTGCACCTCGGGGTGACCGTTCACCGTGATGTCGGCGATATAGGTCAGAACCTTGGTGCCCCGGTCGCGGCGCTTCTTGAAATCGAACAGTTCCGGCGTGGTGTCGATGAATTTGGTCGAATACTGGTTGTTCAGGAAGGTCGGGTGCTTCAGCAGGTTGATGACGAATTCGATATTCGTGCTGACGCCGCGGATGCGGAATTCGCGCAGCGCGCGGTCCATCCGGTGGATCGCCTTTTCCGGTGTCTGTGCCTTGGCGGTGACCTTGACCAGCAGCGAGTCGTAATAGCGCGTGATCACGCCTCCCGCATAGGCGGTGCCGCCATCCAGACGGATGCCCATGCCGGTGGCCGACCGAAAGGCGGTGATGCGGCCATAGTCGGGGATGAAGTTGTTGGTCGGGTCCTCGGTGGTGATCCGGGTCTGCAGGGCATGGCCTGTCAGGCGGATGTCATACTGGCTGGCCTTGCCGGTGGCCTCGGCCAGCGACTTGCCCTCGGCGATCATGATCTGGGCCTGCACGATGTCGATGCCGGTCACTTCCTCGGTCACGGTGTGTTCGACCTGAACGCGGGGGTTGACCTCGATGAAGTAAAACTTGCCGCTGTCCATATCCATCAGGAATTCGACGGTGCCGGCGCATTCGTAATTCACATGGGCGCAGATCTTGCGCCCCAATTCGCAGATTTCCTCGCGCTGTGCCTCGGACAGATAGGGGGCCGGGGCGCGTTCGACGACCTTCTGGTTGCGGCGCTGGACCGAACAGTCGCGTTCATACAGGTGATAGATATTGCCATGCTTGTCGCCCAGGATCTGAACCTCGACGTGGCGGGCCCGGGTGATCATCTTTTCCAGATAGCCTTCGCCGTTGCCAAAGGCGGCCTCGGCTTCGCGCCGACCTTCCAGCACCTTGTCCTTCAGTTCGTCGGGGCCGTTGATCGGGCGCATGCCGCGACCGCCGCCGCCCCAGCTGGCCTTGAGCATCAGCGGATAGCCGATCTCGTCCGCTTCCCTGGCGATGGCGTCAAAGTCGTTGCCCAGCACCTCGGTCGCGGGGATGACCGGGACGCCGGCGGCGATGGCCACCTTGCGGGCGCTGGCCTTGTCGCCGAGCGCGCGCATAGTGTCGGCCTTCGGACCGATGAAGGTGATGCCGTTGGTCACGCAGGCATCGACGAAATCGGGGTTTTCCGACAGCAGCCCATAGCCCGGGTGGATCGCGTCCGCGCCACATTCCTTGGCGACACGGATGATTTCATCGATCGACAGGTAGGCGGCGACCGGGCCCATGCCTTCGCCGATGCGATAGGCCTCGTCGGCCTTGAACCGGTGCAGGCCCAGCTTGTCTTCCTCGGCGTAGACGGCGACGGTTTTCTTGCCCATCTCGTTGGCGGCCCGCATGATGCGGATCGCGATCTCGCCTCGGTTGGCGATCAGGATTTTCTGGAAATCGGGCATCGGGTCGGGGCCTCCTGTCGGCGGAATTTCGTGTTGCACATTGCTAGCGCCACGCCGCAGTGCAGCGCAAGCCTGCTGGGGGGCAGGTGTAAGATTTCTGTAACATTTCGCAACGTGGTGTTGCGCCGCAATCTGCCCGGTGCGGTGACAGGTTGCGGTGTTGGATTTGAGTATTTGAAGAAAGATGAAAGGGTTACGGGGGGAGCCCAGCCATTCGTCACGGCGCGGGCACCAGCCGGGCTGGCAGGTCGGACAGGCGGGCGCAGCCAAGCTGGCCCATGTTGGCCTCAAGATCCTTTTTCAGCATGTCGATGAGGTGCGGCGGGCCGGCGTCGCCGAGGGCCGCCAGCGCGTAATGCCAGGCGCGGCCCATCATCACGAAGTTGGCGCCGAGGGCGAAGGCGCGGAGAATGTCGAGGCCGCCTTCGATGCCGCTGTCGACGATCAGGGGCAGGGGCGTGGTGGTGCGGATCGCGGGCAGGACTTCGATCGGGGCCGGGGCGGCGTCGAACTGGCGGCCGGCGTGGTTCGACAGCCAGATCGCGTCGACGCCCTCGGAGTCGAGCCGGGGCACGTCGGCGACGTTGAGCACCCCCTTGACCACAAGCGGGCCATCCCAGGCGTCACGCAGCCAGCGCAGGTAGTCCCAGTCGGGCGAGGTGCGCAGCAGGTAGCCGGCGTGCTGGGTTGAGCCCAGTCCGGTGATCTGACCGGCGTAGTCGTCGATCAGCCGCATCCGGGGCATACCAAACCGCGCGGTGCCCAGGGCCCAGGCCGGGCGTTGCGCCACCTGCCACAGCAGCCGCGAGGTCAGCCGGGGGGGCGAGGTCAGGCCGGAGCGGACCTGCCGTTCGCGGCGCGAGGCGACGGGCACGTCGACGGTCAGCACGAGCGTGGAAAAGCCTGCGTTTTTCGCGCGTTGCAGCATGTTGCGGCGGATGTCTTCGTCGCGTGGCGGGTACATCTGGAACCAGCCGTTGCCGTCGATGCAGGGCGACAGGTCCTCGGGCGTTCGGGAGGCGACGGTGGACAGGCCGTAGGGCAGGCCGGCCCGGGTGGCGGCGCGGGCCAGGCGGCGTTCGGCATCGGGCCAGAACAGGCCGGACATGCCGACCGGGCTGACGCCGAAGGGCAGGGGAACGTCGCGGCCCAGCAGGGATACGCCGAGGTCCGGGGTCAGTTCGCCGTGCAGGATCGAGGGCATCAGCAGCACTTCGTCGAGCTTCTGGCGGTTGCGGCGCTGGGTGGCTTCGGTTCCCGTGGCGCTTTCGAGGTATTCCCAGACGAACCACGGCATCCGGCGCCGGGCGCGGGACTTGAGGTCGGACAGGGCGGGGTAACGGGCGTGCAGATCCATGGCGCCACGTTTGCCACAGCGCGAAAACTTGTCCAGTGGGAACCGGCGGCCCGGCCCGGAAAACGGGGGGCACATTGCATGCACAGCCTATGCACATCCCATGCGCATGGCGTGCGCCTTGCGCGGGCGGGTCGGTGCCGGCAGGAGAGCGGTTATTCGGCGGGCTGGAAGCCGACGATCAACTGGCGCAGGCCAAGCGCCGCGCCGGCGAAGATCGCCGCCATGGTGATCGGGGCCGAGACCGCGAGGACCGACATCGCCGACAGGCCCTGGCCCACGGTGCAGCCAAGCGCGATGACCGCGCCGACGCCCATGATCGCCGCGCCGATGATCTGGCGGCGCAGTTCGCGCGGGTCTTCGCAGGCTTCCCAGCGGAAATGGCCGCGGATCAGCGAGCCGATGAAGGCGCCGCCCCAGATGCCCGCGACCGAGCCCACCGCAAAGCTGAGGGGCCGGGCGCTGCCGGTCATCCACCACAGGATGGTGTCCCCCACGGGGGCCGAGAAGCTGTGCGAGACCACCGGGATCGCCTCGAACCCGGTGTTGGCGATCCACTGGGTGCCGGCCCAGCCCGACAGGATGCCAAGGCCCACCACGGCCGACCAGAAGATCTGCGCCGGTTTCTTGCGCAGGCCCGGGGACAGCAGGGAAAAGCCCAGGATCAGCACACCGATCACGATGCCGACCGTATTGGCGGACATGCCGGTTGCGGCACCAAGGTAGTGGGCGATGCCGGGCGGGATTTCATCGGGCAGGACATCGGTTTGCGGGAAGATGGCGGCGCGCAGGGGGGCGAACGGGCCGTTCAGCACCACGAAGGCCGATACGCCCATCACCAGAACGATGACGAAACTGCGCAGGTCGCCGCCGCCCAGCCGGGCGATGGCACCGAAGCCACAGTTGCCAGCCAGCGCCATGCCATAGCCGAACAACAGGCCACCGACGACAGAGGCGAGCGGCATCCAGCGGATCGACAGATAATAGGTTTCGCGGTCGGTCAGGTAGCCGCTCGCCATCAGGGAAAAACTGCCGATGACGGCAACGCCAATAGCAATGCCCCACATCCGCAGGCGCACGTCCGTGCCGCCGTAAAGATAGTCCTCGATCGCGCCGAGCGTGCAGAACCGGCCAAGACGCGCGGCCAGACCCAGAAGGATGCCGCCTCCAAGGCCGACAAGCGCGGCGAGGTTCGACTCTGACAGAAGATCGAAAAGCATCTTTGCCGGGGCCTCCTTCCGCCCTGACCTAGGAAAAACGAGTTTTCAGTATGCGGCTGTACGCAGACAAGGGCAAGTGCCCCTGCAATCACGTTTTGTCGGCCTCGTCGCCGCAAAACAGGTCATAGACCGTTTCCAGCATCTTTGTCGGGCGCGGATCGGCCAGCCGGTAATAGATCGCCTTGCCGTCGCGGCGGGGCACGACCAGGCCTTCGAGTCTGAGTCGCGACAGTTGCTGAGACACGGCGGCCTGCCGGGCAGAGAGCAGTTCTTCGAGTTCGGTGACGGTCTTTTCGCCCGAGACGAGGTAGCACAGAATCATCAGCCGCCCTTCGTGGCTGATCGCCTTGAGGAAGGACGAGGCCGTGGTCGCCTTGTCGACGATTTCTTCGAGTTCGTCGTCTGTCAGTCCGTTGTGGATCACGGGAAGGGGCATGCGTTCACGTCCTGCGCGTGCGGCGATCAGGAGCCACCTTTGGAAAAATCCGTGTGCTTTTCAAGCATCATGCCCAACAGCCCCCAAAAGAAGTCTTCGCCTGGATAGCCTTCGATTCTGTCGATTTCGGCGCCATCGTCAACCAGGATGAAGGTCGGCGTGAAATTGACCTTGCGGGCATATGTGATGCCTTCGGGCGGGCCGCTGCGCTTGTTGGCATGGACCAGGGGGGCGAACTTGCCTTCAGGGGTCTTGGGATAGATCGGACCGATCGTGCGTTCCCACGCCTCGCAATAGGCGCAGCCGGGCTGCGAGACCATGACAAGCTGCGGTTCGGCCGCAACGACCTGGGCTGCAAGGCACCACGCGGCGGTGGCCAGTGTCAGAATTCTTTTCGCGAACATCACGCCACCGATTGACCAAGGTATAACCCACAACATAATCTGAATATGTGAATTGATCAAGGGAGGGGTCATGTTCGACATATCATATGTCGGCGCGTTCTTGGCAGGGCTGGGGGCGTTTTTCACGCCCTGCATCCTGCCGATGGTGCCGTTTTACCTGTGCTACATGGCGGGTATATCCATGTCCGAACTGCGCGAGGAGGGCGGAATCGCCCCCGGGGCGCAGCGCAGGCTGGTTGTTTCGGCCATCATGTTCGCGCTGGGCGTGACCACGATCTTCATGCTGCTGGGCATGGGCGCCACCGCGCTCGGGCAGGCATTCGCCGACTGGAAACGCCCGCTGAGCTATGTCGCGGCGGCGGTGATCTTCCTGTTCGGGCTGCATTTCCTGGGGATCATCAAGATCGGCTTTCTGTATAACGAGAAGCGCGTCGAGGCGAAGACCGACCCGACCACCGTGCTGGGCGCCTATGTCATGGGGCTGGCATTCGGATTCGGCTGGACGGCCTGTGTCGGACCGGTGCTGGCGACGATCCTGATGATCGCCTCGGGCATGGGCGACATCCTGCAGGGGGCGCTTTTGCTGGCGGTGTTCGGGCTGGGCATGACAGGGCCGTTCGTCATCGCTTCGTTGTTCGCGAAACCGTTTCTTGCCTGGATGCAGCGGAACCGCAAATATCTCAACCATGCCGAGAAGATCATGGGTGCCATGCTGATTCTGTTCGCGATCCTGATCGCGACCGATTCGGTGAACATCATCTCGGACTGGATGATCGCCACGTTCCCGTCGTTCGGGAACCTGGGCTAATTTTCAGACTATGGAGGGAGAGCCGACCATGAAACGTTTTGCACTGACAGTTGCTGCGGCGCTGATGGCGATGCCCGTCTGGGCGGTCGAGATCGGCGATGACGGGCTGCACAAGGAGCCGTTTTTCCATGACACGTTCAAGGACATGCGCGAGGATCTGGCCGAGGCCAATGCCGAAGGCAAGCGCCTGGTGCTGTTCTTCGAACAGCGTGGATGCATCTATTGCAAGAAGATGCATGAAGAGGTGTTTTCCGACCCCGACCTGAACGCCTTTATCGACGAGAACTTCTTTGCGGTGCAGCTGAACCTGCATGGCGACACCGAAGTCATTGATTTCGATGGCGAAGCCTTGTCGGAAAAGGACATGGCGCGGAAATGGCGCGTGATGTTCACGCCGAACATCATGTTCATGCCCGAAGAGGTGCCCGAAGGCCTGTCCGCAGCCGAAGCCGCCGTCGTGGTGATGCCCGGCGCCTTTGGCAAGGGGACCACGAACGACATGTTCACCTGGGTTCTGGAGAAGCGTTACGAGCTTGATAACGGGGAAGATTTCCAGCGCTACCATGCGCGCCGAATCTCGGAACGGGCGAACGGGTCAACGGAGTGACCCGCGACAAATCGGATCACTAATTCACAGAAGTGAATTTGATGTTGCGAAAGGCCCCCACGGTGGCCTACGGTATACACCAGCCGAAGAATCCGAAAATCATCGGTCAAGCCTAGGGAGGGAATATGAGGCTTACAGTTATTTCGATCGCAGCGGCTTTCGCTGCGACCACCGCACTGGCAAACCCTGTCGCACCGGACGACGTGGTGTTTGGCGAATACGGTGAAGTCGAGGCATCGCTTACCGGCGTTCCTGGCGATGCCGCAAACGGTGCCAAGATCATGTACAACCGTGGTCTGGGCAACTGCATCGCTTGCCACGAAGTCACCGCACTTAAGGACCAGCCGTTCCACGGTGAAGTGGGTCCGACCCTTGACGGCACCGGCGACGTCCGCACCGAAGCGGAACTGCGCGGGATCGTCATCAATGCCAAGATGACCTTCGAAGGGTCGGTGATGCCTGCGTTCTATCGCACCTCTGGCTTCACCCGTCCCGGCGATGGCTACACCGGCAAGGCGGCTAAAATGCCGATCGCGCCGATCCTGAGTGCTCAGGAAATCGAAGATGTCGTCGCTTACCTGATGACGTTGAAAGACTAAACGCTTCCCCAAACCTTGAGGAGATACATGATGGAGTTTACCCGTCGCGAGACGCTGGCAATCGGTGCCGGCGCGGCGCTGATGACCGTCCTGCCCTTCCGTGCAAACGCATCGGCAGACGACGCAATCGCCGCATTCACCGGTGGTGCCGCAATGGCAGATACCGGCGTTGAACTGGGCGCACCGGAAATCGCCGAGAACGGCAACACCGTTCCGATCGACGTTTCGGCACCCGGCGCATCGGCCATTCTGGTTCTGGCCGCCGGCAACCCGACCCCGGGCGTTGCAACCTTCAACTTCGGCCCGCTGGCGGGTGATCAGACTGCAAGCACCCGCATTCGTCTGGCAGGCACGCAGGACGTGATCGCCGTGGCCAAGCTGGCCGACGGCACGTTCGCCCGCGCTTCCAAGACCGTTAAAGTGACCATCGGCGGCTGCGGCGGCTGATCGGTATATCCAGGAGAAAACGAACATGGCATCTGGTGTTAAGCCCCGCGTCAAGGTCCCGAAGAGCGCCTCGGCTGGTGAAGTCATCACCATCAAGTCGCTGATTTCGCACCCGATGGAATCGGGTCAGCGCAAGGACGGCAGCGGCAATATCATCCCGCGGTCGATCATCAATCGCTTCACTTGTGAATATAACGGCCAGTCGGTGATCGACATCACCCTGGAGCCGGCGATCTCGACCAACCCGTATTTCCAGTTCGACGCAACCGTCCCCGAAGCCGGTGAATTCAAGTTCACCTGGTACGACGATGATGGTTCTGTCTACGAAGATACGAAAAAAGTCAGCGTCTGATGACGTTGGTCCTGCCCCCGGTCAGCGGGGGCAGGGCAATCTCATGGGAGGGAACAACATAATGAAATTCAAGGCACTGACCGCTGTCGCCGCGCTGATGCTGACGTCGACGGTTGCCGTCGCCGGTGGCGCTGACGACGACTCGCTGGTGATCAACGGCGATATCGAGATCGTCACCAAAACCGCTGCCCCGGCGCATCTGGACGGCCACCTGGACGAAATCATCTCTGGCTGGCATTTCCGCGATAACGAAACTCAGGCCATGGAAATGGACGACTTCGACAACCCCGGCATGATTTTTGTCGATCAGGCACGTGAAACCTGGGCCACCGTCGATGGATCGGAAGGCAAGTCCTGCGCATCCTGCCACGGCGAGCCCGAGGACATGGCCGGCGTGAAAGCCGTCTATCCGAAGTGGAACGAAGGCGCTGGCGAAGTCCGTACCCTGGTGATGCAGATCAACGACTGCCGCACCACTCGCATGGGTGCCGACGCGTGGAAATATGACGGTGGCGACACCACCGCCATGGAAGCGCTGCTGGCCTCTGTGTCGCGCGGTATGCCGGTGAACGTCGCCATCGACGGTCCGGCGGCAGCAACCTGGGAAAAGGGTAAGGAACTTTATTACACCCGTACCGGTATCCTGGATCTGTCCTGCGCGTCCTGCCACGAGCAGAACTATGGCAACTACATCCGCGCAGACCACCTGTCGCAGGGTCAGATCAACGGCTTCCCGGCGTACCGTCTGAAAAACGCCAAGCTGAACGGTGCACACAACCGTTTCAAGGGCTGCGTTCGTGACACCCGTGCCGAGACCTACAAAGAAGGCTCGCCCGAGTTCATCGCGCTGGAACTGTATGTCGCATCGCGCGGCAACGGCCTGTCGGTCGAAGGTCCGTCCGTCCGTAACTAATCGCCGGGACCCCGCGTTCTTGATTGACGCGGGGTTTCTTCTACCTAACAAATTCACACATGCGCATGTGTGTCGCGAAAGCTAAAGAAAGATCCCTCCCATGATCTCAAGACGCGATTTTCTGCAGGTTTCGATGGCCGCTTCGGCGATCGTCGGCGCCTCCGGTTTCGGTAATTGGGCTCGTCTGGCTGCACAACAAAGCCTGACCCAGGACCAACTGCTTCAGTTCGATACGTTTGGTAACGTGTCGCTGATCCACGTGACCGACATTCATGCTCAGATGGTGCCGATCTATTTCCGCGAGCCGGAAATCAACATCGGCGTCGGCGGCAACAAAGGGGCCGTCCCCCACATCACCGGCGCGGATTTCCGCAAGGCCTATGGTATCGCAGACGGCTCTCCCTCCGCCTATGCGCTGACCTACAACGACTTCTCGTCGTTGGCCCAGATGTACGGCCGTGTCGGTGGTCTGGACCGCATGTCGACGGTGATCGACGCGATCCGCGCCGACCGCCCCGATGCGCTGCTGCTGGACGGCGGCGACACCTGGCACGGCTCCATGACCTGCTACAAGACCGCAGGCCAGGACATGGTCAACGTGATGAACGCGCTGAAGCCGGATGCGATGACCTTCCACTGGGAATTCACCCTGGGGTCGGGCCGCGTGAACGAACTGGTCGAAAGCCTGCCGTTTGCCGCGCTGGGTCAGAACATCTTTGACGCCGAGTGGGACGAACCCGCAGAGCTGTTCAAGCCCTACAAGTTCTTCGAGCGTGGTGGCGTGAAGGTTGCCGTGATCGGTCAGGCCTTCCCGTACATGCCGATCGCCAACCCGCGCTGGATGTTCCCGGAATACAGCTTTGGTATTCGCGACGAGAACATGCAGGCGATGGTCGACGAAGTGCGCGAAGCCGGGGCCGAGCTGGTTGTCTGCCTGAGCCACAACGGGTTCGACGTGGACAAGCAGATGGCGTCGGTGGTGACCGGCATCGACGTGATCCTGTCGGGCCACACCCACGACGCGCTGCCGGAACCGGTTCAGGTCGGCAACACCTTCATCATCGCGTCGGGGTCGAACGGCAAGTTCGTCAGCCGCGTCGATCTGGACGTGCGCGACGGCAAGATGATGGGCATCAAGCACAAGCTGATCCCGATCTTCGCAGACGTGATCGCGCCGGACCCTGTCATCACCAAGATCATCGAAGACGAGCGCGCGCCGTTCCAGGCCGAGCTGTCGGAAGTGATCGGCCAGACCGATTCGCTGCTGTATCGCCGCGGCAACTTCAACGGTTCGTGGGACGATCTGATCTGCGATGCGCTGATTTCCGAGCGTGAAGCAGACATCGCGATGTCGCCGGGCGTGCGCTGGGGTCCGTCGATCCTGCCGGGCCAGGACATCACCCGCGAAGACATCTTCAACGTCACCTCGATGACCTACGGTGAAGCCTATCGTTCGGAAATGACCGGCGAATTCATCAAGGTGATCCTGGAAGACGTGGCCGACAACATCTTCAACCCCGACCCGTATTACCAGCAGGGCGGGGACATGGTCCGCATCGGCGGCATGGGCTACCGGATCGACATCACCAAGCCGCAGGGCGAGCGCATTTCGGAAATGACGCTGCTCAAGACCGGCGAGGCGATCGACCCGTCCAAGTCCTACGTGGTTGCAGGCTGGGCCTCGGTCAACGAAGGGACCGAAGGGCCGCAAATCTGGGACGTGGTCGAAAGCCACATCCGCAAACAGGGCACGATCAAGCTCGAGCCCAACAACAGCGTTACGGTTGTCGGTGCGTAAGCATTGCCAAAGAAGGAGCCAGACATGACGACTGAGACAAAGGGAAAGGGCGCTTCGCGCCGTCAGTTCCTGACCGGTGCAGCCGCCATCGGCGCGGGCACCGTTGCCGCGGGGTTTGCCCGCGCGGCCGAGCCCGATCCGCTGATCACCGAAGTGCAGGATTGGGCCAGCGCCACCGGCGCCGGGGTTGACGAAACCCCCTATGGCCTGCCGATCGAGTTCGAGAGCGACGTGATCCGTCGCAACGTCCCGTGGCTGACCGCGGATCCGATTTCCTCGATCAACTTCACGCCGATCCACGCGCTGGACGGCACGATCACCCCGCAGGGTTGTGCGTTTGAACGTCACCACTCGGGCGCGATCGAGCTGAAGAAAGAAGACTATCGTCTGATGATCAACGGCCTCGTTGATGCACCGCTGGTCTTTACCTACGAAGACCTGGAGCGTTTTCCGCGTGAAAACCACGTGTATTTCTGCGAATGCGCGGCAAACACGGGTATGGAATGGGCCGGTGCCCAGCTGAACGGCGCCCAGTTCACCCACGGCATGATCCACAACATGGAATATTCCGGCGTGTCGCTGCGCACCCTGCTGGAAGAAGCCGGCCTGGACGCCGCGGGCGACCTGGCGGACAAGTGGGTTTACGTTGAAGGTGCCGACGCATCGTCGAACGGCCGTTCGATCCCGATGGAAAAGGCGCTGGACGACGTTCTGGTGGCCTTCAAGGCCAACGGCGAAGCGCTGCGCATGGAGCATGGCTATCCGGTTCGCCTGGTCGTTCCCGGTTGGGAAGGCAACATGTGGGTCAAGTGGCTGCGCCGCATCGAGGTGACCAACCAGGCGGTCGAAAGCCGCGAGGAGACCTCGAAATACACCGACACCCTGGCCGATGGCACCAGCCGCAAGTGGACCTGGGTCATGGACGCCAAGTCGGTTGTGACTTCGCCCAGCCCGCAGTCGCCGATCAAGCATGGCCATGGTCCGATCGTCATCACCGGCATGGCATGGTCCGGCCACGGCCGTATCACCCGCGTCGATGTGTCGACCGACGGTGGCATCACCTGGCAGACCGCGCGCCTGGGCAGCACCCAGGGGGCGACCAAGGCGGTCACCCGTTTCTACCTGGAAACCGAGTGGAACGGCGAAGAGTGGCTGTTGCAGTCGCGCGCAATGGACGAGACCGGCTATGTTCAGCCCACCAAGGCAATGCTGCGCGAAGTGCGTGGCGAGAACTCGGTCTATCACAACAACTGCATCCAGACCTGGCATGTGAAATCGAACGGTGAGGCAGAAAATGTCGAAGTCTCTTAATCTCTTTGGCGGTGCAACCGTCGCGACGGTCGTCGTTCTGACCGGCGCCTACAACTTTGCTGATCGCTTCGTCGAAGGGCTGCCTTCGGACGCGCCGGTACTGGAAGCAACCGAGGCCAACCCGTTCTTCTCGCTGGTGGCCGCTGCCGAGGCGGCGCCGGAACACGTGGGCAAGTACGGTCTGGGCCGTGTCGCCCTGCCGGAAGAAATCGATGCGTGGAACCTGGACGTGTCGCCCGACGGCACCGGCCTGCCGGAAGGGTCGGGGGACGTTCTGACCGGTGAAACCGTGTTCGAAGACAACTGCGCGGTTTGCCACGGTTCCTTCGCGGAAGGTGTCGACAACTGGCCGAAACTGGCCGGTGGTGACGGTACGCTGGCCGACAAGGACCCGCTGAAGACCGTCGGCTCGTACTGGCCGTACCTGTCGACCGTGTTCGACTATGTCCACCGCTCGATGCCGTTTGGCGCCGCGCAGACCCTGTCGGCTGACGACACCTATGCGATCGTCGCGTACATCCTGTATTCGAACGACCTGGTGGATGACGATTTCGTGCTGTCGAAGGAAAACTTCGCGGACTTCGAAATGCCGAACAAGGACGGCTTCATCATCGATGACCGGGCCGAGGCGGAATACAGCATGTGGCGTGCCGAGCCTTGCATGGAAAACTGCAAGCCCGAGGTGAAGATCACGATGCGCGCGACCGTTCTGGACGTGACCCCGGAAGAAGAAGGTGCCGCAGACGAAGCCATGGCGGAACCGGCCGAAGCACCGGCCACCGAAATGGCAGCGGCTGAGCCGGCAGCAGAAGCTCCGGCCGCGGCAGAGCCGGTTGCTGTTGCTGCCGCCGCGATCGACGCGGATCTGGCGGCCAAGGGCGAAAACGTGTTCAAGAAGTGCAAGGCCTGCCACCAGGTTGGTGACGGCGCCAAGCACCGCACCGGTCCGGAACTGAACGGCATCGTCGGCCGCGCTGTCGGTGGCGCCGATGGCTTCAAGTACTCGGCTGCTATGGCCGATCACGGTGGCATCTGGACGGTCGAAGCGCTGGACGCCTATCTGGCCGATCCGCGTGGCAACATCCCGAAGAACAAGATGTCTTTTGCCGGTCTGAAGAAAGAAGACGACCGCGCAGCCGTCATCGAATACCTCAAGACGTTCAACTGATCTGAACGTCTCGCAGGGCCAGTCCTGGCCCTGCACGGGTCAGAAGGGCGGGGTGATAACCCCGCCCTTTTCATTTTGCCAGAGAAATGTGCGAAATGCCCATATCTGCGACATGCCGTGCGTTGACAGACAAAAACATTCCTTCAGAATGTCTTTTATGAACGGCGTCCGGACGGTGCAAAGATGCGCTTTGCCCAGTGTTTGGATCCAGTCAGGAAACGGGAGATTTCCTGGCCGCTGCCGTCATAGCAGGAGGAGGACCCGCTACTGTTTTTTCGTGATCCAATGCCCCAGGTGCGTGCGACGCTGTGGGTTGTTTTATATGCAGGTGCGCTGACGCTGCTGCCGTTTGCCGGTGGCGCCAACGCCGAAGAAAAAGCCGAAGCCATCGGCGACCCCGGCCGGGGGGAACAGGTGTTCAAGAAATGTGTCGGCTGTCACCGTGTCGGCAAGGATGCTGAAAACCGTACCGGGCCACATCTGAACAATATCTTTGGCCGCAAGGCCGCGGATATCGAAGGCTTCTTCTATTCCAAGGGCCTGCAACGCGCGGCACAGGACGGGCTGGTCTGGGACCTGGAACGCCTGGATGCCTATATCGAGAATCCCAAGGCCCTGGTCAGTGGCACGCGGATGTCATTTCGCGGGATCAAAGACCCCCAAGAGCGCCATGACGTGCTGGCCTTCCTGCGGCAATACACCGCAAGTCCGCAGGATATCCCGGAATCCGCCCCGACCATGACAGCGCACGAGGTGCAGTTGCCGCCCGAGATCCTGGCGATTGTCGGGGACCCGGAATACGGCGAATACCTGTCGTCGGAATGCAAGACCTGCCACCAACAGGACGGCTCTGACCAGGGGATCCCGTCGATCACGCGTTGGCCCGAGGAAGATTTCGTAATTGCCATGCATGCTTACAAGCGCAAGCTGCGACCGCATCCGGTTATGCAGATGATGGCGAGCCGATTGTCGGACGAAGAGATCGCGGCGCTGGCCGCGTATTTCCAGTCTCTCGAATAGAACCCGTTAAAGGGGTACCGGAAAAGGGCGCCTTGGCGCCCCTTTCTCATTTCTAAAAAACATAATATATTCAATAATTTATATAGGTATTTCGGAAATGAATTTGTTATTTCCTTGTGTGCTGGCAACGCTAACATGATCTGACTTTCCGGGATGGAGGAGCCTTGGAAAGTCTTGGCAAGCGGGCTGGGGAACCCGCGATCGGGCCGATGGCCCGGGCGTAGAAAAGTGCACTAGGGAGAACTGCAACATGACATTCAACAGACGTTCCTTTCTTGGCGCGGGGGCAGCGGCGGCAGCCATCCTGTCCGCGCCGATGGTACGGGGCCAGGGCAAACCGCGCGTCGTGATCGTTGGCGGCGGCGCCGGCGGGGCGACCGCCGCGCGCTATATCGCCAAGGACAGCAAGGGCGCCATCGACGTCACGCTCGTGGAACCCACGCGCAGCTACTACACCTGCTTTTTCTCGAACCTCTACATCGGCGGGTTCCGTGACCTGTCGAGCATCGAACATTCCTATGGCACGCTGGCCTCGGAATACGGGGTGAATGTGGTTCACGACTGGGCCGTGGGGGTCGACCGCGACGCCAGGACGGTGTCGCTGGCCGGCGGTGCCACGTTGCCGTATGACCGGCTGATCCTGAGCCCGGGCATTGATTTCGTTGAGGGGGCGGTACCGGGCTGGGACGTGTCGGCGCAGAACAAGATGCCCCACGCCTACAAGGCCGGGTCGCAGACCGAACTGTTGAAGGCGCAGATCGAAGCGATGCCGCAGGGCGGGACCTTTGTGATGATCGCGCCACCCAACCCGTACCGTTGCCCACCGGGGCCGTACGAACGTATCAGCATGGTGGCGCACAAGCTAAAAGCGGAAAACCCGACGGCCAAGATCATCATTGCCGACCCCAAACAGGCGTTTTCCAAGCAGGGTCTGTTCGAGGAAGGCTGGAACAAACACTATCCCGGGATGATCACCCGCATCGGCCCGGATTTCGGTGGCGGAAACGTTAGCGTCAATGCCGACGAGATGACCGTGGATGTAGACGGAGAGGTGATCAAGGCCGACGTGGTCAATGTCATCCCGGCGATGAAGGCGGGCCGTATCTGTGACATGGCCGGCGTATCCGAGGGCAATTGGGCCCCGGTCAGCGGCCACACGATGCAAAGCCGGATCGACGAGAACATCCACGTCCTGGGGGATGCGACGAACCAGGGCGACATGCCGAAATCGGGCTTCTCGGCTAACAGTCAGGCCAAGGTGGCGGCGATGGCGGTGCGCGGGGCGTTGACGGGCAGCCGGGTGTTCCCGGCCAAGTTCTCGAACACGTGCTGGTCGTTGATCGACACCGATGACGGCATCAAGGTCGGCGCGACCTATGAGGCGACGGATGAAAAAATCGCCAAGGTTGACGGCTTCATCAGCCAGACCGGCGAAGACGCGGACCTGCGCAAGCGCACCTTTGAGGAAAGCGTGGGTTGGTACGCGGGGATCACAAGCGACATGTTCGGCTGATCCTGGCGTTTGAACAGAGTGCAGCGGGCGGTCCTGTCGGGCCGCCCGTCTTGTTTCAGGTCAAGGCCGGTGCCAAAGCTGCAAGCTAGATATGCCATATCGCTTTGACGGAGTCCTCAATGCCCCACGGCCATCACCACCACCACCATGTCGACCCGAAGGCGGGCGATGCGCGGCTGTTCGGGGCGGTTGCGGTCAATGTCGGGCTGACGGTGGTGCAGGTGATCGGCGGGGTGCTGTCGGGCAGCCTTGCGATGATCGCGGATGCCTTGCACAATTTTTCCGATGCCATGTCGCTGGTCATTGCCTGGGCTGCGCGCAAGATCGCGCGCCGTCCCGCGGATGCCGAAATGAGCTTTGGCTATGCCCGGGCGGAAGTGGTGGCGGCGCTGATCAACTATACCACGCTGATCGTGATCGGGCTGTACCTGCTGTACGAGGCGGTGCTGCGGTTTTTCGCGCCCGAACCGGTGGATGGCTGGCTTGTGGTGATCATTGCCGCCGTGGCACTGGCGGTGGATCTGGGCACAGCAGCGCTGACCTATACGATGTCGAAAGAGAGCGTGAACATCCGCGCGGCGTTCCAGCACAACCTGGCCGACGCGATGGGATCGGTTGCGGTGATCGTGGCGGGGGCGGCGGTGATCTGGTTCGGCTGGGTCTGGGTCGACCCGGTGGTGACGTTGCTGATCGCGGGCTACATCCTGTGGATGGCGCTGTCGGAAATCGGCGGTGTGATCCGAATCCTGATGCTGGGCCGCCCGCCGGATCTGCAACCCGCCGAGGTGCTGACGACCGTGCGCGGGATCGACGGGGTGACCGGGGTGCACAATGCGCATCTCTGGCAGGTCGATGAGCATCACAGCGCGCTCCAGGCCCATCTTGTGATCGCCGAGGGGCACTGGGCCGAGGCCGACGCGATCAAGGCGCGGGTCAAGGCGCGTGTCGGGCTGGCGCACGGAATCAAGCATCTGTCGTTCGAACTGGAATGTGCGCGCCACGCCTGCACCGACGCGCCCGAGATCGGGACGATCGTTTAGACGATCTGCCCCAGCAGCGCCGGAATATGATCCTTGAACCGGAAAAAACCATGCGTGGCATGGGGCCACGCGGCGCTGTCATAGGGGCGGCGGACGCGGCGGACGGGCAGGTCTGTGACCCGGTCCAGCACTTCCGCGACTGGGCCGGTGGGGGCGTAGGCGGTAACGATTTCCTGCGCCCCGTGGGCGCGGGCCAGGACAAGTAGCTCGGCTGCGGTGTGGGCAGGCGCGACCGGCCCCAGTCGGTCCGCCCAACGCTGGGTGACGTCCTGCATCGCGCCGGTCTTGAAGGCCCTGAGCAGGGCAGAGGGCACCAACGGGCTGATCGCATCGGTGGTTTCGAGTGTCACCGTCGCCACCGGCGACAACCCAGCGTCAAACAGGAAACCGGGGTGCAGGTCGTCTTCGTGCAGCACCAGGAGCGCCGGTTTGCCCGGCGCGACGCCGTCGGCAGCAGGCAAGGCCCGCCGGGGCGGATGGTCTGCGCCAGAGAGCGGCGCGGGGGAGGCTTCGAGCCCGACCGGGCGAAACCGCCCTTCGGTGTAGCGGGCGATATTGTCGGAGCGGGCAACGTAATGCTTGCCCCGCGTCTGCAACCCCGCCACCCAGCGCCAACTGAGCGTGTTCGACGCCGGGTCGCCATCAAGCAGGTGCCGCAGGAAGAAATCCGCGCCCAGTTCCCATGGCAGCCGCAACGTGAAGATCCAGATCGAGGCGAACCACATCCGGGCATGGTTGTGCAGATAGCCGGTATCCGCCAGTTCCCGGGCCCAGTGGTCGAACGCGTCGATCCCGGTGGTGCCGGAACAGGCGGCCTGCCAACGGGCGCGCAACCCGGCTTCGCTTTGCACCCGGTCCAGGGCGCGCAGCACACCCGCGCGATAGGCGTGCCAGACACCCGGCCGCATTTCGAGCCAGCCCTTCCAATAGGCGCGCCAGAACACCTCTTGCAGAAATTTATCGACAGTTTTGGGGCTGAAGCGGCCAAGCACGGCGCGCAAGACCTCTTCTTCCGTAATCAGCCTGTGCCGCAGGTAGGGCGACAATTGCGACACAGACCGATGATGCCCGGGGCCGAAATCGAAATTGCGGTCTGCGGCATAGCGTCCGGCGCGCGGCAGGAAATCATGCAGCCGTTCAAGGGCCGCGGTGCGGGTGGGGGCAAGGCCAATCGTCATGGGGCGGAGCTATTGCGCACTGCGGCCTGATCAAGACGTGAAACGGCAAGTCCCGCAAAATCCTTTCGGCCCCTTGCAGCCCCTTCGGCCCAGAACTAAGATTCGGTTAACTGGCGTGCGGTACGGATCGCATGTGGACACCCAAACAGGCAGGCAGGCGGATATGAAAGACCCTTTTGAATTCTACATGAACAATCTCGTCCCGATGGTGGTCGAACAGACCAGCCGGGGCGAACGGGCCTATGACATCTTCTCGCGCCTGTTGAAGGAACGCGTGATCTTTCTGAATGGTCCCGTACACGACGGCATGTCGTCGCTGATCGTGGCACAGTTGCTGCACCTTGA
The DNA here is from genome assembly GCF_035818635.1 of Mesobacterium hydrothermale. Lineage (NCBI taxonomy): Bacteria > Pseudomonadati > Pseudomonadota > Alphaproteobacteria > Rhodobacterales > Roseobacteraceae > Mesobacterium > Mesobacterium hydrothermale. Next base: position 199,185 of record NZ_JAYLLH010000003.1, on the reverse strand, counting down.
GGCGGAAAACCCGTCGAAGGAAATCAGCATGTATATCAACAGCCCCGGCGGTGTCGTCACCTCTGGCCTGTCGATCTATGACACGATGCAATACATCAAACCGAAGGTCAGCACGTTGGTGATCGGGCAAGCGGCCTCGATGGGCTCTTTGCTGCTGACTGCCGGGGAAAAGGGTATGCGATTCTCGTTGCCCAACAGCCGTGTGATGGTGCACCAGCCGTCCGGCGGCTATCAGGGCCAGGCGACGGACATCATGATCCACGCCGAGGAAACGCTGAAGCTGAAGCGCCGCCTGAACGAGATCTACGTGCGCCACACCGGCCAGACGCTGGAAAACGTGGAGAAGGCGCTTGAGCGCGACAACTTCATGTCGCCCGAGGAAGCCAAGGACTGGGGCCTGATCGACGACATCCTGGTCAGCCGCGTCCAGCCCGAGGGTGACGACAAGTAAGACCGGTCCCGGCACGCGGTGTCGGGACAATTTTTGCGATTGTAGACCGGTAGGGGCTGCCCTAAGCTAGGTCAGATGGGCGGCCTATGTGGATACATAGGGGGCATGCGGTCGCGCGCGAACGAACCGAAGGCCTGAAAGGTTAAGACATGGCAACGAATTCTGGCGGAGACAGCAAGAACACGCTCTACTGCAGCTTTTGCGGCAAGAGCCAGCACGAGGTGCGCAAGCTGATCGCCGGCCCGACCGTGTTCATCTGTGATGAATGCGTGGAACTGTGCATGGACATCATCCGCGAAGAGACCAAGAGCTCCGGGCTCAAGTCGTCTGAAGGGGTGCCTACGCCACGCGAAATCTGTGATGTGCTGGACGACTACGTGATCGGACAGGCGGTGGCCAAGCGGGTGCTGTCGGTGGCCGTGCACAACCACTACAAGCGTTTGAACCATTCGCAGAAGTCGTCCGATATCGAACTGGCGAAATCGAACATCCTGCTGATCGGTCCGACCGGCTGCGGCAAGACCCTTCTGGCGCAGACTCTGGCGCGTATCCTGGACGTACCGTTCACCATGGCCGACGCCACCACGCTGACCGAGGCAGGTTACGTGGGCGAGGACGTGGAAAACATCATCCTCAAGCTGTTGCAGTCGAGCGAATACAACGTCGAACGGGCGCAGCGCGGCATCGTCTATATCGACGAGGTCGACAAGATCACCCGCAAGTCGGAAAATCCCTCGATCACTCGCGACGTGTCGGGCGAGGGCGTGCAGCAGGCGCTGCTGAAGCTGATGGAAGGGACCGTTGCATCGGTGCCGCCACAGGGGGGGCGCAAGCATCCGCAGCAGGAATTCCTGCAGGTGGACACGACCAACATCCTGTTCATCTGCGGCGGCGCCTTTGCTGGCCTCGACCGGATCATCGCGCAGCGCGGCAAGGGCTCTGCCATGGGCTTTGGGGCCGATGTGCGTGACAACGATGACCGCGGCGTGGGCGAGATTTTCAAGGACCTGGAGCCCGAGGACCTGCTGAAATTCGGCCTGATCCCGGAATTCGTGGGTCGTCTGCCCGTCATCGCGACGCTGGAAGATCTGGACGAAGACGCGCTGATCACCATCCTGACCAAGCCCAAGAACGCGCTGGTCAAGCAGTATCAACGGCTGTTCGAACTCGAAGACGCCAAGCTGACCTTTACCGAGGAAGCGCTGTCGGCCATCGCCAAGCGCGCGATCGAACGCAAGACCGGCGCGCGTGGCTTGCGGTCGATCCTGGAAGACATCCTGCTTGACACGATGTTCGATCTGCCGGGCATGGACAATGTCGACGAGGTGCTGGTGAACGAGGAAGCGGTGACCGCCAAGGCCGCGCCGCTGCTGATCTATTCGGATCAGAAAAAGGAAAAAGAGCCGGCCAGCGCCGGGTGATCGCCGGACATATCAATTTTCGGGCGGGGGCGGTTCCCCGCCCTTTTTCATGTTTCTTGGGAAAACGGACCATGACCATCAAACGCATCTCTTCTGGCGGGGAATTCGAAGCGAAAATCGGCTATTGCCGCGCGGTTGTCGCCGGCGGCTTCGTGCATGTTGCGGGCACCGTGGGGCAGGGTGACACCGTGACCGACCAGTGCCGCAGCGCGCTGGACGTGATCGGCAAGGCGCTGGCAGAGGCCGGCAGCAGCTTTGCCGACGTGGTGCGGGTAAATTACTACCTGCCGGACCGCGCCGAATTCGAACCCTGCTGGCCGATCCTTGCGGAAACCTTCGGGGAAAACCGCCCGGCGGCGACCATGGTTGAATGCGGGCTGATCGACGACAAGTACCGGATCGAGATCGAACTGACGGCATTGGCACGCTGAGTGCCTGTGCCGCAAGCCCCGGCACTGGACCTTTGCCGGGGCTTGGGTCATAACTCTGACCAGACCAACGGGAGTCACCTATGGGTATTCTGAACACGCTGTTGCGCGCCGTGACCTGGTGGAACGGATCGACGATCAACACGCAGATCTATACCTGGCGCAAGGGCGTCAAGGTGGGCGAAGACGCGCAAGGCAACGTCTTTTACCAATCCCGCGACGGCAAGCGCCGCTGGGTGATGTTCAACGGCGAAGCCGAGGCCAGCCGGATCGACGCCGATTGGCACGGTTGGCTGCACCACACCTACAAGGACGCACCGACCGAAAAACCGCTGGCCCACAAGCCGTGGGAAAAGCCGCATGTGGAAAACCTGACCGGGACGACGCTGGCTTATGTGCCGGCCGGATCGCTGCGCCGCGAAGCGCCGGTGGAGCGCCGCGACTACGAGGCGTGGTCGCCGGAATAATCCCATGGCGGAAAACACAACCGAAACTCTAGTCGGCGCGGCGGTTCTGGCCGTGGCCATCGGCTTTGGCGCTTATACGGCGCAGACAGCGGGCCTGTCTTTGGGCAGTTCGGGTTACGAACTGACCGCCAGCTTCCGTTCGCTTGAAGGGGTCAGCGTCGGTACCGACGTGCGCCTTGCGGGCGTCAAGGTGGGCACGGTGACGGAAATGGCGCTGAACCCGCAAACCTTCCGCGCCGATGCGACGGTGACGATTCAGGACGGGATCGAGATACCGGACGACAGCGCCATCGTGGTCGCGTCCGAAGGGCTGCTGGGGGGGAATTTCGTCGAGATTTCGCCGGGCGGGTCGCCGTTCTTCTTTTCCCCGGGGGACGAGATCCTTGATACGCAAGGCGCGGTCAGCTTGATTTCCCTGCTGCTGAAATTCGTCAGCGGTGACAGCGGGAGCAGCGGCCAATGATCCGCGGTGCCTTGATTGCGCTGTTTGCCATGGCCCTGCCGGCCGTGGCGCAGGAACAGGTCAACGAAGGAACCGGAGCGCGGTTGCGTGCGCTGGACAAGCTGACCGGGCACGTCGAGGACCTGGTCATTGTCAACGGGGGCACGCAGGCTTTTGGCCGGATCCGGGTTGCCCTGCGCGAATGCCGTTATCCAGAAGGCAACCCTGCCGGCGATGCCTATGCCTTTGTCACGGTGACCGAAACCGGCAAGGACGTACCGGTGTTCAGCGGCTGGATCGTGGCGTCGTCGCCCGCGCTGAACGCGATGGACCACCCGCGCTATGATATCTGGGCGTTGGCCTGTACCACTTCGTGACCGCTGCCGGGCAGGGGGGAGGCGGTGAAATCCGCGTCATGGTGCAGCGCGTCGGTCAGTTGCGCGCGATACAGCGCGCGCGAGATTTCCACCGCGCCAAGGCTGGCCAGATGCGGCGTCAGGAACTGGGTGTCGAACAGCCGGAAGCCGCAGCGGTTCAGATGAACCACCAGCCACGCCAGCGCGACCTTTGACGCGTCTGTCCGGCGTGAAAACATGCTTTCCCCGAAAAACGCGGCCCCCTGCGTGACGCCATAGACGCCCCCGGCCAGCCTGCCATCCTGCCAGACCTCGAGCGAATGGGCGTCACCACGGGCAAAAAGATCAAGGTAGAGCGCGCGAATCTCGCCGTTGATCCACGTTTCCGGGCGATCGGCACAACCGTCGATGACACCGGCGAAATCGCGGTTGAGCGTGACGCTGAACGTGTCGCGCCGCACCACGCGGGCAAGGCTGCGCGAGATGTGAAACCCGTTCAGGGGGAACACGCCGCGTCGGCGCGGATCAACCCAGAAGATTTCCGGGTCGTCGCGATGCTCGGCCATGGGAAACACGCCCGAGCGATAGGCTTGCAGCAGGAGTTCTGGCGTGACGACGGTCATCGTCGCTGGGTCACTCTTTCTCCAGCGACTTGGCCAGCCATTTTTCCAGCCAGTGGATGTTGTAGTCACCGGAGTGGATATCCGGCTCCTGCAACAGCGCGTGGAACAGCGGCACGGTGGTGTCGACACCATCGACGATCAGTTCCCCCAAGGCGCGGTTCAGCCGAGCCAGTGCTTCCTGCCGGTCGCGGCCGTGCACGATCAGCTTGCCGATCAGGCTGTCGTAGTAGGGCGGGATCTTGTAGCCGTCATACAGCGCGGAATCCATCCGCACGCCCAGACCACCCGGCGCGTGGTACTGGGTGATCTTGCCGGGGCAGGGGGAAAAGGTGGGCAGCTTTTCCGCGTTGATCCGCACTTCGATCGAATGGCCGTTGATGACCAGATCGTCTTGCGTGAAGGACAGCGGATAGCCTTCGGCCACGCGAATCTGTTCGCGCACCAGATCAACCCCGAAAATGGATTCGGTCACCGGGTGTTCGACCTGAAGGCGGGTGTTCATCTCGATGAAATAGAATTCGCCATCCTCATAGAGGAATTCGATGGTGCCGGCGCCGCGATAGCCCATTTCGGCAATCGCCTTGGCGCAGATGCCGCCGATGCGAGCGCGCTCTTCGGGGGTGATGCAGGGACCCGGGGCCTCTTCGAACACTTTCTGGTGGCGACGCTGCAGCGAACAGTCGCGTTCGCCCAGATGCACGCCGTTGCCCTTGCCGTCGCCAAACACCTGCACCTCGATATGCCGGGGCTTTTGCAGGTATTTCTCGATATAGACTTCGTCATTGCCGAAGGCGGCCTTGGCCTCGGCCCGCGCGGTCTGATAGGCGCGCTCCATTTCAGCCTCAGAAGCGGCAACTTTCATGCCGCGCCCGCCACCACCGGCGGTGGCCTTGATGATGACGGGATAGCCGAAATCGGCACCGATCTTCTTGGCGTCCTCGACCGAGGCGACGCCACCGGCAGAGCCCGGCACCACCGGAATCCCCAGGGCCTTGGCGGTTTCCTTGGCGGTGATCTTGTCGCCCATGATGCGGATGTGTTCCGCGCTGGGGCCGATGAAGGTCAGGCCGTGGTCTTCGATCACCTGCACGAAACGGGCATTTTCCGACAGGAAACCATAGCCGGGGTGAATCGCCTGTGCGCCGGTCACTTCGCAGGCGGAAATGATCGCCGGGATCGACAGGTAGCTGTCAGCCGACGGCGGCGGGCCAATGCAGATGGTTTCGTCGGCCATGCGTACGTGCATGGCGTCGCTGTCGGCGGTGGAATGCACGGCGACGCTGGCGATGCCCATTTCGCGGCAGGCACGGATGACGCGCAACGCGATTTCGCCCCGGTTGGCGATCAGGATTTTGTCAAACATGGATCAGGCCGCCTTATTCGAGGATGACCAGCGGCGCCCCATATTCGACCGGTGCGCCATCCTCGACCAGGATGCGCTTGACGGTCCCGGCGCGGGGCGCGGGAATGTGGTTCATGGTCTTCATCGCCTCGACGATCAGCAGCGTGTCGCCTTCCTTGACAGACGTGCCAACGCTGACGAAGGCGGCGGCGCCGGGTTCGGGCGACAAGTAGACCGTGCCCACCATGGGCGACGCCACTGCACCGGGATGGGCTGCGGGGTCTTCGGCGGCAGCGGGCGCTGCGGCGGCGGCAGGGGCCGCGGCCGCCGGCGCGGCGGCGGGCATCTGCATCGCGGCAGGGGCCACGGGGGCGGCCATCATGACACGGCTGACACGCACGTTCAGGCTGTCGTCTTCACCATACTCTCTTTTGACCTGAAGTTCGGTCAGGTCGTTTTCACGCAACAGTTCTGCCAGTGCCTTGATAAAGGCCACGTCCGCTTCATGGTTCTTGTTGGTCATGCCATCCTCGCCCGGAATTCTGCGCCCATGTGGGCGCCTGCCTTGTGTCTTGGCTGATTGCTTATAGGCCAAGGTCCGTCCGGTGAAAAGCAAGGCTGGCGGCCAATTTCAACCGGAATCGTCCTCTGTCCGGCCAAGCTGGGCAGTTGCAGCGCTGTTTTCAATGGCTGCGGGCTGTGTTTCGGCATCGCGTCCCGGCGATGCCGCGCCTGCGTCGCGATGGGATTCCAGCCAGGCGCTGATCTGCAACTGCATCATCGACGGCGGTGCAAGGCGGTCGGGGGCCTGTTGCAGAGCCAGCACTTCCTCTGGTGTCGTGGGACGGTCAGACAGTGTGGCGGCGGGGGCCGTCGTGCCCACAGGTTGCACCTTGCGGGTCTGTTCCGGGCGCGGGACATGTGGGGCGGCTTGTGGCACGGTTGCGAAACCCGCGCCAAACGGTCGGGCGACCGGGGCGATATCGGACATGGCAATGCCTTTCTGCGGTTCAATGCCCCCGACCCGTTGCGCAGCACTGTGCCAGACGCAGCGCGCTTGTGCCACTTAACTTTTGTGCCTTGGTTAACCGCCGGTAAACGTGCGGTTTCTTGCCGAGCCTTCACCAGGCCGCTACCCTTGTCCTGCGGGCACGAAGGGGGTGGGCATGGCACAGGACAACCCGGCAAAGTTGCGCCACCGGATCGTGGCCGGTTTCGCTGGCAATGTTGTCGAATGGTACGACTTTGCGCTGTATGGCTATCTGGCCGGCGTAATCGCCCCGGTGTTCTTTCCGTCCGATGATCCCACCGCCGGGTTGATCGCGACCTATGGGATTTTCGCCGCCGGGTTCCTGATGCGACCGCTGGGGGCGGCGGTGTTCGGCTGGTTCGGGGACCGCTATGGCCGGGCGCGGACCATGCAGATTTCCGTGGCGTTGATGGCCTTGCCGACGCTGCTGCTGGGGGTTCTGCCGACCTATGCGCAGGTGGGCGTTCTGGCGCCGGTGCTGCTGGTGATGGTGCGGCTGTTGCAGGGCCTGTCGGTCGGGGGCGAGTTTTCGTCTTCGGCCACCTATCTTGTCGAAACCGCGCCCGAAGGCAAACGCGGACTGACCGGCAGTTGGGCCAACATCGGGTCGATGACCGGGTCGCTGCTGGGGGTGGGGGCCGCGGCGCTGGTGACCTCGGCGTTTGACGCGCAGGCACTGGCCGACTGGGCCTGGCGGTTGCCGTTTCTGGGTGGCGCGGTGCTGGGGCTTTCTGCGATTGCCCTGCGGCGGAACCTGCACGCGTCCGAGCATTTTGAGGAACACAGCGCCGGGCGCGAGGACACCTCGCCCCTGTTGCAGGCCTTTACCACCAACCGGCACGAGACCTTGCTGGCGATGGCGTTCGCTGCCAGCTATGGCACCTGCTACTACATCGCCTTTGTCTATCTGCCGGAATGGCTGGTCAGTCAGGGGCTGATGGCACGCGACGCGGCGCTGGGGATCAATACCGCGATGACCGTGCTGGTGATCCCGCTGATGCCGCTGTTTGCCATTGTGGGCGACCGGCTTTTGCCGCGCCGGACGTGGATTGCGCTGGCGGTGGGCGGGGTGGCGATGGTGGCCTGGCCGCTGCACCAGTGGATGCTGTCCAGCGGTGGGTCTCTGGCGTCGGTCGTGGTGGCCCATGCGGTGACCTTTGCGCTGCTGTCGGTGCCGCTGGGGTCCGCCCCGGCGCTGTTTGTCGAGATGTTCCCGCAAGAGGACAGGCTGTCGGGGTATTCCGTAGCGTTCAACATCGGGGTTGGGGTGTTCGGCGGGCTGACCCCGATGATCGCGACCAGCCTGATCGCCGCGACCGGGCTGGCGGTGGCACCTGCGGTCTATATGGCGCTGGCGGGGCTGTTGGCCGTGGTGGTGCTGTCGCAGGTTCCCGACCGCAGCCGGGCGCCGTTGCGGTAAGAGGACCGTTCGTTTCCCGTTCCGGCTTCGCATGAACGGGGAGGCTACGAAAAAGGGCCAGCGCATGGCTGGCCCTTTTCAAAGTCCATGACGCGGGCGATCAGCCCTTGTTCATGCGGTTCTCAATCAGGTCGTCGACCACCGACGGATCAGCCAGGGTCGAGGTATCGCCCAGCGAGCCATAGTCGTTTTCCGCGATCTTGCGCAGGATGCGGCGCATGATCTTGCCCGAGCGGGTCTTGGGCAGGCCGGGGGCCCACTGGATCAGGTCCGGGCTGGCGATCGGGCCGATTTCGGTGCGGACCCAGGCGCGCAGTTCCTTGTACAGCTCGTCGGTCGGTTCGACGCCGTTCATCAGGGTGACATAGCAATAGATGCCCTGGCCCTTGATGTCATGCGGGTAGCCGACCACGGCGGCCTCGGCCACTTTCTCGTGCGCGACGAGCGCCGATTCGACTTCGGCGGTGCCCATGCGGTGACCGGACACGTTGATCACGTCATCGACGCGGCCGGTGATCCAGTAATCGCCATCGGCATCGCGGCGGCAGCCGTCGCCCGAGAAGTAATAGCCTTTGTAGTCCGCGAAATAGGTCTTTTCGAACCGCTCGTGATCGCCCCAGACAGTGCGCATCTGGCCCGGCCAGCTGTCAGCGATGGCGAGAACGCCCTCGGTCGGGTTTGCGTGGATTTCTTCGCCCGATTGCGGGTCCAGAACCACCGGTTTCACGCCGAAGAACGGCTTCATCGCCGCGCCGGGCTTGGTCGCGTGGGCACCCGGCAGCGGGGTCAGCAGGTGACCGCCGGTTTCGGTCTGCCACCAGGTGTCGACGATGGGGCATTTGCCCTTGCCGACCACGTCGTTGTACCAGTTCCACGCTTCAGGGTTGATCGGCTCACCAACGGTGCCCAGCAGCTTCAGGCTGGACAGGTCGCACTTTTCAACGAATTCGTTGCCCTGTCCCATCAGCGCACGGATCGCGGTGGGGGCAGTGTAGAACTGGTTCACCTTGTGCTTTTCGCAGACCTGCCAGAACCGGCTGGCATCGGGGTAGGTGGGCACGCCTTCGAACATCAGCGTGGTCGCGCCATTGGCCAGCGGTCCGTAAACGATATAGCTGTGGCCGGTGACCCAGCCCACGTCTGCGGTACACCAGTAGACGTCACCGTCGTGGTAGTCGAAGCTGACTTCGTGGGTCAGCGACGCATACAGCAGGTAACCGCCGGTGGTATGCACCACGCCCTTGGGCTGACCGGTCGAGCCGGAGGTGTAGAGGATGAACAGCGGGTCCTCGGCGTTCATTTCCACCGGGCGGCAATAGTCGTCCGCTTCCAGCGCCATTTCGTTATAGTCGAAGTCGCGGCCATCGACCCAGGTGGTCTGTTCGCCGGTGCGCTTGACCACAAGACATTTCACGTCGTCCTTGCAGTGCAGCAGCGCCTTGTCGGCGTTCGACTTCAGCGGGGTCTTGCGGCCGCCACGCGGGGCGTGGTCGGCGGTGATGACAACCTTGGCGTCGCAACCGTTGATCCGGGCCGCCAGCGCATCGGGCGAGAAGCCGGCGAACACGATGGAATGGATCGCGCCGATGCGCGCACAGGCCAGCATCGCATAGGCGGCTTCGGGGATCATCGGAAGATAGATGATGACCCGGTCGCCCTTGCGCACACCCAGGCTTTCCAGAACGTTTGCCATGCGGCAAACCCGGCGGTGCAGGTCGTTATAGGAAATCGACTGCGCCTGTTCCTTGGGATCATCGGGTTCAAAGATGATCGCGGTCTGGGTGCCGCGGGTTTCCAGGTGACGGTCGATACAGTTGGCCGCTACGTTCAGCGCGCCATCTGAAAACCATTCGATCTTGACCTGGCCAAGGGTGAAATCGACGTTCTTGATCTGGGTGGGCTTTTTCATCCACTGCAGACGGTCGGCCTGTTCGGCCCAGAACGCTTCGGGGTCGTTGATCGACGCGGCGTACATCGCATCGTATTTCGCGGCGTCGACATTCGCATTCGCTGCGAACTCTGCGGACGGAGCGTAGGTTTTATCGGACATATCTTCTGTTCCTCGCAAAGGCGTCTTCTTGGTGTGCCGCCCCCCGGCGGCATTGGCAAACAGCAGCGCCGGGGGGCGGCCCTGGCCTTAGATGGCCAGGTATTCGGCGCGCAGGTTTTCGTTTTCCAGAACCTCGGCGGCAGAGCCATCGAAGACGATGGAACCGGTGTCGAGGATAATGGCACGGTCGGCCAGTTGCAGGGCGCGCACGGCGTTTTGTTCCACGATCACTGTGGTCATGCCCTGTTCCTTGATCAGGCGCAGGGTCTTTTCGATCTCGTCCACGATCACCGGGGCCAGGCCTTCATAGGGTTCGTCCAGCAGCAGCACCTTGACGTCTCGCGCCAGCGCCCGCGCAATGGCCAGCATCTGTTGTTCGCCGCCCGACAGGGTCACGCCTTCCTGGCTGCGGCGCTCGCCCAGGCGCGGGAACAGGTCATACAGGCGTTCGATCGACCAGCCCAGCGGCGGGGCGATCTGGGCCAGCTTCAGGTTCTCCTCGACCGTCAGGCCGGGGATGATGCAGCGGTCTTCGGGCACGAGGCCCAGACCGGCGATCGACGCCTGGTAGCTGGTCATGGTGTGCAACGGCTGGTGGTCCAGCCAGATTTCACCGTGGTTCACCTGCGGGCTGTCCATCCGCGCGATCGACCGCAGCGTGGTGGTCTTGCCAGCGCCGTTGCGGCCCAGCAGGGCCAGGATTTCGCCTTCGTGCACGTTAAAGCTGATGCCCTGCACGATGTAGCTTTCGCCGTAGTAGGAATGCATGTCCCAGACGGACAGGAACGCCGGGGCGGTTTCGGCCTGGTTGGCGTTCTTGGAAAAGTCGGGTCTGACGTTCATCGGTCTTATCCTCCCGTCCCGGCGTTATCCGGGAATTCGTGGGTCAGAAGGCCCCGGCGAACGGCGCCGGGGCTGAGGCTATGTTTAGTGCGCTTCGCCCAGATAGGCTTCTTGGACTTTCGGATGACCCTTGATGTTTTCCGGGGTGTCCTCGACCAGGGGGGTGCCCTGCGCCAGAACCGTGATCCGATCCGCCAGAGAGAACACGACGTGCATGTCGTGTTCGATGATGGCGATGGTGATGTCGCGCGTTTCCTTGATCTCCTTCAGCAGGTCGATCGTGTTGTTGGTGTCGGCGCGCGCCATGCCCGCGGTCGGTTCGTCCAGAAGCAGCAGGCGCGGATCCTGCACAAGGCACATCGCCATTTCCAGACGCCGCTTGTCGCCGCGCGACATCGAGGCAGAGTGCATGTTGCGCTTGTCGATCATCTTCACGTCGGTCAGCATCTGTTCTGCCTGCTCGACCAGGTCCTTTTCGCGGCTGACGCTTTCGATGGCGTGCAGGCGGAAGGCCCCGTCACGTTTCGCGAACAGCGGGATCATCATGTTTTCCATGACGGTCAGGTCACCGAAGATTTCAGGCGTCTGGAACACCCGGGAAATCCCCATCTGGTTGATCTGGAACGGCGTCCGGCCCAAAACCGACTGGCCGTCGAACATGACAGAGCCGGTGTCGGGGATCAGCTTGCCCACAAGGCAGTTCAGCAAGGTGGACTTACCCGCGCCGTTCGGGCCGATGATGGCGTGAACCGTGTTTTCCGCGACCGAAAGGTTCACCTTGCCAAGGGCCTGGAGACCGCCGAAGCGCTTGTTGACGTCTTTGACTTCAAGAATACCCATTCTTCAGCCTCCTTATTCCGCCGGCTCGGTGCTGGCTTTTTCTTTGCCGCCACCGCTTTTCTTGCTCGAGACCCAGGCTTTCAGGCGTTGACCACCTTCGACCAGACCGCCGGGCAGGGCGATGATGACAAGCATGAAGATGGCGCCAAGGGTCAGGTGCCAGCCTTCGCCGGTAAATTTCGAGATCACCCAGACCACGACGCTTTCCAGACCGTCCGGAAGGAACGAGAACCAGTCATGCAGGAGCGACTCGTTCATCTTCGAGAAGACGTTCTCGAGGTACTTGATGGTGCCCGCGCCCAGGATCGGGCCGATCAGCGTGCCTGCACCGCCGAGGATGGTCATGATGACAACCTCGCCAGAGGCGGTCCACTGCATCCGTTCGGCACCGGCCAGCGGGTCCATCGAGGCCAGCAGGCCACCGGCCAGACCGGCATACATGCCCGAGATCACGAATGCCGCCAGCGTGTAAGGCTTGGGGTTCAGACCGGTGTAGTTCATCCGGGTCTGGTTCGACTTGATCGCGCGCAGCATCAGGCCAAAGGGCGACCGGAAGATGCGGATCGCGATGTAGAAGCTGACCAGCAGCAGCACCGCGCAGAGATAGTACCCCACCGGGAAGGTGAATTCCCACGGGCCCAGGGCAACATCCAGCTTCGAGCGCATTTCCAGGCCGAACAGGTGCGGCACGGTCGGGCCGTTGCCCAGCAGGTACTGCGGGTCGTCGTTATAAACCTGAAGGCCGGTTTCCCCGTTGGTCAGCGGCGTCAGGACAGAATAAGCCAGACGATAGGACATTTCGGCGAAGGCCAGAGTCAGGATCGAGAAGTAGATGCCCGAACGGCGCAGCGAAACGAAACCGATGACCAGCGAGAACACGCCCGCGACGATGATCGACAGGATGATTGCCGGAACCACGTTGTAGCTCAGCAGTTTGAACATCCAGACCGCGGCGTAGGACCCCACACCCAGGAAGGCGGCGTGGCCGAACGACAGGTAGCCGGTCAGGCCGAACAGGATGTTGAAGCCGATGGCGAAGATCCCGAAGATCACGAAGCGCTGCATCAAGTCGGGGTAGCCGCCGTTGAAGAACGCCAGAGCCGAGTCGCTCGGGAAGATGTTGAGGATGACCGGAGCCGCCAGCGCGAGGATGGCCACGACGATCAGGAGGGTGGTGTCTTTTGCGTTGAGACCGAGCATGAATTAGTCCTCCATCACGCCTTTTCTGCCCATCAGGCCGCGTGGGCGGGTGAGCAGGATGATGATTGCAACGAGATAGATCACGATCTGGTCGATCGAGGGCAGGAACAGCCAGTTCTCGAAGAAGTTCTTGATCGGCGACCACGAGGCGAGGCTTTCCAGCACGCCCAGCAGGAAGCCGGCCGCGACCGCGCCGGGCAGCGACCCCATGCCACCGACGACCACCACCACGAAGCTGAGCACGAGGAAGTCCATGCCCATGTGATAGTTCGGAGCGTTGATCGGGGCGTACATCACACCCGCGACACCGGCCACTGCGGCGGCCATGCCGAACATGATGGTAAAGCGCTTGTCGATGTTGATGCCCAGCAGGCCCACGGTTTCGCGGTCCGCCATACCGGCGCGCACGACCATCCCGAAGGTGGTGAACTGCAGGAAGGCGAAGACACCGCCGATGACCGTTGCCGCGAAGGCAAAGTAGATCATCCGCCAGTAGGGATAGATGATGACGTTCGGGTCAAAGCCCAGCAACACGCCGAAATCGAACGACCCCTTGAAGGCGTCAGGCGCGGGGGTCTGGATCGGGTTGGCGCCGAAATAGCCGCGCACCAGTTCCTGAAGAATGATGGCAAGGCCAAAGGTCACGAGGATCTGGTCAGCGTGGGGACGCTTGTAGAAATGCTTGATCAGCCCGCGCTCCATCACGAAGCCGATGATGATCATCACCGGAATGGCCATGAGGATCGCCAGCGGCACGGACCAGTTGATGATCGCAGAGCCGACGTCCTGGCCGAACCAGCTTTCGACATAGGGCGTCTGAACCTTCAGCGGGTTGCCCAGAAAGTCCTTCTGGGTCGGGTCTTCCGTCACGAAGGAAGCGCCCAGGATACGTTGCAGCGCGACGGCGCAGAAGGCGCCGATCATGAACAGCGCGCCGTGGGCGAAGTTGACCACGCCAAGCGTGCCGAAGATCAGCGTCAGCCCCAGCGCGATCAGCGCATAGGCCGAGCCTTTGTCGAGCCCGTTGAGAAGTTGCAGGATGATTGCGTCCATTGTCCCCACCTGGATAAGTGCAAGGGCGGGCCGCGCTTTGCGCTGGTCCCGGAATGTTGGAGTTAGGGCGGGGAAATCCCCGCCCTCTCAGTCTTTTCGTGGATCAGGCACCCGGGTTGCACTGGCCCAGGTCGCCACCGGCGAACATGGGGTGATCCGGTGCGTACTCGACCTGCGCACGCGGCGTCACTTCGACGATTTCCAGCGTGTCGTAGGGGTTGGTCGGGTTTTCGTTGCCCTTCATGACCAGCACGTCCTTGAAGCACTGGTGGTCTTCGGCACGATACAGGGTCGGGCCGTTGCCCAGACCATCGAATTCGAAGCCTTCCAGCGCCGCGGCGACGCCGCAGGGGTTGAAGGTGCCAGCGCGTTCGCAGGCATCTGCATACAGCAGGGTCTGCACGTAGCAGGTGTGCGCCGAGTTCGACGGCGGACGGCCGTACTTTTCACCGAAGGACTTGACGAATGCCTTGGTGCCTTCGTCCGACAGCTGCCAGTTCCAGTTCATCGAACCCAGCACGCCCTTGATGTTCTCGCCTGCACCGGCGGCCATCAGTTCGGAATACAGCGGAACGACGATTTCGAACTGCTTGCCGTTGACCATCTTGTCACGCAGGCCGAACTGAACCGCGTTCGACAGCGAGTTCACCATGTTCCCGCCGTAGTGGTTCAGAACCAGCACGTCGGCACCCGAGTTCAGAACCGGGGCGATGTAGGACGAGAAGTCGGTGGTCGCCAGCGGGGTCAGAACGTTGTTGACGGTTTCCCAGCCCATGGCTTCGGTAGCTGCCTGCATCGACTCTTGCTGGGTCCAGCCCCAGGTGTAGTCGGCGGTCAGGTGATAGGCGCGACGTTCCTTGCCATAGGCATTGGCCAGCACCGGCGCCAGTGCGGCACCCGACATGTAGGCGTTGAAGAAGTGACGGAAGCCGTTTGCCTTCTTGTCCTTGCCGGTGGTGTCGTTGGAGTGGGTCAGGCCGGCCATGAAGATCACGCCAGCTTCCTGGCAGAGACCCTGAACAGCCACGGCCACGCCCGAGGACGAACCGCCGTTGATCATCACGGCACCGTCTTTTTCGATCATCGACTTTGCCGCGGCGCGGGCTGCGTCGGACTTGGTCTGGGTGTCGCCGGTCACGTACTGGACTTTCTTGCCCAGGATGCCGTTGCCTTTCAGCGCCTTCGAGCTGAAGGTGTTCAGCATGCCGCCGTCGCCTTCGCCGTTCAGGTGCTCGACTGCCAGCTCCTGTGCGCGCAGTTCGTCCAGGCCTTCTTCAGCATAAGGACCGGTTTGCGGCACGTTGAAGCCCAGGGTCACGGTCGAGCCGGTCGGCTCGTTCGTGTATGCGGCTGCAGACGACGCGGTGAAGATGGTCGGCATCGCGACGCCGGCACCGGCGACTGCGCCCGACTTGAGCACGCCACGACGTGTCAGGTTGGTTTTGGACATGTAATCCTCCCGATTGCATTGGATGCGGCCCCCAGGCTCCTCAACCAGGGATCGCGGGCACTTTTGTGCAAATGTAAAATGTCTGGGGAAAGAAAATTTCGCAACAAGTCATTCATACAAATAGATTTTTTTGTTAATAAGTGAAAAGGATACTATGGTATTCAGTAAAGAACTTTTATTGCTGTTGCAGAAAGGCGTTGAAATGGCAGGGAAATCACGATGTCGCGAGATACGCTGACAGGGACGCGGGTGCGCGAAAGGCGCACCATTCTGGGGCTGAAGCAGGCGGATCTGGCGCGAAGCGTCGGCATTTCTGCCTCCTACCTCAACCTGATCGAACACAACCGGCGCAGAATCGGGGGCAAGCTATTGCTCGCCATCGCCGATGCGCTGTCGGTCGAGCCGTCGGTTTTGTCGGAAGGGGCAGAGGCCACGTTGATCGCCACGCTGCGCGAAGCGGCGTCCGATCAACCCGATGCCCGGGCGGAAATCGACCGCGCGGATGAATTTGCCGGGCGTTTTCCCGGGTGGGCGGGCCTGCTGGCCGAAGATCGAAAGCGGATCGACACGCTGGAACGCACGGTGGCGACGCTGACCGACCGTTTGACCCATGACCCGCATCTGGCCGCCAGCCTGCACGAGATGTTGACCAACGTCACCTCGATCCGGTCCGCGGCGTCGATCCTGGCCGAGCCCGGAGAGATCGAGCCGGAATGGCACGACCGTTTCGTGCGCAACGTGAACGAAGACAGCGCCCGGCTTGCGGAAACCAGCCAGGCACTGGTCAAGTATCTCGACAGTGTTGACGACGCCACCGCCGATATCCGCGCGCCCCAGGAAGAAATCGACGCGGTGCTGGCCCGTCACGGCTATCACTTCAACGCGCTGGAAGATCCCGAAACCGATCCCGTCGCGCTGGCGGCCGACCTTGCGGCCGAGCAATCCGCCGTGGCCCGCACCATGCTGGCTGAGGTCATGACGTGGATGCACAACGATGCCTGCGCGGTCCCTCTGGACACGGCCACCGACGGATTGCAGACGCTGGGACCGGAACCGTTCGAGCTTGCGACCCGCTGGGGCGTGGACCCTGCGGTGGCCATGCGGCGCATCGCGGGGCTGTCGCAAAAGCTGGGGCAGGGGGCCGTTGGGCTGGCGATCTGCGATTCCTCGGGGTCGTTGATCTTTCGACAACCGATGGAAGGTTTTCCCCTGCCACGCTTTGGTGCCGGGTGTCCGATGCTGCCGCTGTACCAGGCGCTGGGGCGCCCGTTGTTCCCGATTGCGGTCCCGGTGATCCCGCCGCTGCGCGATGAACGCCGGTTCCGCGCCTTTGCCTTCGCCCGGCCGGTGGGCACATGGCAGCCCAACCGTGCGCCGCTGTCCCGTGCCCATATGCTGGTGATGCCCGAACAGGCCCCGGACCCGGCGCGCAGCGCGGTTGAAATCGGGGTCAGCTGTCGGATCTGCCCACGCGACGGTTGTCCGGGACGGCAAGAACCGTCGATCCTGACCCCGGGGGCTGTGATCGGGCGCTTGACGCTTTGACACGCGGCGTTGAAACATTGATAAATTACGTGACCGCGGAGGAGGCGATTGAAAAATCGTGCCGGTCATGTGGGGGGAAGGATTGAAATGGGTAAAACCGTTCTGTTGATCGAGGACGAACCGAACATCATCGAAGCCATTCGGTTTATTCTGAAACGGGACGGCTGGACGGTGGACACGCATTCGGATGGCCGCGACGCCGTCGATGTGGTGCGCGGCAAGCAGCCCGACGTTCTGATCCTGGACGTGATGCTGCCGGGCAAAAGCGGCTATGACATCCTGCGCGAACTGCGCGCCGATTTTTCGCCCGAGGCGTTGCCGGTGCTGATGCTGACCGCCCGAGGCCAGAGCAAGGACCGGGAAGTCGCCACCCAGATCGGCGCCAACCGGTTCATGTCGAAACCCTTTGCAAACGCCGATGTTCTGGACGCCGTCAGGGCGCTGGCGGGGGCATGACCGACCGGTTGCCGCCCAAGGTAAAACCCCCGGTCTTTGTCGAACGGCAGACCTATCGCCAGCGTCGGGTGATGGATGCAGCCCGGATGCTGCCGATCCTGGGGGCGTTCCTGTGGCTTTTGCCGCTGCTGTGGTTCAGTTCCGGCGGCGGACCCGCGACATCGCGCGCGGTGCTTTACATCTTTGGCGTCTGGTGCCTGCTGATCTTCGGCGCGGCGCTGTTGTCCAAGGGGCTGCGCGATGCCACCGGGACCGAGGGTAGCGAGACAGACCTGTCATGACGGCGATGCTGAACACGCTGGTCGCGGTGTGTCTGGCCTATGTGGTCTTTCTCTTCCTTGTCGCCTTTTTTGCGGAACGCGCAGCGCAGCGGGGGCGCACCCGTTGGTTGCGCTCGCCCATCGTATATACGCTGTCGCTGTCGATCTACTGCACCGCGTGGACATTTTACGGCGCAGTCGGCAATGCCGCTCGGTCCGGGTTGGAATACCTGACAATCTATATTGGCCCGACGCTGGTCATGGTCGGTTGGTGGTGGGGGCTGCGCAAGCTGGTGCGCATCGGACGGACCCAGCGCATCACCTCTATTGCAGACCTCGTGTCGGCGCGGTTTGGGAAATCGAACTTGCTGGCGGTCGGGGTGACGATCCTTGCGGTGATTGCCACGACGCCCTACATCGCGCTGCAATTGCAGTCCGTGACCCTGTCGTTCGAAGTCTTCGCCCAAGGGGACATGCCGGCCCGAACCGGGGATCAGACCCATACCGCGCTGTGGCTGGCCATGGGCCTGGCGATCTTCACCGTCTTGTTCGGTACCCGAAACCTGGATGCGAACGAACGTCACCACGGCGTTGTCATGGCCATCGCGGTGGAAGCGGTGGTGAAATTGACCGCGCTGTTGGCAGTGGGGGCCTTTGTGGTTTGGGGGGTCAGCGATGGACCTTCGGCCATGTTGGCCAAGATCGATGCTTCGGATCTTGGTCACTGGCAAGCCGATGGCGGACGTTGGGCCGGGCTGACGCTTTTGTCGGCAGCGGCCTTCCTGACCTTGCCGCGCATGTTCCAGGTCTTGGTGGTGGAGAATGAAAACGAAGGCCACCTGCGCACCGCCAGCTGGGCCTTCCCATTGTATCTGATGCTGATGAGCCTGTTTGTTGTGCCCATTGCCGTCACCGGCCTTGAACTGATGCCCGAGGACGCCAACCCCGATACGTTCGTTCTGACGGTCCCGCTGTCGGAGGGGGCCAACGGCCTTGCGATCTTGTCGTTCCTGGGCGGGTTTTCGTCGGCCACGTCGATGGTGATCGTGGCGGCAATCGCCCTGTCGACGATGGTGTCGAACCACATCGTTATGCCGATCTGGCTGCGGGCGACCGGGGCCGGGGCGTCGTTTTTTGGTGATGTGCGCAATATCGTGCTGTTGGCGCGGCGGGTGTCGATCGTGGGGATCGTGCTTCTGGGCTATCTCTATTACCGGGTGTCGGGCGGCGGCGCTGCGCTGACCAGCATCGGCCTGGTGTCCTTTACCGGCATTGCGCAGGTCTTGCCGGTGGCGGTTGGCGGCATCTTTTGGCGCGGAGCAACGCGGACGGGGGCCTTTGCCGGGCTGACGGTGGGGCTTGCGCTATGGCTGTTCACGTCTTTTCTGCCCAGTGTCGGGACGGGCGTGCTGCTGAGCGAACGCATTTTCACCGAGGGCCTGTTCGGTCTTGGAATCCTGCGCCCGCACGCGCTGTTCGGGATCGAGGGGATCGACAGCACGCTGCATGCCTTGCTTTGGAGCCTGTCGCTGTCCACCATTGCGTTTGTCGGCACCTCGCTGGTCAGCTTTCCGTCGCCGCTCGAGCGTTTGCAGGGCGCGCAGTTCGTCAACATTTATCAGCACACCGGTGGCCCCCGCAGCTGGAGCGGCGGCCCGGCGCAATCCGAAGATCTGATGATCATGTCGCAACGCATCCTGGGCGCAACCGAAGCGCAGGCGTTGTTCCTGCGCGAAGCGCGCCGGCAAGGGGTTTCGGGACACCTGCCCGATCCGTCGCCGGATTTCCTGGAAATTCTGGAAAAGGAATTGTCGGGGTCGGTGGGCGCGGCCACGGCCCACGCCATGGTCGGCCAGATCACCGGCGGGATGCAGGTGTCCGTCGAAGACCTGATGGCGGTGGCAGACGAAACCGCCCAGATGATGGAATATTCGTCGCAACTGGAAACCAAGTCGCAGGAATTGACCCGCACCGCGCGCCAGTTGCGCGATGCCAACGAAAAGCTGACCCGCCTGTCGGTGCAGAAGGACGCCTTCCTCAGCCAGATCAGCCACGAATTGCGCACGCCGATGACCTCGATCCGGGCGTTTTCCGAAATCTTGCGCGACAGCGAAGGGATGTTGGAGTCCGACAAGATCCGTTATGCCTCGGTCATTCATGACGAGGCGATCCGCCTGACGCGGCTGCTTGATGACTTGCTTGATCTCAGCGTTCTGGAAAACGGTCAGGTCAATCTGAACATTCGGCAGGGGCGGCTGGGCGACGTGCTGGACCGCGCCGAAGCGGCGGCCGCGGCGGCCAGCGATGGTGGCGCGCGGATCGTCATCAAGCGCCGGGCCAAGGACGAGAGTATCGTGCTGAACACCGATCTGGATCGGCTGACGCAGGTTTTCATCAACCTGATCGCAAATGCGCGGAAATATTGCGATGCCGCTGCACCGGAACTGGAAATCCGGGTGCGGTCGAACCTTGGGGGTGTGGTCCTGGAATTTGTCGACAACGGCACCGGCATCGCGGCCGAATCCCAGGACCTGATTTTCGAAAAATTCGCCCGCGTCAGCGACCAGAAGGCCGGTGGCGCTGGTCTGGGCCTTGCGATCTGTCGCCAGATCATGCGGCGGCTGGGCGGCGAGATCAGCTATCTTCCCGGCCAGTCAGGCGCGGCGTTTCGCGTCGAATTGCCGGCCGAACTGGCGATGGCGGCACAATAGGCGGCCTTCAACCGCTTGGTAAGGTTCTTTGGCGATAACTGCGAAAGCCGCCCTTTACCGGACAGACGATGCCAGCCATTCCTGAAACAGACGTGTTGCACCGCAAGGTGCATCAGGGCACCCGCCGCCGCGATGCCAATGTCGTGCTTCCGCCGCGCGCGCTGCGGCAGGCACTCGCGCGCGTGGCGGAAGAGTTGTGGGGGATGGCCGTCACCTCTCAGGGAATTTCGCAGGAAATGCTGGATCAGGAAGGGGCGGTTTCCCGGCTTGGGGCCGACGACCTGATCCTTGTCCTGACCGCGCCGGACGGCACTCATGCGATCGCCGCGATCGACCGGGCGGTGCTGGCCGCGCTGATCGAGGTGCAGACCCTTGGCATCGTAAGTGACCGGGCATTTGACGAACGGCCCTACACCACGACCGATGCGGCGATGGCCTGGTTGTATCTGGATCGCGTCATCGCGGGGTTCGCCGCGGCCTTGCAGGCCCATCCGATGGCCCCGCTGGCCATCGGCTTGCGGTTCGAAGAGCGGGCTGTCGATCCGCGCACCGCCGCATTGTTCATGGAGGCTGCGCAATACCACGCGATGACCGCCGCGGTGGACATTGCCGGGGGGCGGCGTCGCGGCGACGTGCGGTTGTTGCTGCCGCTGCGCCATGTCAAGGCCCCGGCCCCGACCCCGGCAGCAGAGGCGCGCGGCAGCCACGCGGCGACGCTGCGGATGCTGCCCGCCCCGGTGCAGGCGGTTCTGGGCCGGATCACGGTGCCGTTGTCGCGCGCCTGCGCGCTGCGCTCCGGTGACCTGTTGCCCTTGCCCGATGGTATCCTCGACATGGCGGAGCTTGTCGCAGTAGGCGATCACGTTGTGGCCAAGGGTCGGTTGGGGCAGATGAACGGGTTTCGGGCGATCCGTCTGACCGTGCCCGACCACTACGCAGAGCGTGGGCGGGACGCCCCAGACACGGCCGCGACCGATCCCGCGCCGACGTCCTTGCCGGACGACGGGGACACAGACAGCGCACTGGCGACCGAATTTGCCCCGGCAGAGCCGCCGTTGCCTGTGGCACAGCAGCCGTTACCTGTGGCAGAGCCGGAGGACGACGAGACTGCGGATTTCGCGGCCATGGCCGGGCTCGACATGCTGGATGGTTTGGCGGATTGGGAGGAAGAAGAATAGCGTGCCCCGGCGCATCGGCCGGAGCACCGCGTGTCATACCTCAGCCGCGTTGGCTCAGGGCCATCAACGTGGGCTTCAAACCGTCCAGGTTGTATCCGGCGTTGCGGGTGGCGGTCAGGATGTCGTCCACCGACATCTTCCCGACCTGACCAAGGGCCCAGACCACGGAACTGCGGGTACCGGAATTGCAATAGGCCAGTACCGGACCATCCGAGGCCTCGGTCAGTTCCATCTGTCGCGCGATGGTTTGCGGTGTCATCCCCTGGTGCGTGACCGGAAGGACCTCGAACCGCAGCCCGGCGGCTTCGGCGGCCGCGCGGATCGTATCGGCCTGCAGGTCAGGCGGCACTTCAAAATCCGGGCGGTTGCAGATGATCGTGGAAAATCCCGCCGATTTGATCGACGGGATATCCTCGGCGCTGATTTGCGGTGAAACGCTGTAGCGGTCCGAAAGCGGGATCACGGGGTTATTCCGCCGGGACCGCGCGTTCCAGCAGACGGGTGCGCAGGAACGGTGCGATTGCCATGCCGGTGATCATCGCGGCGACAAAGACATAAAGCCCCGTGCCGCCATAGCTGAGCGCCGCGATCGACGGCCCCGGGCACAGGCCCGCAAGGCCCCAGCCCATGCCGAACATCAGCGACCCGGCCACAAGGTTCCGGTCGATCTTGGTCGACGGTTTCGGCGGGAAGGTGGTGCCCAGCACCGACGTCGTCCGACGCCGCACGATGGCCCAGGCGATGAACATCGGGATCATCGCGCCGCCCATGACGAAGGCCAGGGTCGGATCCCAGGCGCCGAACACGTCCAGCCAGCCCTGCACCTTGGTGGTATCGGTCATGCCGGAAATAAACAGGCCGCCCCCGAAAAAGCCGCCTGCAATGAATGCTCCAACCATACGCAACATCAGATGACCCCCAGGATGTGACGGAAGATGACGACGCCGACGCCGCCGGCGAAAATATAGCAGCAGGTGGCGACGAAGCCGCGCACCGAAAGGCGCGACATGCCGCAGACCCCGTGCCCCGAGGTACAGCCATTGGCAAACCGTGTGCCGACGCCCACCAAAAGGCCAGCGGCGACCAGAACGGCAAAGTTATCGGTGATGTGCGGGTTTACCTCGCGGTACAGCGGGTAAAGGATGATCGGCAGCAGGAACACGCCGATCAGAAAGGCGACCCGTTCCCACTTGGTATTGCCGGCACTGCCATCCACCAAACCGCCGATGATGCCAGAGGCACCCATGATGCGGCCGTTGAACAGCAGGTAAAAGGCTCCGCCGGTGCCGATCAGCAAGCCGCCGATCAGCCCCCAAATCCAGTCCTGTTGCATATACGTTTCCTAACGTCCTGTATTTTTCTTGTTGAAGTCCCGGGGGCGGGTTCGCGCGCCCGCCCCCGGGGAAAGTCGTGTCTGTGTCAGAGTTTGTTGACGGGTACCTTCAGGAACACGTCGCCGTGCTCGTCAGGTTCCGGCATCTGGCCCGCGCGCATGTTCACCTGCAGCGACGGGATGATCAGCTTGGGCATGGCCAGGGTTGCGTCACGTTCGGTGCGCATCTTGATGAATTCGCCCTCGTCCTTGCCTTCGCCGACGTGGATGTTCTTGGCTTTCTGCTCGCCCACGGTGGTTTCCCACGCGTAGACGTCGCGGCCCGGCGCCTTGTAGTCGTGGCCAACGAAAATGCGGGTTTCGTCCGGCAGGGCCAGGATCTTCTGGATCGAGTTGTACAGCGTTTCCGCCGAACCGCCGGGGAAGTCGCAGCGCGCGGTGCCGAAGTCGGGCATGAACAGCGTGTCGCCGACAAAGGCCGCGTCGCCGATGACGTAGGTCAGGCAGGCCGGGGTGTGGCCGGGGGTGTGCAGCACGTCGCCGCGCATCTGGCCGATCATGAAGCTGTCGCCTTCGACGAACAGCTTGTCGAACTGAGAGCCGTCGCGCTGGAATTCGGTGCCTTCATTGAAGACCTTGCCAAAGGTGTCCTGCACCACGGTGATGCGGTCGCCGATGCCGATCTTGCCGCCAACGCGTTCCTGAATATAGGGCGCCGCCGACAGGTGATCGGCGTGGACGTGGCTTTCCAGCAGCCATTCGACGTTCAGGTTGTTGTCCTGAACGAACTTGATCACGGCATCCGCCGATCGGGTGTCGGTGCGGCCCGACGAATAGTCAAAGTCCAGCACGCTGTCGACGATCGCGCAGCTGCTGCCTTCGGGGTCCTTGACGACATAGGAAATGGTGAATGTGGCGGGGTCAAAGAAAGCTGTGACTTCAGGTGACATGAGAATCCTCCGTTTTGTTAAGTCATATACACATGTTTGAATGTGTTTCAAGAGAAGCCTTCGCTTGACCTGCGTCAAAGTGATCCGGCCCCGACCGCTCATATAGTCATCTTCGGCTCAAGAAGGAGTGACCATGTCTCATCACGGCTACAAAATTAAGATGCTCAGGCGGCTCAAGGAACTGGGTGGCCGGTTGGAGCATGTCGAGGCCGAACTGGGGGCCGAGCATTCCAAGGACTGGGAAGAACTGGCCGTCGAACGCGAGGGCGAGGAAGTGCTGGAAAGCCTGGGCGCCGCCGGTCAGGCAGAGATTGCCCGTATCCTCGCCGCGCTCAAGCGTATGACAGATGGTGAGTATGGTTATTGCGTTGAATGCGGGGCAGAAATCGCGGCAGAGCGATTGAATGTCTTGCCCGAAACGCCACTGTGCCATGCCTGCGCATCGCGCCACGAGGCGCACCGCGCCTGAGGTATTGAACCGCTGTCCGGCAGGGTTGTCCGACAGGGAAATGAAAGGGAAGGCCACGATGAACGACACGCTCAAATCCCGGCTTGATGCGCTTGAAGCGATCTTTCCCGACGCCGATTTCGAAACCCGCGCCAAGTTGGTCGGAGAGGTCGAAACCCTCGTCGCCCGGATGGAGGCAGAAGGGCTGCCTATTTCTGAGGCAGACAAGGCTCGTCTGCACGATCTGGTCGAGGACGAGGTCGAATCAGGCTTCGACAACATGCCGGTCTGACATCCAGCAATGCCTTGCCTAACCGGGCAAGTTCGATTCTACTGTCTGCAATGGCGCGGGGTACACGCGCTGCAAGAACCGCGCGGTGCCTGGTGTGCCGCCAAGGCGGGGCAGTGGCATGGCAGAGACAGGCAAATACAGCGTGATTGATGGCGTAGCGGTGATGTTGCTGCATCACCCGCCGGTCAATGCGCTGACCCCGGCGGTTATCTTGGCGCTGGACACGCAGCTTACACAGGCGCTGGACGATCCGGCAGTGTCTGAAATCCTGCTGATCGGTGAGGGTCGCGTGTTCTGTTCCGGCACCGAGATCGCCGAGTTCAACAGCGATGGCGATGCCGCGCCCTTGGCAGAGCTTTGCCAGCGTCTGGAAATCAGTCCGAAACCGGTCGTCGCCGCGCTGCACGGGCTGGCGCTGGGGCCGGGGCTGGAACTGGCGATGGCCGCGCACTATCGCGTTGCTCATCCCGCAACGCAGGTCGGCCTGCCGGAAGTCAAGCTGGGCCTTGTGCCCGGGGCCGGCGGCTCACAGCGGTTGCCGCGGCTGGTCGGGCCAAAGGCGGCACTGGATTTGCTCTTGTCCGGCGCAAGCCGGTCAGTGCGCGATGTGGCGCTGAAGGGCCTGATCGACCGACTGGACGATCAACCCCCGTTGAAGGCCGGACAGGCGTTCTGCCGATCGCTTCGCGACGCAGATGTCGGTCCGCGCCCGACCCGCGACCGCCGAGAGGCGCTGGCAGGGTTTGCCGCGTACCAGCAAGACTTCGTTCGCCGCCGGGCCCAGATCGAAGGTCAGCCCGAAACCGCCCCGGCGGAAATTGTGAACTGCGTCGAGGCCGCGGCGCTGCTGCCCTTCGACGCCGGTTCGGAATATGAACGCGCCGCCTACGAGGCCAGCGTGGTTTCCGACCAGTCGCGCGCACTACGCCATGCGTTTTTTGCCGAACGGCGGATTTCGCAAACGGCGAAACCACAGGCCGAAGGGCTGACACTTGACACCGTGGCAGTGCTGGGCGCCGGGGGTCTGGCCACACAGATTGCGGCGGCGCTGCTGCTGGCGGGGCTGCGGGTCGACTGGGGCGTACAGGACTCGCAACTGCTGCACGATTGCCACACCCGTCTGCGCCAGACCTTGGATCAGACGATCGCAGTCGGACGGCTGGACACCGCCGGGCGCGACAAGGCGTTGGCGCGGCTGTCGCAGGGTCTGAGCGCCGAGATGGTCACCCGTGCCGGGATCGTGTTGCACGCCGCGCGCGGGCAGGGGGCGGTGCCGGTCCCGGACCGCACGCCGCGGCTGGTGTGCTTTGCCGGCGGCGTCGATCAGGTCGGGCTGCGCTTTACACCACCGGTCACGCTCAGCCGCCTGGTCGAGGTGGTCGAAGGCCCCAATGCCAACGATGCGCAACTGGATGCCGCCTTTTTGCTGGCGCAAAAACTCAACCGCCTTGCGGTGCACACCGTTTCGGGCGGCGTAACCATTGCCGAGCGGATGCTGGCCGCCTGTCACCGCGCCGCCGACGCGCTGGTCGACAGCGGGTTGTCACCCTACGAGGTTGACGCGGCGATGCTGTCCTGGGGGTGGCGGCGTCCGCCGTTCCAACTGCGCGACCTTTTGGGGCTGGAACCAACCGCGTCGCTGGTACGGGCCAAGGGCGCGCAAAACTGGACCTCGGTCATTATGGCGGCGGGACGACGCGGACGTGGGCAGGGCGGCGGGTTCTATGATTATCCCACCGGGCAGGGGCCCAAGCCGTCGCGTGCCGTGCTGGGGGCGGTCAACGCCGTACGCCCGGCACATCGCGGCATGTCCAAGGCCACGGCACAGGCGCTGATCGTGGCGGCAATGGCGAACGAAGGCGCGCGTATTCTGGCCGATGGCTGGGCGGCGTATCCGTCCGATATCGACGTGGTCTGCATGTACGCGATGGATTTTCCGCGCTGGCGCGGAGGGCCGATGATGGCCGCCGACCTGATGGGCCTGTTTACCGCGGTGCGCGCGATGAACGCCTTCGATCACCCCGACGATGCGTTCTGGGAGCCTCACAAGCTGGTCAATGACCTGGTGAAGAACGGTCGCGGATTCGGATCGCTGAACGGCTGACGCGCGTCAGCCCAGGAACACGCCGACGATCACGGCCATCAGGCCGATCACCGCAACGAAGAGCCCGCCCATGTTCAGCGGCATCGCCTTGCGCACGGCCTCGCGCATTTCGTCATCCGACAGGTTGGCACGGCGGGCGCTGGCGACCTTGACGATGCTCAGCACCAGTCCGATAAGCCCCAGCAGGGCGATCCCGGTTCCCGTCCAGATCAAGATCGGCATGGCGTGTCCTTTGGCTGGGCCTGACCGGTGCGCGGATAATTCAATCGCCGCCCTGTCGCAACCCCTTGAAGGGCTGCACCGGGCCGGGTATCGAAAAGGCCCCGTTGGCAGGAGGTATCCATGGACGAGCAAGGCACCGACAGCTATGGCATCGCCGCAGGCGAATTGCGCAGCTTCATCGAACGTTTCGAACGGCTTGAGATCGAAAAGAAAGAGATCGCCGAACAGCAGAAGGAAGTGATGGCCGAGGCCAAGGGCCGTGGCTATGACACCAAGGTGATGCGCAAGGTCATCGCGTTGCGCAAACGCGACAAGGACGACATCGCCGAGGAAGAGGCGGTTCTGGAAATGTACAAGGCCGCGCTGGGCATGGCCTGAACCCGGCTGAACCGGCCTGCACCAGCCTGAACCGGGCGGATCCGCGTGACAGACGACAATCGACAAACGGCGGGGGCACCCCCGCCTTTTGTTTTTTGGGGCGCGCGCATGTTTCGTAACAGTTTCTTGACGCATCTCAAGGCGGCCCGCGCGCCGCGCTTTTATTCTTGCACCAAGAATAAATGAACCGGACGCGACAAGGAGACGCTCATGACCGCAGACGCCATCGCAAATACCGACGCGCAGCACACGACCGCCAGCGATGCCAAGGCTGCCGCCAAGGTGGCGTTGCCCTCCGAGGTCAACGGCACGGCCCCCGAGGCCGCAGCAGACGTTGCAGTCAAACCGGCAGCCAAACGGCCTGCGGGTCATCACCCGACGCCGGCCGAAATTCGCCATGCGTTCGAAACCGGCGAATATCCCTATGATACGAAGATGCCGCGCCGAAGCTATGAGAGTCAGAAGGCGAAACTTCAGGCAGAGTTGCTGAAAGTTCAGCTTTGGGCGCAGGAAACCGGCCAGAAATTCGTCATGCTGTTCGAAGGCCGCGATGCCGCCGGCAAGGGAGGCACGATCAAGCGCTTCACCGAACACCTCAACCCGCGCGCCGCGCGCGTTGTCGCCCTGAACAAGCCCAGCGAGGAAGAGCAGGGCCAGTGGTATTACCAGCGCTATATTCAGCACCTGCCGACCGCGGGCGAAATCGTCCTCTATGACCGCTCATGGTACAATCGCGCGGGCGTGGAACGGGTGATGGGGTTCTGTGAACCCAACGACTACCTGGAATTCATGCGCCAGACGCCCGATCTGGAACGGATGCTGGTGCGGTCGGGGATCCGGCTTTACAAATACTGGTTCTCTGTCACTCAGGACGAACAGCGCACCCGCTTCCAAAGCCGCGAAACCGACCCGTTGAAACAGTGGAAACTGTCGCCGATCGACAAGGCCAGCCTGAACAAGTGGGACGACTATACCGAAGCGAAAGAGGCGATGTTCTTTTACACGGACACCGCCGACGCGCCTTGGACCATCATCAAGTCGAACGACAAGAAACGTGCCCGCCTGAACTGTATGCGGCACTTCCTGTCGACCCTCGATTACCCGGGCAAGGACCCGCGTGTGGCCACGCCTCCGGACCCGCTGATCGTGGGGGGCGCCAACCATGTGATCCACAAGTCGGAACACATCCTCGGCACCGCGCTGCACCCTGAGTCGCGCCGCGTCACCAGCTGACAGCGCCAACGCACGCCCCGGGGTCCGACGCCCCGGGGCACCTGCCTGTCTGGCCCGGCGGGACCTTGCCAAGTGCAGTTCGACCCATCTTGCGGGGCGTTTGGGGCTGGTTTACCTGTGGCGCATGACACCGCGTCTTTTCCTTGCCCTGCCGCTGATCCTCTGCGCCGTCCAGGCGCAGGCGCATCCGCACATCTTCGTCGACACCGCCTTGCACATCGACGTCGACGATGCGGGGCAGGCAACCGGCATTTCGGTCACCTGGACCTATGACGATTTCTTTTCGTTGCTGATCTTCGAGGACATGGGCCTTGATCCCGATGGCGATGCGCACCTGACCCAGGCAGAACTGGACAAGCTGCGCGGCTTCGACATGATCGAATGGCCAGACGGGTTCGAGGGCGATCTCTACATGTTCCGCAACGGTGAAAAGCAGCCGCTGGATTTCCCCGAGGTGACCGGCATCGACGTGGTCGACGGGCGTATCGTCGCCAGCCATCACCGCACGTTCCGCCCTGCGCCCGCAGAGGAACTGGCTTTCCTGCAATACGATCCCACATTCTATGTCGCCTATACTGTCACCGATGACGTGACCGCCGACCACGGCTGCCGCGTCGTGATCGACCGGGTGGACAAGGACGTGGCCGCAGAAACGGTCGAGAACCTGACCAAGTCCGATCCCGAAGCCATGTTCGAAGTGCTGCAACTCGGCATTCACTATGCCGATACGATCCTGCTGACCTGCGGCATGGACGGGTGATGCGTCTTGTCCTGAGCCTGGCCGCGCTGGGGCTGCTTGGTCTGGCGCTTTGGTTGTGGGGATTCGGCGGGGCGACGATGGTCGTGCGTTGGGCCGAGGCCGGGCAACACGATGCCCAGAACGCCCTGGCGCGTGGTTTGCGCGCGCTTCGGGCGGGTGACCCCGGCGCGCTGACGGCACTGCTGGGCCTGTGTTTTGCCTATGGGTTCTTTCACGCGGCGGGACCGGGGCACGGCAAGATCCTGATCGGTGGCTACGGGGTTGCGCGACAGGTGCCTTTGGTACGGTTGGGCGCGTTGGCCGTACTGTCCAGCCTGGCGCAGGCGGCAACGGCTGTCGCGCTGGTCTATGCCGGGGTGTTGGTCTTCGATTGGACGCGCACCCACCTGACCGACCTGGCCGAGGATATCCTGGCCCCCGCCAGCTATGGGGCCATCGCGCTGGTCGGGCTGTGGCTGGTCTGGCGCGGGGTGCGCCGCGCCGTGCGGGCGCCTGCGGCCCATCACGTCAATGACGACACCTGCGGCTGTGGCCACGCCCACGGGCCGACCGCGGATCAGGCCGCCCGTGTCACCTCGTTGCGAGAGGCGCTTGCGCTGATCGGCGCGGTCGCGATCCGGCCCTGCACCGGCGCGATCTTCCTGCTGCTCCTGACCTGGCGCATGGGGCTGGTCTGGCAGGGCATCGCCGGCGCGTTTGTCATGGGGTTGGGGACCGCGTCGGTGACGCTGGTGGTGGCACTGGTCTCGGTCACGCTGCGGGAAAGCGTTCTGGCGCGCCTGTCAGGCGGCGCCGGCGCGCGCCACATCGCCGGCGTGGTAGAGGCCCTGGCCGGAGGCGTCATCGCGGTTCTGGCATTGCAGCTTATGCGCCACGCCTTTTGATGCCTTGGGGACAAACCCGCAGGCACGGGCTTGCCTTTGCCCCCGCGCCCTGACTACTGCGTTGGCATGTCGCACCCAGAGCTGTCCTATACCGGTCACGTCCGGGCCATCCTGACGCTGGGCCTGCCGCTTGTCGGCGGGCACCTGGCGCAGTTTGCCATTGGTCTGACCGATACGATCATGCTGGGCTGGTACGGGGCCGAGCAACTTGCGACGCTGTCGCTGGCGTCGTCGCTGTTTTTTACCTTCTTTCTTGTTGGATCGGGCTTTGCCTGGGCGGTCACGCCGCTGGTGGCAAGCTTTGCCGCGCAGGACGATCAGGTGATGATCCGCCGCACGACGCGCATGGCGCTGTGGCTGTCGGGCCTGTTCTTCCTGTTTTCCATGCCGTTCCTGTGGTTTGCCAACCCGATCCTGCAAGTGCTGGGACAAGAGCCGCAATTGGCCGAAATGGCCCAGACCTATCTGCGGATCGCCGCCTGGGGGCTGCTGCCCGCGCTGGGGGTGATGACACTGAAAAGCTATCTGTCGGCCCTTGAACGCACGCAGGTGATCCTGTGGATCACCGTGCTGGCGGCGATTGTGAACGGAATCGGCAACTGGATCCTGATCTTTGGCAACCTCGGTGCGCCGGAGCTGGGGATTCGCGGGGCGGCCATCGCCTCGACCCTGACGCAGGTTGTCTCGCTTGCGGGAGTGGTGATCTATGCCCACATGGTGCTGCCGGAACACAACCTTTGGGGCCGGTTCTGGCGCCCGGACCCCGAGATGTTCGCGCGGGTGTTCCACCTGGGCTGGCCCATCGGTCTGACCAGCCTGGCCGAGGTCGGCATGTTCGTCATGTCGGCGCTGATGATGGGCTGGCTGGGAACCATCGCGCTGGCGTCACATGGCATTGCCGTGCAACTGGCCACTGCCACGTTCATGGTGCATCTGGGGGTGTCGAACGCCTCGACCGTGCGGGCGGGCAATGCCTTTGGCCGCGGCGACCCGGGGCATCTGGCGCGCGGCGCCGGTGTGGCCTTTGCCATGTCGGTCAGTATCTCGCTGGTGGCCATCGTGATTTTCCTCCTGATGCCGGAACGGCTTGTCAGCCTGTTCCTTGACCCGGCCGATCCGGATCGTGCAGCGATCATTGCGCTGGGTGTGGGTCTGTTGGTTATGGCGGCGTTGTTCCAACTGGTCGATGGCGCGCAAGTGATCGCGCTCGGGCTGTTGCGCGGGGTGCAGGATACGCAGGCCCCGATGATCATTGCGGGCGTGGCCTATTGGGGGGTCGGGCTGACCTCAAGCTATGTCTGCGGTTTTGTCTTGGGCTGGGGGGCGGTCGGGATCTGGACCGGGCTTGTTCTGGGCCTGGGGGTCGCCGCGGTGCTTCTGAACCTGCGATTCTGGATGCAGGCGCTTCCGGCGCTGCGAACGCGGACCGATGCGGGATGATCCCGAAGATTTTATTGATTGACGAGTCAATAAAAAACCGGAACCCTTGGCGCAAAGGGGATCCGCAATGCCAAAGCTTGGAATGGAGCCGGTCCGGCGCGCCGCGCTGGTACAGGCCACGGTGGCCGAAATCGGGGCCGCCGGGTCGCTGGACGTGACCGTCAGCCAGATTGCCCGGCGCGCCGGCATGTCTAGCGCGCTGGCGCATCACTATTTCGGCGGCAAGGACCAGATCTTCCTGGCGGCGATGCGCCATATCCTGCGGGAATATTCGGCCGAGGTCCGCAGCGCGCTGACCGCCTGCGCGCGGCCGCAGGACCGGTTGGCGGCCGTCATCCGCGCCAATTTCGCGCCGTCCTGTTTCGAACCGGCGACGGTTTCCGCCTGGCTGAATTTCTACGTTCAGGCCCAATCGGTGCCAGAGGCGGCGCGGCTGCTGAGGATTTACCAGAAACGCTTGCAGTCTAACCTGTGCCATGCCCTGCGCTGGCACGTCACCGATCCTCTGCCGGCGGCGCAGACACTGGGGGCGCTGATCGACGGCGTCTATCTGCGCGCGGTGCTGGGGGACTGCGACATGGAAACCGGGGCGGAACAGGTGCTGACCTGCGCCCGTGCGCTTGCGGGAGAGTGAGCAGTGACCAAACCCAACATCCTGATCATCATGGTCGACCAGTTGAACGGCACGTTGTTCCCCGACGGTCCCGCCGACTGGCTGCATGTGCCGCACCTGCGCGCGCTGGCAGAACGATCCACCCGGTTCGCCAATGCCTATACCGCCTCGCCGCTGTGCGCGCCGGGGCGGGCGGCGTTCATGTCGGGGCAGTTGCCCTCGGCCACCGGGGTCTATGACAACGCCGCCGAATTCGCCTCGTCGATCCCGACCTATGCCCACCACCTGCGGCGAGCGGGCTATTACACCTGCCTGTCCGGGAAAATGCATTTCGTCGGCCCCGACCAGTTGCATGGGTTCGAGGACCGGCTGACCACCGACATCTACCCGCCGGATTTCGGCTGGACCCCGGATTACCGCAAACCGGGCGAGCGGATCGACTGGTGGTATCACAACATGGGGTCGGTGACCGGCGCGGGCGTGGCCGAGATCACCAACCAGATGGAATACGATGACGAGGTCGGCTTTCTTGCCTGCCAGAAACTTTACGATCTGGCGCGTGGCAAGGATGAGCGTCCGTGGTGCCTGACCGTCAGCTTTACCCACCCGCACGATCCTTACGTCGCGCGCCGAAAATACTGGGACCTGTACGAGGATTGCGCCCACCTGATGCCGCAGGTCGGCCCGATCCCTTATGACGAACAGGATGCCCATTCCCGGCGGATCTTCGATGCCAATGACTGGCGGTCCTACAACCTGACCGACGAAATGGTACAGCGCGCCCGCCGCGCCTATTTCGCCAATATCAGCTATCTCGACGACAAGATCGGGGAACTGATGGACGTGCTTGAACGCACCCGGCAAGAGGCGATCATTGTATTTGTCAGCGACCACGGCGACATGCTGGGAGAGCGCGGCCTGTGGTACAAGATGACCTTCTTCGAGGGCTCTGCCCGCGTGCGGCTGATGATCTCGGCCCCGCAGATGGAACCGGGGCTGGTGACCGATCCGGTGTCGACCATCGACGTCTGTCCGACGCTGTGTTCGCTGGCCTCGGTCGATTGGCACGAGGTCGGGCCCTGGACAACGGGCGAGGACATCTCGGGGCTGAGTTTCGGACAGGCCCGTGAAACCCCGGTGGCGATGGAATACGCGGCAGAGGCCAGCTATGCCCCGCTGGTGGCGCTGGTGCAGGGCCGGTGGAAATACACCCGTTGCGTATTGGACCCCGAACAGTTCTTTGACCTGCGGGCAGACCCTTTGGAGTTGAACAACCTGGTCGATGATCCGGCGTCGCAAGACTTGCTGGCGGAGTTCCGCAAGATGGCCGATGCCCGCTGGGACCTGGACCGGTTCGATGCCGATGTCCGCCAAAGCCAGGCCCGCCGGTGGGTGGTGTACGAGGCGCTGAGGAACGGCGACTATTTCCCCTGGGACTACCAGCCGCTGCAAAAGGCGTCGGAACGCTACATGCGCAACCATATGGACCTGAACGTGCTGGAGGAAAACCAGCGCTTTCCACGGGGCGAATGAGCGATGCGGGCCGATAAGGAAACACGCACCCGCAGAACGGGCCCCGGCGCGCAGGCGCATCGGTTTGGATGGCCAAGCTTTCGCCGCGGCGATGCCAGGATGGGCAACCCGCGTGCCCGCAGACAAGGAGCGGCGCTCTGATGCAAGCAGATTACGTCATCGTCGGCGCCGGCTCTGCCGGTTGCGCCATGGCTTACCGGCTGTCCGAGGCGGGCAAATCCGTGATCGTCATCGAATATGGCGGCACCGATGCGGGCCCGTTCATCCAGATGCCGGGGGCGCTGTCCTATCCGATGAACATGGCCCGCTATGACTGGGGGTACTGGTCAGAACCCGAGCCGCACATGGGCGGGCGCCGCATGGCCTGTCCGCGCGGCAAGGTGATCGGCGGGTCGTCCAGCATCAACGGCATGGTCTATGTCCGGGGCCACGCCCGCGATTTCGACCATTGGCGCGATCAGGGCTCGGATGGCTGGGGCTATGCGGATGTGCTGCCCTATTTCCGGCGGATGGAAACCTGGGACGGGCAGACCGCGTCGGACTGGCGCGGAACCGACGGCCCGCTGCATGTGCGGCAGGCGCGGGCGGAAAACCCGCTGGTGCAGGCGTTCATCAAGGCGGGTGAACAGGCCGGGTACGGTGTGACCGAGGATTACAACGGCCAGCGGCAGGAAGGCTTTGGCCGGTTCGACATGACGGTGCACAAGGGGCGGCGCTGGTCGGCGGCCAATGCCTACTTGCGGCCGGCGCTGCGCAATGGCGTGCAACTGGTGCGGGGCCTGGCGCAGCACGTGGTGTTCGAAGACGGCCGCGCCGTGGGCGTTGAACTGGCCGACCAGGTGGTGCGCGCGACGCAAGAGGTGATCATCGCCGCTTCGTCCATCAATTCTCCCAAGCTGCTGATGCTGTCGGGGATCGGCCCCGCCGCGCATCTGCGCGACCATGGGATCGAGGTGCGGGCAGACCGGCCCGGCGTGGGGGCGAACCTTCAGGACCACCTGGAACTGTATGTGCAGATGCAGGCGACACAACCGGTCTCGCTTTACACCTACTGGAACCTTCTGGGCAAAGCCTATGTCGGCGCGCGCTGGATGCTGACCCGGACCGGGCCGGGGGCCTCGAACCAATTCGAAAGCTGCGGGTTCATCCGGTCTGCGCCGGGGGTGGATTACCCCGATATCCAGTTCCATTTCCTGCCCATCGCCGTGCGCTATGACGGCAAGGCGGTGGCCGAGGGCCACGGGTTCCAGGCCCATGTCGGCCCGATGCGCAGCCCGTCGCGCGGCGCGGTCACCCTTCGGTCGGCGGCTCCGTCCGATGCACCGGTGATCCGGTTCAACTACATGTCCGAGGAACAGGACTGGATCGACTTCCGCCGCTGTATCCGCCTGACCCGAGAGATTTTTGCGCAGCCGGCGTTCGATGAGTTCCGAGGCAAGGAAATCCAGCCCGGTGCGCACTACCAATCGGACGACGAACTGGATGACGTGATCCGCGAACACGCCGAAAGCGCCTATCACCCCTGCGGCACCTGCCGGATGGGGCGGGCAGATGACCCGATGGCGGTGGTCGATCCGCAGGGCCGTGTGATCGGGGTGGACGGGCTGCGCGTGGCCGACAGCTCGGTCTTTCCGCGCATCACCAACGGCAACCTGAATGCGCCGTCGATCATGGTGGGGGAAAAGGTGTCGGACCACATCCTTGGCCGCAGCCTGCCGCCATCGAATGCCGAACCTTGGGTGCACCCCGACTGGCAGACCCGGCAGCGCTGACCGTTTCGATCCGTCGTTAACCTGTGTGAACGATCCGGGTTGCGAATCCCGGAGCACATCCGTTTATTAACCGGGTGTTAAGAATTTGTTCTCTACTTGTTCTAATGTCGGCGCCGGTCTGGGCCGATGTGTCGGGGCCCATTCGTGTGATCGACGGCGATACGTTGGACGTGGGCGGAACCCGCGTGCGCCTGCACGGGATTGACGCGCCGGAACGCGATCAGATGTGCGGCGGCAACGGTGTCCCGGGCTGGCGCTGTGGCGCCTGGGTGGTTGGTGAGGTCCGCGCGCGGTATCAGGGGCAGTGGGCCGCCTGTGTTCAAACGGACTATGATCAGCGATACGAACGCATTGTCGCCAAGTGTTTCGTGGATGGGCAAGACATCGGGCAACGACTGGTAAGGGATGGGCTGGCCTTTGCCTATCGCAAATATTCGAAGGACTACGACCTGGACGAAAAGGGTGCAGCGGTGAACGATCGCGGGCTGCACGGACAAGGGGTACAAGCCCCGTCTGCGTACCGCACAAACAAACAGCACGCGCGGAGTACAGTGAATTTGCAGACTGCACCCGAGGGCTGCGTGATCAAGGGGAACATCAACTCTGACGATGTGCGTATCTACCACGTTCCGGGCCAGCGGGACTATGAACGTACAACGATCAAAACGGAACAAGGCGAACGCTGGTTCTGTACCGAGGACGAGGCCCTGTCGGCTGGCTGGCGGCGCGCGAAACGCTAGTCGAAAAAAGGCATGTGACGCACCGCTTTTGACACCGATCAAGGTTTTTGGCTGCCACCGGGCATAGACTCGGGCGTAACAAGAAGACAGGAAGGATCGCATGTCCCATACCCCTCATGAACTGCACGAAGAGTTCCCGGAACTCGCGGCAAAGATCACCGAACTCAAGCAGGCCGACAGCCATTTCGCTCGTCTGGCCGATCAGTATCATGACCTTAACCGCCAGGTTCACCGCGCCGAAACCAATGTCGAGCCGATGGACACGTTGGCAGAAACCGATCTGCGCAAGCAGCGCGCCGCGTTGAAAGACGAGATCTACAAGCTTCTTTCCGCCTGACCTTTTCGGTTGCGTCAGGTCTGACTGGGGCGCGGTCCATTGGGCCGCGCCTTTTTTCCATCAACCGACCTCGTAGGGCAGAACGCCACGGTGGTCAGGGTGGATCGACAGCCGCCGCTCCAGCGGCGGGACAGAGCGCTGATGGCATTGTGTGCGCTCGCAGATACGGCAGGAAATGCCGATGGGCTCGAACGCCCCGTCGCGGCCAACGTCCATTCCGTCGGCATACACCAGCGCGGGCGCGTGGCGCACTTCGCATCCCAGCGAAATCGCATAGCGACGCACTGGCGCGCCGTAGTGTCCGCCGCCTTTCGACACGTCCCGCGCCAGCGAGATATAGCGCACCCCGTCCGGCGTTTCCGCCAGTTGCCGCAGGAAGCGGCCGGGCGATTCAAACGCGCGGTGCACGTTCCACAGCGGGCAGGCGCCGCCGAAGCGGGCGAATTGCAGCCGGGTGGCCGAATGCCGCTTGGTGATCGTGCCGGCCTGATCGACCCGGACAAAGAAGAACGGGATTCCCTTGGCGCCGGGCCGTTGCAAGGTCGACAACCGGTGCGCCACCTGTTCGACCGACGCGCCGAAACGGCTGGCCAGCAGCTCCAGATCGTGCCGTGTATCCTGCGCCGCTTCCAGAAACGCGCCGTAGGGCATCAAGGCGGCCCCGGCGAAATAGTTCGCAAGGCCGATCTTGGCGATGGCGCGGGCGGCTTCGGACTGGAACCGGGCCAGGTCCAGCGTCGCCTCGAGCAGCTTGTCCTGCCGCAAGAGCGCAATCTGCAACAGCACCTGGAAGGCACGGGTTTCCGGAGGGGCAAAGGACGACAGCGTCAGGGTGCGGGTTTCGGGATCGAAATGGCGCAGCGTATCGGTCGCGCTGTGATGAACCGTCACGCCATGGGCGCGCAGATCGGCAAGCGCGGCGGCGCGGGGATCGGGGCCGGGCAGCTTTTCGGCAAAGCGTTCGGCGGCGCGGTCCACGGCGTCGATGTAGTTGTCGCAATAGTGGAAGAAATCGCGCACTTCCTCCCACGGGCTGGGCTGAAGCTGTGCGCCTTCGCGGCCCAGGGCCTCGTCCAGACTGGCCAGCCGTTCGTGGGTCTGGCGATAGGCGCGGTGCAGTTCCAGGAAAGCGCGTGCCAGCGCCGGGGCGTTCGACGCGGTCAGACGCAAGTCTGCAAGCGGCGGGGTGTCATCGGAAAACACCGGGTCGGCCAGCGCCTCTCGCATGTCCGTCACAAGCCGCTCGGCGTCGGAATGGCCCAGTTCGGTCACATCCAGCCCGAATTCGCGCGCCAGCGCCAGCACCACGGTGGTGCTGACCGGGCGATTGTTGTTTTCCATCTGGTTGAGATAGGGCAGCGACACGCCCAGCTTGGCGGCAAATTCCTTTTGCGTCAGTCCCAACCGCCCGCGAATGTCACGCAGCTTGGCCCCGGCATAGAGTTTCTGAACCGGCATCTTTGCACCTTTGCATCACCTTGGGACAGGTTTTGCAAATTGGACCGGGTCAGTCCAGCCCCGTCAGCCGCTTGTTGCGGCGCATGACCAGCATGATCGCGATCACCGACCCCGCCGATACGGCCACCATCAGCCACAAAAGCGGCCAGGCGCCGGTGCCCGGTGTCAACAGCGACCCTGCCAGCGCCGACAGGCCGGCGCCGCCGCCGATCATGATCGCTCCGCCAAGGCCCGCCGCGGTGCCTGCCAGTTTCGGGCGCACCGACAGGGTGCCGGTGGTGCCGTTCGGAATCGTCAGGCCGTTGCCAAGGCCTACCAGCGTCATGAAGCCGAAGAAACTGAGGGCAGACCCATAGCCGGCCAGGAACACCAGCATCGACACGCTGAGCCCGACGACGTTCACGATGCCGCCTGCAAGGATCATCCGGTCGATGCCGACACGGGCGGAAAACCGGCCGGACAGGAAATTACCGAAGAAATAGCCGATCGCCGGGGCACCGAAATAAAAGCCCATCTCGGCCGGTTGCAGGCCAAAGACCTCGGTCGCCACGAAGGGGGCACCGCCAAGATAGGCAAAAAACGCCCCCGATGACAGCGCTGCCGCCATGGCATAGCCCCAGAAACGCGGCGATTTCAGCAGCTCTGGATACTCGCGGAACTGCTGCGCCAGGGTCAGCCCGCTTTTCGCGGCGGTTTCGCCCAGGTCGGTCCATGTCAGCCAGAACAGGGCAGCCCCCAGAATGAACAGCAGGACAAAGTTGGCGTGCCAGCCGAACGCCTCGTCCAACAGGCCGCCGATCAGCGGGCCGATCATCGGCACCACGGACATGCCCATGGTGACATACCCGATCATCGATGCCGCCTGGTCGGCGGGGACCATGTCGCGGACCACCGCGCGGGACAGAACCATGGCGGCAACGATCATTGCCTGAAGCATCCGGAACAACAGGAAAACATAGACATTCGTGGCCAGCAGGCAGCCGATCGTGGCCAGGCAGAACCCACCGATCCCGGCAAGGATCACGGGGCGACGGCCGAGCTTGTCCGAAATCGGGCCAATCAGGATTTGCAGCACCGCGTTGACGGCAAGATAGATCGCCACCGACAGCTGCATCAGGTGGTATTCGGTGTCGAAATAGGCCGCCATGTTCGGCAGGGACGGCAGGAAAATGTTCATCGCCAGCGCGGAAATGCCGGCCAGCAGGATGAGCGTCGAAATGTGAGGCGGTGTCGTACGGTCGAGAAAGACGACTCGGGGCGTGTTGTCCATGTCAACATCGCTACGCCTGTTTGCGGGCTTTGTCCAAAGGTGTTTTTGCGCTGGTGGTTTGTTTGCGAATTTGCGATTTGCGGATAAATAGTTTTCCAAGATTTGCAAATTTGCCGGAAAAGTCTTGAGAGGCGGCCGTTCCCTTGTATGTTCGCGCCAAACGGAGGGGACCGCCCATGAAAGATATCCTGCACGAACTCGAATCCCGCCGCGCCGATGCCCGCCTGGGTGGCGGCCAGCGCCGTATCGACGCCCAGCACGCCAAGGGCAAGCTGACCGCCCGCGAGCGGGTTGAGCTGTTGCTCGATGAAGGCAGCTTTGAAGAATACGACATGTTCGTCGCGCACCGCTGCACCGATTTCGGCATGCAGGGCAACAAGC
This sequence comes from Mesobacterium hydrothermale, assembly GCF_035818635.1. Lineage (NCBI taxonomy): Bacteria > Pseudomonadati > Pseudomonadota > Alphaproteobacteria > Rhodobacterales > Roseobacteraceae > Mesobacterium > Mesobacterium hydrothermale. The sequence goes on along the minus strand of NZ_JAYLLH010000003.1, from coordinate 159,471 downwards.
CCGCAGGCGATGGGGTGATCACCGGCTGGGGCACGATCAATGGCCGTATGGTCTATGTGTTCAGCCAGGACTTTACCGTTCTGGGCGGGTCAGTGTCGGCCACCCACGCGCAGAAGATTTGCAAGATCATGGATATGGCCGTTCAGAACGGCGCGCCGGTGATCGGCCTGAACGATTCCGGCGGTGCCCGGATCCAGGAAGGGGTGGACGCGCTGGCGGGCTATGCCGAGATTTTCCAGCGCAACATCATGGCGTCCGGCGTGGTGCCACAGATTTCCGTCATCATGGGCCCCTGCGCGGGCGGCGCGGTCTATTCGCCTGCGATGACCGACTTCATCTTCATGGTGAAGGATTCGTCCTACATGTTCGTGACCGGCCCCGACGTGGTGAAGACCGTCACGAACGAGGTGGTGACGGCCGAGGAACTGGGCGGGGCATCGACCCACACCCGAAAATCCTCGGTCGCCGACGGGGCGTTCGAAAATGACGTAGAGGCGCTGGCAGAGGTGCGTCGCCTTGTCGATTTCCTGCCGCTGAACAACCGCGAAAAGCCCCCCGTGCGTCCGTTCTTTGACGATGTCGCACGGATCGAGGATAGCCTGGATACGCTGATCCCTGAAAACGCCAACACCCCCTATGACATGAAGGAACTGATCCTGAAGGTCGCGGACGAAGGCGATTTCTACGAGATTCAGGAAAACTTCGCCAAGAACATCATCACCGGGTTCATCCGACTGGAAGGTCAGACCGTGGGCATCGTTGCGAACCAGCCGATGGTTCTGGCGGGCTGCCTGGATATCGACAGCAGTCGCAAGGCCGCGCGTTTCGTGCGGTTCTGCGATGCGTTCGAAATCCCGCTCCTGACCTTTGTCGACGTGCCGGGGTTCCTGCCGGGGACCGGCCAGGAATACGGTGGCGTCATCAAGCACGGTGCCAAGCTGCTGTTTGCCTTCGGCGAAGCAACGGTGCCCAAGGTCACGGTCATCACGCGCAAAGCCTATGGCGGAGCCTATGACGTGATGTCGTCCAAGCACCTGCGAGGCGATGTGAACTATGCCTGGCCAACCGCGGAAATCGCGGTGATGGGTGCCAAGGGGGCGACCGAGATCATCCACCGCGCCGATCTGGGAGATGCCGAGAAAATCGCTGCCCACACCAAGGAGTATGAAGACCGGTTTGCCAACCCGTTCGTGGCGGCAGAGCGCGGTTTCATCGACGAGGTGATCCAGCCGCGCTCGACCCGTCGCCGGGTCAGCCGGGCCTTTGCCATGCTGCGCGGCAAGAAATTGACCAACCCGTGGAAGAAGCACGACAACATTCCGCTGTGAGGTCTGTCAATGGCGCTGCCCGGTTCCTGCGTTGATGGCCCCGACGGGTCTGATGCACGGCTCAAGGCCCCCACCGCGCGGTTGCGTGGCGGGTGGTTCGAGTATCGTGACGCGGACTGTTATGTTCTGGCGCGGCGCTGGCCGCCACGGCTTGACATCTGTGCCGAGGCCCGGTTTCCCCGGGTCGCGCGCGGGCGCCTGGCCCGGCAGGTGAGGCAAGATCTTTGGCGCGCGCTGCAAGACCTGCGGGGCTTTGCGCCGGTGATCGATATCCGCACCTGCGGTGGTGGCTTGCGCCTGCTGGCAGGCGGTCAGCTTGCCTGCGGCCGGGGCGGCGCGGGTGCGGGGGACCGCGTCGCGATGGTGCTGAATGACGCGAACAACCGGCGGCGCTGGCTGGCGTGGTCCGGGCGGGGGGCGGCGTGATGCAGCGGGCGGGGCTTGCGATGGCCGTGCTGGTCGCGGGCGGTGTGTCCGCCGCGATCGATGACCCGATCAAGGTGCCCTCTGGCCAGCCGGTGACCTTCCAGGAAATGATCTGGGATGAACCCGGGCAGGGGCTGACCTATCGGTTTCGCTTCGTCGCGCCCGAGATCGGGCAGGCCGGTCGCGGGTTCGAGGACGTGATGGGCGACATGGAATACCTGTGCAACACCTATGCCGTGCCCCGGTTGGCAGCAACCGGCCCGGTGCCGAACCAGATCGTCATATCGCTGTCGAATGCGCCCAGTGAATTCGGGGTCGCAGACCCCGATATCACCATGTTCTTCGAAGCCTACACCTTGCAAGACGGTACCTGTATCTGGGAGATGTTTTGATGACTCCACAACATGTTGCGGATCAAAGCTCATGTAATGACCGGTTTGAGGCTTTGGAGTCACAGGCCGCTTCCATCTGGCGCTGTGGATATCTTTTAAGCCGCTCCTTGGGTATGGTGAGGCACGGTTGCACCCAAGCGACCTGTACCTCGTGGCGCGCGCTGCCGGGGCTTTCGGGCACCGGGGGACGCGCCGAACCTGACAGGAGTAAAAGATGTCCAAGAGCATCATGTTGCTTGCCATGGCTGGTCTCGTTGCAGCGGTCTCCGCTTGCTCGCGTCCGGCTCCGCAGCAAGAGTTCGTCGTTGTCGACCCCGAGCCGATTTCGATCGAACCTGTTTACACCGGTAAATACAAGTAACCGGCACTCGGGACGGGCGCTGTCGCCCGTCCCGCTTTTGCCCCCCGCGGGCGCCCTTCGTCAGGAGGGCCGGGCATGCTGAAGCACCGTGGATTCCCCAGCCGGATGCCCGGCACCGATTTCCAGTTCACAATCCGACGCGCCAACCCCAAGGGCGTCACGCCGCTGATCCGGCGCGAACGATACCGCGACCGAAAATCCGTGGATCGCAAGGCTGATTTGCTGTTCATGACGGCGCTGTGGTGGCAGTTTGGCACCGAACCTTTCGAACGTGGCAACCTTGATGCCGGGCGGCTGTCGTGGCTGTTCGGGCGCGAGGTGCTGCCCTATGACGATCCGTTCGACCCCGAAGACTATGAGGCGATGCTGATCATCGACGAAGAGGCAGCGCGCAAGTCCTTTCCCGAGGCCTTCGAAGAACAGGAGGACTGGGAATGAGCAGACCACCTCGGCGAGAATCCGCGCGCCTTTTGGCCGATTTCCGCGTGTTGAAAAAATTGGGTTTTGCGAAACGTGTTGCCGATGGCACCATTGTCGACGTGCGAGTGGGCGCCGTCGGTTGCATGGCGCCGGACATTCACCGTTACCCTTCCCCTGGCGGGTCCCGTTGCGCATCCTTTGGCAATGGGCCCGCTTTTTTTAGTTTTGAAACAGGTGCGAAGGCCGCGCCTTACCGGCAAAGCCTTGCCGATGGCGATGGCCGCGCGGTTTCCCGCTGGACGCCGGTGCCGTTCCCTTGTTTTGCTGACAGCACCGGGGATCACCCCCGGAGAGGCACACAGGAGTCACCCGTATGGGCAAGTCTAAAACCATCCTGGCCATGCTGGCCTTCGCAAGCCTTTCGGCCTGCGGCGACACGCTGGCCGAACAGGCAATCATCGGGGCAGGCGTCGGCGCCGTTGGCGCAACGGCGGCCGATGGCGATGCGATCACCGGCGCTGCGGTCGGTGCCGCGGCCAACGTCGCCTATTGCCGGAAATACCCGCACCGCTGCTGATCGCAGCGTGATCCCGGTCGTCGGACCGGGTGTTTTTGCAGGGACCATCGGGGCCGCCGCCCCGGTGGTCCTTTTGTTTGCCGACTTCCCGCGGCGGGCGCTGCGGACGACAACACTGAAAGGGACGAGAAATGTTCGATAAGATCCTGATCGCCAACCGTGGCGAGATTGCCTGCCGGGTCATCAAGACCGCCCGCAAGATGGGAATCAAGACGGTCGCCGTTTATTCCGATGCCGACAAAAATGCCCTGCATGTGCAGATGGCGGACGAAGCCATCCACATCGGCCCGCCGCCGGCCAACCAGTCCTATATCGTGATCGACAAGATCATGCAGGCGATCAAGGATACCGGTGCGCAGGCGGTTCATCCGGGCTATGGTTTCCTGTCGGAAAACCCGAAGTTCGCTCAGGCGCTGGAAGCCGCCGGCGTCGAGTTCGTCGGCCCGCCGGTGAAATCCATCGAGGCGATGGGCGACAAGATCACCAGCAAGAAAATCGCGCAAGAGGCCGGCGTGAACACCGTGCCCGGCTACATGGGCCTGATCGAGGACGCTGAAGAGGCGGTGAAGATCAGCCAGGAAATCGGTTATCCGGTGATGATCAAGGCGTCCGCCGGCGGCGGCGGCAAGGGCATGCGGATCGCGTGGACCGACGAGGAGGCGCGCGAAGGCTTTCAGTCCTCCAAGAACGAGGCCGCCAACAGCTTTGGCGACGACCGGATTTTCATCGAGAAATTCGTGACCCAGCCGCGTCACATCGAAATTCAGGTGCTGTGCGACAAGCACGGCAACGGTGTCTACCTGCACGAGCGCGAATGCTCGATCCAGCGTCGCAACCAGAAAGTTGTCGAAGAAGCGCCGTCGCCGTTCCTTGACGAAGACACGCGCAAGGCGATGGGCGAACAGTCGGTCGCGCTGGCCAAGGCCGTGGGCTATGCCAGCGCCGGGACGGTCGAATTTATCGTCGATGGTGATCGCAATTTCTATTTCCTGGAAATGAACACCCGTCTTCAAGTGGAACACCCGGTGACCGAGCTGATCTCGGGTGTGGACCTTGTGGAACAGATGATCCGCGTCGCGGCAGGCGAGCCGCTGCCGTTCAAGCAGGAGGATCTGAAGATTCACGGCTGGGCGATCGAAAACCGCCTGTACGCCGAAGACCCCTATCGCGGGTTCCTGCCGTCGATCGGTCGCCTGACCCGCTATCGCCCGCCGGTTGAGGTGGCGGCGGGTCCGATGGCCGAAATGGGCACCTGGCATGGTGATGCAGACACTGGCGTGACGGCCGTGCGGAACGATACCGGCGTCTATGAAGGCGGCGAAATCAGCATGTATTACGACCCGATGATCGCCAAGCTCTGCACTTGGGGCGCCACCCGGGCCGACGCGATCGAGGCGATGCGCAATGCCTTGGACCGGTTCGAGGTCGAAGGCATCGGCCACAACCTGCCCTTCGTCGCCGCGGTGATGGATCACCCGAAATTCATCTCGGGTGACATGACCACCGCCTTTATCGCCGAGGAATATCCCGAAGGCTTCGATGGCGTGACGCTGGACGCAAAGGCGCTGCGCCACATAGCGGCGGCCTGCGCCGCGATGCACCGGGTCGCCGAAATTCGCCGCGCGCGGATCTCGGGCCGTCTGGACAACCATGAACGCCATGTCGGCGAGGACTGGAACATTGCACTTCAGGGCATGAATTTCGACGTCAGCATCAGCGCCGATCACGCAGGCTCCACCGTCAGCTTCTCTGACGGCCATACACTGCGCGTCGAAGGCGACTGGACCCCCGGCGACCAGCTGGCCGACATGAGGGTCGATGGCGCGCCGCTGGTGATGAAGGTGGGCAAGATCACTCAGGGATTCCGCATTCGCAACCGCGGCGCGGACCTGAAGGTGCATGTGCGCACCCCGCGCCAGGCCGAACTGGCGCAGCTGATGCCGGAAAAACTGCCGCCCGATACCTCGAAACTGCTGCTGTGTCCGATGCCGGGCCTGATCGTGAAGGTCAATGTCGCGGTCGGCGACGAAGTGCAGGAAGGCCAGGCGCTGTGCACGGTCGAAGCCATGAAGATGGAAAACATCCTGCGCGCCGAGCGCAAGGGCGTGGTGTCCAAGGTCAACGCGGCGCCGGGCGACAGCCTGGCCGTCGATGACGTCATCATGGAGTTCGAGTGATCCGATGATCTGTTTGCGGCGGCAGGGGAACGGTTCGGGTGCAGCGATGCGCCCCGCCATCCCGTGCCGGCGCGAAACGGATTACCTGCGTTCCTCGCGCAGTTCGTCGATGCGCAGGGGCATGCGGTCTATGGCTTGCGACAGTTCACGCGCATCCCAGGGCACCGGTTTGCGCAGGGCGACCTGTCCGTCCTTTCCGATCAGCACCCACATGAAGCCGCGCGGGCGCAGTTTTTCGCGGACTGCGCTGCGGGCCGCCGGGTCGGTGTCAGTGATGATGACGACGTCACGGTCCAGCAGGCTGTCAAGGTTGTCCATGATCCCTTCCATCTGCTCGACGTACCGGGGATCGAAAGGGCTGTCGGCAAAGACAACCAAAGGCCGTTTCTGCCACACGAAATCCTGCAAGGTGATCGCGTCCGCCGTCACGATCACCACCGTGTCCGGGGCGGTGGCGTCGGTGGCGCGGGCGGGCGAACCGGTCGTGGTGGACAGGGCAAGGCACAGCCCCAGGAGGGCGGGAAAAATCCGTTTCATGCCATTCGATATAGGTCACGACCTGCCGCTTGCGAAGCTTTCTTCGCGGCAGGCGCATGAAATTTTGGTCACTGGCTGCCCCGGGACGGGCGCCGCGACCCCAGACAGAAAAGGAGCGTCGCATGACATCTAAGACGGAACAGTGGAAGGCGCTGGCGGAAAAGGAACTGCGCGGGCGCCCGGTCGAGGACCTGACCTGGAACACGCTGGAAGGTATCCCGGTCAAGCCCCTGTACACAGAGGAAGATCTGGACGGCCTGCCGCACCTTGGCAACGTGCCGGGGATGGAACCGTTCACCCGTGGCGTGAAGGCGACGATGTATGCCGGACGGCCCTGGACCATCCGGCAATACGCCGGGTTTTCCACCGCCGAGGAATCGAACGCGTTTTATCGAAAAGCGCTGGACGCGGGCCAGCAGGGCGTTTCGGTGGCTTTCGACCTGGCCACGCACCGTGGCTATGACAGCGATCACCCGCGGGTGGTGGGCGACGTCGGCAAGGCCGGCGTGGCCATCGACAGCGTCGAGGACATGAAGATCCTGTTCGACGGTATCCCGCTGGACAAGGTCAGCGTGTCGATGACGATGAACGGCGCGGTGATCCCGATCCTGGCCAATTTCATCGTCGTGGGCGAGGAACAGGGCCACGACCGGTCGATCCTGTCGGGCACCATTCAGAATGACATTCTGAAAGAGTTCATGGTGCGCAACACTTATATCTATCCGCCCGAACCGTCGATGCGGATCATTTCGGACATCATCGAATATACCTCGAACGAGATGCCGAAGTTCAACTCGATCTCGATTTCCGGCTATCACATGCAAGAGGCCGGGGCGTCGCTGGTGCAGGAACTGGCCTATACGCTGGCGGACGGCAAGGAATACGTCAAGACCGCCCAGGCGGCGGGGATGGACGTGGACAAGTTCGCCGGTCGCCTGTCGTTCTTCTTTGCCATTGGCAAGAATTTCTTCATGGAAGTGGCCAAACTGCGTGCCGCGCGCCTGCTGTGGGCACGGATCATGACAGACCTTGGGGCAAAGAACCCGCGGTCCAAGATGCTGCGCACCCATTGCCAGACCTCGGGCGTGTCGCTGACCGAGCAGGACCCCTACAACAACGTCATCCGCACCGCCTATGAGGCGATGAGCGCGGTTCTGGGCGGCACCCAGTCGCTGCACACCAACGCGCTTGACGAGGCGATTGCCCTGCCGACCGAATTCTCGGCCCGCATCGCCCGGAACACCCAGCTGATCCTGCAGGAAGAAACCGGCGTGACCAAGGTCGTCGATCCGCTGGCAGGGTCCTATTACGTCGAGAAGCTGACCCACGACCTGGCCGAGGCCGCGTGGAAGTTGATCGAGGAAGTCGACGAAATGGGCGGGATGACCAAGGCCGTGGCCAGCGGCATGCCCAAGCTGCGGATCGAGGAGACCGCGGCCCGGCGCCAGGCCGATATCGACCGCGGCGACGATGTGATCGTCGGGGTCAACAAGTATCGGCTGGCCAAGGAAGCCGAGATCGACATCCTCGATATCGACAACGCCAAGGTGCGCGAGGCGCAGGTGGCCCGGCTGGAGAAGATCCGCGCCACCCGTGACGAAGCCGCCTGCACCGCTGCGCTGACCGAACTGGAACGGCGCGCGGGCGAGGGAGGCAACCTTCTGGAAGCCGCGGTGGAGGCCGCGCGCGCCCGGGCATCGGTCGGAGAGATCAGCATGGCAATGGAAAAGGTATTCGGCCGTCACCGCGCCGAGGTAAAGACGTTGGCCGGCGTTTACGGCGCGGCCTATGAGGGCGACGAAGGCTTTGCCGCGATCCAGAAATCGGTCGAGGATTTCGCCGAAGCCGAAGGCCGCCGCCCGCGGATGCTGGTGGTCAAGATGGGCCAGGACGGCCATGACCGCGGCGCCAAGGTGATCGCCACCGCCTTTGCCGATATCGGGTTCGATGTCGATGTCGGCCCGCTGTTCCAGACCCCGCAAGAGGCGGCGCAGGATGCAGTGGACAACGACGTGCACGTGATCGGGATTTCGTCCCAGGCGGCGGGGCACAAGACGCTGGCGCCGCAACTGGTGCAGGCGCTGAAGGACAAGGGCGCGGGCGATATCCTGGTGATCTGTGGCGGGGTCATTCCGCACCAGGACTACCAGTATCTGTACGATGCGGGTGTGAAGGCGATCTTTGGCCCCGGCACCAACATTCCCGAGGCGGCGCAGGACATCCTGCGGCTGATCCGGGACGCGCGGGGATAAACGGGGTCGGACCGGGCTTGCGCCCGGTCCGACCGGTGCGGCTGCGCCGCGCGAAGCGCGCGCCGCGCGCTTTGGGAGCGCTGCTCCCAAACCCTCGAGGTATTTGGAAAACCAAAGACGTAAGGGGGGGGGGAGCGCGCCCTGCCGCTAGTGACGAAAAGGCCCCTGAGCGGGGCCTTTCTTGTCTGGTTTTGGCGATCAGGTCCTGAGCGCGGCGAGCGCCTGTTTCAGATCGATAGCACCGTCGTAGAGGGCGCGGCCCGAGATCGCGCCGTTCAGGGCGGCACCGCAGTCGCGCAGGGCGATCAGATCGTCCAGCGAGGAGACGCCACCCGAGGCGATCACCGGGATCGACACTGCGTTAGCCAGCGCGGCGGTGGCGGGGATGTTCGGACCCTGCATCGCCCCGTCGCGGTCGATGTCGGTGTAGATGATCGCGGCAACACCGGCATCTTCGAAGGATTTTGCGAGTTCCGTCACCTGGACGTCGGTTTCCTCGGCCCAGCCCTTGGTGGCGACACGACCGTTGCGGGCGTCGATGCCCACGGCGACATGGCCGGGAAAGGTACGAGCCGCTTCGCGCACGAGCGCGGGGTTTTCCACCGCGACGGTGCCCAGGATCACGCGGGCAAGGCCCTTGTCGAGCCAGGTCTCGATCGTGGCCATGTCGCGGATGCCGCCGCCCAGCTGCGCGGGCGTGCCAGGGCAGGCGGCGAGGATCGCCTCGACCGCCGCGGCGTTCACCGGCTCACCCGCGAAGGCGCCGTTCAGATCAACCAGGTGCAACCAGTCGCAGCCCGCGGCCACGAAGTCGGCGGCCTGGGCGGCGGGGTCGTCGTTGAAGACGGTGGATTTGTCCATGTCGCCGCGCAGCAGGCGCACGGCCTGGCCGTCCTTGAGGTCGATGGCGGGGTAAAGGATCATCTGGCGGCGCTCCGGTCTGTTGTGGCCTGCGCTTTGGCATGGAGTTGCGCGGGAATCAACCGGACCCTGCGTCAGGCTTGATCGATCGAGTGATTCCACGTCAGGATCAATCCGACCACATGGGAGGAGACCTGTGATGAAAGCGATGATGGCAATGGTGGCCGGGCTGGTGATGTGTGCCGGAGCGGCGCTGGCGGATCCGGTGGACGGCACCTGGAAGACCCAGGTCGACGATGGGCACTATGCCTATATCAAGATCGGATCCTGCGGACCCAAGATTTGCGGCACGATTGCGAAGGCGTTCGATGCCAACGGGCCGATCCAGTCGGAAAACATCGGCAAGAAACTTGTCTGGGACATGGTGCCGGATGGAAAGGGCAACTACGGCTCTGGCCAGATCTGGCAGCCGTCGACCGGCAAGGTCTACAAGTCCAAGATGTCGTTGTCGGGCGGCAATACGCTGAAAGTGTCCGGCTGCGTGGCGATGTTCTGCAAGAAGCAGACCTGGACGCGCGTCAACTGATCCTGCGACCGGCGCAAGCCTGCGTTGCATTCAACGCAGGTGTTTCGCGCAAAGATCCATGGTATTCCTTTTCATCTGCGCGACGGTGGGCAGCGGGCCTGCCGCGCGTACTTGGGGGATACCGCCGTAAAATTTTTTGCCGCCGTCTTGTCCATTGGGGCGCTGTGCGCCGGGCCGCTTCTGGCCGAGCCGGCGATTGGCCTGTGGCAGACCCAACCTGACCGCAAGAACCTGATCAGCCACATCCAGGTGACCCGCTGTGGCGACAAGCTGTGCGGGATCGTGCTGCGGGCCTTCGACGGCAGCGGCAAGGACGTGGTCACCCGCAATGTCGGCAAGACCCTTTTCTGGGACCTCGAGTCCCTGGGCGGGGGCAAATATGGCAACGGGACGGTCTATGTGCCGTTGCTGGATGTGACGGCCAAGGCCAGCATGGAACTGCGTGGAGACCAGCTGCGCGTGACGGGCTGCAAGGGCAAGATCTGCGACGGCCAGACCTGGACGCGTGTGCGTTGATGGCCAGTGCCGGAAGCGAGGGGTTTCACACCCCTCGCGCTCCCCGTGGGATATTTGCAGCAAGATGATGGGGCAGGGTCAGCCGGCGTCGGGGATGACGTCGGCATAGGCGAAGCCGTCGCGGAGCACGCGCTCGCCAAGGCGATGCGGGATCGGTGCCGCGAATTCCGGGCTGTTGGTGACGGCGGTGTGGAATTCGCCGTTTTCACCACATGGGTCGATGCCGTCGGGCAGATCGGTCAGAAACATTGCGTCGAAGCGGCGCCCGGCAAAGTCTGCGGGCAGTTTCGTGGGGTCGCAGGTGACGATCCGGGCCTCGAGCCCGGTCTCGATCATGTCGTGCGCCAGTTGTGCCGTGTCAGATCCGAACAGCGGGAACAGCGGCGTCAGGCCGGTGCCGTGCAGCTTTTCTTCGCGATAGGCGCGGATGTCTTCGAGGAACAGATCGCCGAACACGATATGGCCGATGCCTTGCGCGACGATGTCGGCGCAGGCGGTCGCCATGCGGGCTTCGTACTGGGCGTTCGAACAGGGCCAGGGCAGCGCGACCTCGATCAGTGGCAGGCCGATGGCGCGGGCCTGCGCCTGCAACAAGGTGCGGCGGGTGCCATGCATGGCAACGCGGTCGACGGCTTCGTTCACTGTGGTCAGCAGCGCCCGGATATCGACGACCGCGTCGCGGCGGCAGACATGCAGGGCGTGGGCGCAATCCTTGCCCGAGGACCACGACAGGACGGCGGGCGGGGCCATCACGGTGCCCAGGTGAGAAAGTTGGCGATCATCCGCAGCCCGGCGCTCGAAGATTTCTCCGGGTGGAACTGGAACCCGATGATCGTATCGCGCGCCACGATGGCAGTGACGTCCCCGCCGTAATCCGCATGTGCAAGGCGCTGATCGGGTTGGTTCATGCGCATCTGGTAGGAATGCACGAAATAGGCGTGGTCCCCGGTCTGGATGCCCGCGAGCACAGGGTGCGGGTGGTCGATCACCAGGTCGTTCCAGCCCATGTGCGGGACTTTCATGGCCGGGTCCGAGGGGCGGATGTGTTCGACTTCGCCGTTGATCCAGCCCAGCCCCCTGGTTTCGCGGTATTCGTGGCCGATCCGCGCCATCAACTGCATGCCGACGCAAATCCCCAGAAACGGGCGGCCTTTCATCACCACGGCCTCAACCATGGCATCGTGAATGCCGCCAGCCCCTTTCAGCGCGTCCATGCAGGCCGGAAAAGCGCCGTCGCCGGGCAGGACCAGCCGGTCGGCTCGGGCGACGACATCGGCATCGGCGGTCACGACGACGTCGCCCGCGTCCACCTCTTTGGCCATTTTCTGAAACGCCTTTTCGGCGGAGTGCAGGTTGCCGGATTCGTAGTCGATGATCGCGGTCAGCATGGCGGGGTCCGTTGTCGTGGCGTGCTGCAAGGGGGGTGACGCGGTTTTGGGCCAGCGTCAAGGGGTGGGATCGGTTCCGACGCGGTCGAGCAAGGCAAGAATGCCATCGTCTGGCGCGCCGGTTTCGTGGAACCGCCCGCTGAACAGCAGCAGGACATAGCCGTGCATCAGCGCCCAGACCTGGGTCTCGATCACCACGGGATCGGTTCCGGGCGGCACGAACGGGGCGCAGGTGTCGCGCAGTACCTGATAGGCCGGGGCGGAGGCAAGTTCCAGCGCGTCGTTCAGCCCCAGCTTTCCACGAAAGCTGAAAATCAGGTCATAGAGCGCCGGTTCGGCACGGGCGAATGCCAGATAGCCGCGCGCGATGGCCTTCAGCTGCGCGCGCGGGGTGGCGGGTGACTGGGCCGCGGCATCGAGCATGGCGGCGCGGAACCGGTCGAAGCCTTCGCAGGCAATGGCGATCCGCAGCCCGTCGACACCGTCGAAATGGTGGGCCGGGGCAGCATGCGACACGCCGGCGCGCGCGGCGCATTTGCGCAGCGTCAGGCCGGGCAGCCCTTCTGAGCCGAGGATGTCGATTCCCGCCTGCACCAATGCCGCCCGCAGGTTGCCGTGGTGGTGCGATTTCCGGGGGGTGTTCGTGGTCATGTCCACCCGACTAAGGTGGGGAGTTGACGCTGTCAAGATTTTGGCTTGACAATGTCAAGTCAAGCGTTGATCTTTACGGTGTAAACTTTTCACTGTCAAGATGAGGGTGCCATGCCGTTCCTTGTGACTTCGCGGGCCGTTCTGTTCTGGGGGCTGTCGATTGCCGTGGCGCTGGTGTCGTGGCGGTTTGTTGTGCTGGGGGTGCCCATGGGCATGCCGTTCATGGCCTATCGCCTGGATGGTCAAGCGCTGACGCTTTATGCCCACATCGGGTTGGCGCCGGTGGCACTGATCGTGTTGCCGGTCCAGTTCAGCCCGCGTCTTCGCAAGGCGCGCCCGGGGCTGCATCGCTGGATGGGGCGGGTCTATGGCGCTGCGGTTGTGGTGTCTGGCTTGGCCGGTCTGGCGCTGGCGATGACGACGCGGGCCGGGCCGGTCGCGGCTTGGGGCTTTGGCGCTCTGGCGGTGCTGTGGCTGGGGGCGACGGTCTGGGCGGTGTGGCTGGCAATGGCAGGGCGGATCGCGGAGCACCGGCGCTGGATGCTGCGGTCCGCCGCGTTGACCTTTGCCGCGGTGACCTTGCGGCTATACCTGCCGATTCTGGCGGCGGTCTTGGGGTTCGACACCGCTTATGCGATGGTGGCGTGGCTGGCCTGGGTGCCGAACATGTTGATCGCAGAAGCGTGGTTGCGCCGCTGACAACCCGTCAGGCCGGGCGGCGCTTTCCCGTGCCGTCACGGAGCGTCAGAGCGCGCCCTTGGTCGACGGAATGGCGTCGGACTTGCGCGGGTCGACTTCGACCGCTTCGCGCAGGGCGCGGGCAACGGATTTAAACGCGGCCTCGGCGATGTGGTGGCTGTTGATCCCGTGTACCTGGTCGATATGCAGGGTGATCCCGCCGTGGGTCGACAGCGCCTGAAAGAATTCGCGCACCAGTTCGGTGTCGAACGTGCCGATCTTTTGCGTCGGCATATCGACGTTCCAGACCAGGAAGGGCCGCGCCGACAGGTCCAGCGCGCAGCGTACCAGCGCATCGTCCATCGGCAGCAGGCAGGACCCGTATCGGCGGATACCCTTCTTGTTGCCAAGCGCCTGTACCAGCGCCTGACCAAGGGAAATGCCGGTGTCTTCGACCGTGTGGTGGTCGTCGATGTGATAGTCGCCCTTGGCCCGGATCGACATGTCGATCAGCGAATGGCGCGCCAGCTGGTCCAGCATGTGGTCGAAGAACCCGACGCCGGTCTGGTTGTCATAAGCGCCGGTGCCGTCGAGGTTCACGGTCACGGTGATCTCGGTCTCGGCTGTGGTGCGGGTGATCGTGGCGCTGCGCATCGGCGTCTCCTGCTGTGGATCGGCTGCCTTATAGGCGGCAGCGGGGCGGGGGCCAAGTCCCTGCGTTTTCGACGTTGCCCCCGCGTGGCAGCTGTGCCAGCCTGCGCCCGAACAGATAAGAGGCTTGCATGACCACCTGTGTCTTCGTCCAGATCCGCTGCAAACCCGGCACCACCTATCGCGTGGCCGAGGAAATCGCGCTGCGCGAAATCCATTCAGAGCTGTATTCGACGTCTGGGGAGTACGATCTGCTGATGAAGCTGTATATTCCGTCCGGCGAGGACGTGGGCAAGTATATCAATGGCCATTTCGTCGATATCGACGGGGTCGAACGCACCCTGACCACCATGACGTTCAAGGCGTTCTGACATGATCCGCGTCGTATTGATCGCGGCGTTGATCGCTGCAAGCGGCGCGGCAACCGCCGGGGAACGCAAAGTCTATGCAGGCGACGAAGCCAAGGCGCTGAAATGCGCTTTCGTGATTTCCGCAACGGCGAACACGTTGGAAACGGCGGGCTTTCTGGGGCGCAACTATGCCCGTGGCGCCAATGTCATCAGCTATGCGATCCTGCAAAAATACGTCAGCGGGACAGAGCGGCAGAAACTGGCTGCGCTCAAGGCCGTGGGGGCGCGACGCGACGTGAATCAGACCTTGACAGAATTCCAGGCCGAGGCGAAAGCCTGTCTGCGGAAATTTCCGATCGATTGAACTCGGTGAGGCGGGCCGGTCTGGTCTTGCCGGTCTGGCCTTCCCGGTCTGCCTATGCCGGTGCGGCGTCTTCCAGCCGCAGTTGGACAGATTGCCGCCCGCCCCATTCGTTGATCTCCAGCCGTCCGGCCAGGTGGAACCGTGCGCCGCCGTGTCCATCCAGCGCCGGGCCAAGCGGGCCGTCGAAGGCCCCGAAACAGATCGCATCCAGCCGCGCGCCCAACCCGTCGCCGAACCCGATTTTCAGGTGGCTGTCGCCGACGCGGCGGGAAAAGGTGATCTGGCAATCGGGAAACACGAAGCGCGGGGCAGGGGCACCGGCGCCGAAAGGGCCCGCCTGTTCCATCTGTTCGATCAGATCGACCTGCGCGGCCCCGGGCATCAGCAGCCCGTCAAGGCGCAAATCCGCTGCCCCACCTTGCCCCGCGCCCTGTTTGGCCAGCAACTCTGACAACCGGGCCATCGCCGGTTCGATCCGGTCGCGCGCAACGGTCAGTCCCGCGGCCATCTTGTGTCCACCGCCCTTGATCAGCAACCCTTCGGATGCCAGCCGCTGGATCGACGCGCCAAGATCGACACCGCTGACCGACCGGCCCGATCCCTTGCCTTCGTCGCCGTCCAGCCCGATCACGATCGCCGGGCGGTTGGTCATCTCTTTCAACCGCGAGGCGACGATGCCGACCACGCCGGGATGCCACCCTTCGCCCGCCGCCCAGACCAGCGGTGCCTCAAGGCCGCGGGCCTCGGCCTGTTCCAGGGCCGCGGCGCGGACCGCCGCCTCGATGTCGCGACGTTCGGTGTTCAACTGGTCCAGCCGTTCGGCCATGGCGCGGGCTTCGTGCGGATTTTCGCAGGCCAGAAGGCGCGCGCCCAGGTCGGCCTGGCCGATCCGACCGCCGGCGTTCACGCGCGGGCCCAGCACGAACCCCAGATGATAGGAACTTGGGGCGCGGTCCAGCCGGGCCACATCCGACAGCGCGACCAGACCGGGACGGCCGCGTTGCGCCATGATTTTCAGTCCTTGTCGCACCAGCGCGCGGTTGACACCCTGCAGCGGCGCAACATCGGCAACGGTGGCCAGCGCCACGAGATCCAGAAAGCCCATCAGGTCCGGGCCCGTGGCGCCGTCTTCGCGGATCTGGCGCCCCGCCTCGACCAGTACCAGGAACACGACGGCAGCGGCGCACAGATGCGCCAGCGCACCATCTTCGTCCTGCCGGTTGGGGTTTACCACCGCCAGAGCGGGGGGCAGGGTTTCGCCACCAAGGTGATGGTCCAGCACCACAACATCCGCGCCGGTCGCCGCAGCGATGGGTTCGTGCGAGAGCGTTCCGCAATCGACGCAGACGATCAGGTCATGGTCGCGTGCAAGCGCCTGCATCGCGGGCACATTGGGGCCATAGCCTTCGTCGATCCTGTCAGGAACATACAACGTGGCGGTCATCCCGAAGTGCCGAAACCAGTCGATCAACAGTGCGGCGGAACTGCCGCCGTCGACGTCGTAATCCGCGAAAATCGCGATGCGCTGGCGATGTTTTACCGCCGCAAGCAGGCGCGCGGCGGCTGTGTCGCAGTCTCGCATCCGGCGCGGATCGGGCAGCAGATCGCGCAGCGTGGGCAGAAGATAGGCTTCGGCCTCGGCCACCGGCACGCCCAGCCGGGCCAGGGTCAGGCACAGGGGCTGGGGCAGCGGGGTCTGCTGGGCCATCGCTTCTGCCAGACGGGTGGTTTCCGCTGTCGGTCCGACCCAGCGCCGCCCGGTCAGCGAATGCTCTACGCCCAGAAATGCCGCTTGTTCCGTCATCTGCCCACCCTGCCAAGACCCGCCGAGATGTGGCAGCGCCTGACGGAAAATGCAAACCCCTGTGTCCTGCGGTGACACCGGGTGCGGAAAAACGGTTTCCGGGGCGCTAAGAAATTGACTTGCCGGACAATGGTGGTAGCGTGAAGCCCAAGGTAAACAAGCATTTGCGCAGCAAGGGGGACACCATGCCATTCCTGAAAGCCATCACCGGCGCGACCGTCGCCGTGGTCCTGAGCGCCGGCGGCGCCCTTGCCTGGGGCGACATGTATATGGGTGACGGCACCAACAATCCGAATTCGGACATGCTGATCTATGCATACCCGGCGGAAAACAATTGCCCGGCCGGTCTTCAGCCGATCACCGTGGGCGGAGTCATCTGCTGCGGCAACCCGAACACCACGGGCACCTATTACAATCGTGCCTCGGCCCCGAAGAAACGGACCTATCAGTCCTATGCCCCGCGCGCCTATGCGCCGGTCGGCGAAAAGGGCGTGCTTTACAAGTAATCCATCACGCCTTGGCAAACTGTCTCGGGCCGCGTATAGCGCGGCCTGATCCATTTTCAGGAGCCGATCGCCATGCAGGGCAGCGCCAATCTTAACATCATGATCAAGGCCGCCCGCAAGGCCGGCCGTTCGCTGGTCAAGGACTTCCGCGAGGTCGAGAACCTGCAAGTGTCGATGAAGGGCGCAGGCGATTTCGTCAGCCGTGCCGATCTGGCAGCCGAAAACATCCTTAAGGAAGAACTGATGGGTGCGCGGCCGACCTATGGCTGGCTGGGCGAGGAAGGCGGCGGAGAAGACGGCAAGGACCCGACCCGTCGCTGGATCGTCGACCCGCTGGACGGTACAACCAACTTCCTGCATGGCTTGCCGCACTGGGCAATTTCCATCGCACTGGAACACAAGGGCCAGATCGTCGCCGGGGTCGTTTTCGACGCTGCCAAGGACGAAATGTTTTATGCCGAGAAGGGCGCTGGCGCCTGGCTGAACGACAGCAAGCGTCTGCGTGTATCGGGCCGGACCCGGATGATCGAGGCGGTGTTCGCCACCGGCGTGCCCTTTGCCGCCAAGCGCACGCTGCCCGCGACGTTGAAGGACCTGGCCCGCCTGATGCCGGAATGCGCCGGTGTGCGCCGCTTCGGCTCTGCCGCGCTGGACCTGGCGTATGTCGCTGCGGGTCGGTACGATGGCTACTGGGAACGCGAATTGAACATCTGGGACATCGCTGCGGGTTACTTGATCGTGCAAGAGGCCGGCGGTCTGGTCGAGGGCGTGCGCAAGGATCAGGATCCGCTGGAAACCGGTTCGATCCTGTGTGCCAACAACGAGATCTTCAGCCACTTTGCCAAGACCATCCGCGACGCCTGATCCGGTCGCGGGCCGCCATCGCCCCCCCGGTCAAGGGGTGGTCTTTCCGGTGCCCTACGTGCGGTCTGACGGGTGGTTGACGCCGTCGCTCCATTTGATCGGTTCGTAATCGGCGGGGTTCACCCCTTCGATTGCGCCCATGTTGACGCCATATTCGTTCGGGTTCGACCGGCGCTGGTGATGGGTGTAGTTGCCGCAGACCGAGCAGAAGTAATGCTTCGCGGTCATCGTGCCCCATTGGTATAGAGTCAGCTTGTCGGCCCCCTTGACCACCTCAACCCCGTCGAGCGGCGCGGACACCGCCGCGGCGCCCCGGCGGCGGCAGAACGAACAGGTGCAGCGCCGCGCGGTGTTCAGGCCGTCGGTCAGCCGGACACGCAGTTCCACCGCGCCGCAATGGCAGGTGACTTTGACGGGATCGGTCATTTGCGTCTCACTTTCGGTATGCGGGATTGGGACAGTTCATAGCGGGCCTCGGGGTGCGGCGGCTTGCCGTGGGTCCGGTCCCAGAAGGCCGTGCCGCCTCGGCGCAGCCAGACCGGGATCGCCAGCAGCAGGCCGGCCACGAAACCGCCTGCGTGCGCCCAATAGGCCACGCCGCCCTGATCGCCAGCAGAGCCCAGCCCACCAAAAACCTGGATTGCGAACCAAAGCGCCAGCATCACCCAGGCCGGGATCGGAAAGACCCGGAAGAACACGATAAGGATCACAAGGATATCGACCCGCGCCTTGGGGAACAGCAACAGATATCCGCCCATCACGCCGGCGATGGCCCCAGATGCGCCAACCGTGGGAACCGGGGAATAGGGCGCGGTGATATACTGCGCCAGCCCGGCGACGACCCCTGTTGACAGGTAGAACACGGTAAACCCGACATGCCCCATCTCATCTTCCAGGTTGTCGCCGAAGATGAACAGGAACAGCATGTTTCCCAGCAGGTGCATCACGCTGCCATGCAGAAACATCGAGGTGACCAGCGACGCGGGATTTTCCCCCATGCTGATCCGCGCGGGGATCATCGCCCAATTGTAAAACAACAGGTTGATCGCCCGCATGTCGCTCATCATTGACCAATAGCTTAGGAAGATCCCGCAGTTCAGCAGGATCAGCGCGTAGGTCACATAGGGCGTACGGCCCGACGGGTTATGGTCACGGATCGGAAACATGCCGCCAGATTGGCGGGTTTTGTGGGGCCGTCAAGCGGCCCCGCCCAGAAGCGCTGCATTTCCGCCCGCTGCGGTGGTGTCGACACAGACGTGCCGCTCGCTCAGCGCGTGGCCCGCGTCCGGTGCGCCGGTGACCAGGGTCAGGATCGGGCCGGGACGCGCGGCAAGCGCCTGGCGATAGGCGCGGGCGGTGTCGACATCGCCCCACCACAGGACCGCGCCGATCCCCTGCACCTGCGCCAGCCAGTTCGCGGGCACATCGCCATCGGCCACCACCGCCACGCCGCCGAAGGCGCGGATCGCGTGGGCCTGCCTCTCAGCTGTCTCAGCCCCCGGACCTAGGCAAAGGACAGGTGCGCGGCTGAAACAGGTCAACACGTTGGATTCGCCGGTCGGCCCCGGCAGTTCGTGGCGCGACACAGGTGTTTCGCTCTGCGCGGCGGCGATGGCCTTGGACAACGCGGTCAGGTCGGCCTTGCCGGTCCAACTGCCGCCCGTGTCGTTGGCCGGTTGGCTGCGGAACCGGGGCAGGTAATGCGGCCCGCCCGCCTTGGGGCCGGTGCCGGACAGGCCTTCGCCACCAAAGGGCTGCGAGCCGACAATGGCGCCGATCTGGTTGCGGTTGACATAAACGTTGCCGGCCTTGATCCGTTCCGACACGTGCTGCACCCGGTCGTCGATCCGGGTCTGCAAGCCGAAGGTCAGGCCATAGCCGGTGGCGTTGATTGCGTCGATCACCGCGTCGATCTGCGATGCCTTGAAGGACGCGACATGCAGGACGGGGCCAAAGACTTCGCGTTCCAGATCGGCGATGCCCGTCACCCGGATCAGCGTCGGCGCGATGAAATGGCCGTTGTCCGGGGTCGAGTAGGTCTTCAGCACCCGGCCTTCGGCCTGCGCCTTGGCGATATGGGCAGCGATGTCTGCACGGGCCTCTGCGTCGATGACCGGGCCGACGTCGGTCGACACATCCCACGGTTCGCCGATCACCAGCGCGTCCATCGCGCCTTGCAGCATGGTCAGCAGGTCGTCGGCGATGTCTTCCTGAACATACAGGCAGCGCAGGGCGGAACAGCGCTGACCCGCCGACTGGAAGGCGGATTCGACAATCGCCGTGACCGCCTGTTCGGGAAGCGCGGTGCTGTCGACGATCATCGCGTTCAGCCCGCCGGTTTCCGCAATCAGCGGCGCGCCGGGGGCCAGGTGTTCGGCCATTGTCTGGTGGATGATCTGCGCGGTCTCGGTCGAGCCGGTGAAGGCCACGCCATCGACATTGGGGTTCGAGGTCAGCGCCGTGCCGACATCGCCTGCGCCGGGCAGCAGTTGCAACGCGCTGACAGGCACCCCGGCCTGATGCAACAGGCTGACCGCGCGATGGGCGATCAGCGGGGTTTGTTCGGCAGGCTTGGCCAGCACGGCGTTGCCGGCGGCCAGCGCCGCGGCGATCTGGCCGGTGAAGATGGCCAGCGGAAAGTTCCACGGGCTGATACAGGCAAAGGTTCCGATGGCCGCGCTGTCATCGGCATGGGCGCCGTAGTAGCGCAGGAAATCCACTGCCTCGCGCAGTTCCGCCACGGCATCGGCCTGGGTCTTGCCGGCCTCGCGCGCCAGCAGGGCGAAGATTTCGCCAAAGTGGTCTTCGTAAAGATCCGCGGCCCGGTTCAGCACGGCGCGGCGTTCGCTGGCCGGTGCCTGCCAGCGGCGGGCGCTCTCGGCCGCGCGGGCCACGGTTTCGGGTGTCGCCCAGGTCACCTGACCCACGGTGTCGGACAGAACCGCCGGGTTGATGACCGCTGCGGTTTCGCCGCCGGGGGCGGCGGTCGCGGTCATCGGGCTGGCCTGCCACAGGTGTCGGGCAAAGGGCGTGCGGGCGGCCTCGACCGCGTCCAGCGTCGGCCGGTGCCGCAAATCGAACCCCCGGGAATTGATCCGCTCGGGCAGGAACAGCTCTGGCCCGGTGGTCAGGGATTGGGCGGGCGCGGCATCGAACGGATCGGCGGCAACCACCTCTGGCGGGACGTCTTCGTCGACGATCTGGTTGACGAAGGAACTGTTGGCACCGTTTTCCAGCAGGCGCCGCACGAGATAGGCCAGAAGGTCGCGATGCGCGCCGACGGGGGCGTAGATCCGGCACCGGGTGCCTTCGCGCCCGTGCAGCAGGTCGTGCAACGATTCCCCCATGCCGTGCAGGCGCTGGAATTCGAAGGCGTCCTTGTCGTCCGCCATTTCAAGAATGGCGGCGGCGGTGTGGGCGTTATGGGTGGCGAATTGCGGGTAAATCCGGTCTGTCATGCCCAAAAGCTTGCGGGCATTGGCGATATAGCTGATGTCGGTCGCGGATTTCGAGGTGAAAACCGGGAACCGTCCCAGCCCTGCCACCTGCGCGCGCTTGATTTCGGTATCCCAGTAGGCGCCCTTGACTAGCCGCACCATGATGCGCCGGTTCAGCCGGGTCGACAGGTCGTAAAGCCAGTCCAGCACCGGGCCCGCGCGCAGCCCGTAGGCCTGCACCACGACGCCGAATCCGTCCCAGCCCTTCAACGAGGGTTCGGACAACACCGCCTCGATCACGTCCAGCGACAGCGACAGGCGGTCGGCCTCTTCCGCGTCGATGTTCAGACCGATCCGGGCGCTGGCGGCCAGTTGCGCCAGCGTGCGCAGCCGCGGCACAAGCTGTTCCATCACCTGCTTTTTCTGGGCGTCCTCGTAGCGCGGAAACAGCGCCGACAGCTTGACCGAGATGCCGGGGTTCCTGCGGATGTCACTGTCCTTCGCCGCCTCGGCGATCGCGCCGATGGCTCGGGAATAGGCCAGGTGATATCGCCGCGCGTCGCCTTCGGTTTTCGCCGCCTCGCCCAGCATGTCGTAGGAATAGGTATAGCCCCTGGCCTCCATCCCCGAGGCGCGCTTCATCGCGGCGGCGATGGTTTCGCCCAGCACGAATTGCGCGCCCATTTCCTTCATCGCGCGGCCCACGGCGGTGCGGATCACCGGCTCGCCCAGCCGCCGGATCGCGCCGCGCAGGTGGCCGACGGGGCCGGGGGCGGCATCGTCCAGCACCTTGCCCGTCAGCATCAGCGCCCAGGTCGACGCATTCACCAAAGGAGATGTCGATTGCCCAAGGTGACGGCCCCAGTCGCTGGGGGCGATCTTGTCCTCGATCAGCGCGTCGATGGTTGTGGCGTCGGGCACGCGCAGCAGCGCTTCGGCCAGACACATCAGCGCGATGCCTTCGTCGGTGGACAGGCCATATTCGGCCAGGAACACTTCCATCAGCCCGGGCCGGGTGGCGCCCCGGATGTCGCGCACCAGTTGCGCCGCCCGGGCGCCAATGGCCTTGCGCGCGGCGTCGGACAGGTTGGCTTCGCCGCGCAGGCGCGCGACGATGGCGGCCTCATCGGCATAGGTTTCGGTGTCAATCAGGGCGCGCAGGTCGGTCATGGTGTCCTTGGGCATGGCTATCTCCGGGTCGATGCCATAGGATATCCGGGAATGTACGGGAAGAATGTCTGTTCATGGGCACTTTGCTGTGCGTTTTGACTTCATTTCGCCGGATCAAAGATGCAAAACGACCAGATCGACCTTGACCCGTTCGACCGCAAGATCATCGCCGCGCTGGGGGGCGATGGCCGTTTGTCGATCACCGACCTTGCGCGCCAGATCGGCCTGTCGAAATCGCCGACGCAGGCGCGGCTGCGACGGCTGGAATCGGCGGGCGTGATCCGGGGCTATCGCGCGATCCTTGACCCGATCCAGCTGGGTCTGGATCACGTCGCCTTTGTCGAGGTGCGGATGACCAGCACCAGTGAACGCGCGTTGGCAGACTTCAACGCCGCCATCACCCGCATTCCTGAGATCGAACAAGCGCACCTGATCGCGGGGAATTTCGACTATCTGCTGAAGGTCCGAACCAGCGATATGCGGGCCTATCGCATGGTTCTGGCCGAGAAGATTTCGACCCTGCCGCATGTGTCGTCGACCTCGACCTATGTGGCGATGCAGGCAGTGAAAGAGGGCGATCTCGGCGACGTGACTTGACGCGCGGCATTTGCGGCGCACCATTACCGCCATGAAACGCGCGTTGATCCCCCTTTTGTTCCTTGCAGGCCGCGCCTTTGCCGAATGCCCTGCGGCGCCCGATCACAAGGCCGAACTGTTTGACCTGATGACACAGGTGCAGGCGGCCAAGAATGATATGGAGGCGCGCAAGATCACCAACCAGATGTGGGAACTGTGGGCCGACGCGCCGGACGAACCGGCGCAAAGCCTGCTGGACGACGGCATGACTGCGCGCTCAAGCTATGATTTCCTGCGGGCGCTGGATCATTTCAACCGGCTGGTCGACTATTGTCCGGACTATGCCGAGGGGTACAACCAGCGCGCGTTCATACATTTCCTGCGCGAGGATTATGCCGCAGCGTTGCCCGATCTTGAGCGTGCGCTGGCACTGAACCCCCATCACATCGCCGCACTGGCGGGCAAGGGGCTGACCCTGCTGGGCCTTGGCCGCAAAGACGAAGGTCACGCGGCGCTTAGGATGGCTCTGGCACTGAACCCATGGTTGCCGGAACGTTTTCTGCTGCCCCCGCCGGGCGAGGAACTTTGACCGCCATTCCGCACTGGTCAAGGCAGGAAATTTGCGGCAAACACCCCCTGTCGCCCGCGTGGTGGAATGGTAGACACAGGGGACTTAAAATCCCTAGGCCTATGTGCCGTGCCGGTTCGAGTCCGGCCGCGGGTACCATCCAAACCTTTGATGTGATAACTGCCTGCGCGCAGATCAGGTGCGGCGCAGGCGGATGACCACGTCAACGCTGGCAATCTCGGCGCCCTCGGGCGCAGAGGGCAAGCGCACGATTTGCAGTTCTTCTGCCGGTGCGTCGGTCAATGTTCCGTCGTCTTCCCAGAAGAAATGCGGGTGATCGTGGGTGTTGGTGTCGAAATAGCTGCGCGAGCCGTCAACTGTCACTTCCTGCATCAGGCCCGCCTCGCAAAACGCGCGCAGCGTGTTGTAAACCGTGGCCAGTGACACCGTATCGCCGGTTTTCTGCGCCGCGTCGTAAAGGCTTTCGGCGGTGACGTGACGGTCTTGACCGTCGCCAATCAGCAAAGCTGCCAGAGCCACGCGCTGCCGCGTCGGGCGCAACCCGGCAGTTGACAGCCATTGGGTGCCGCGTTCCGTTGCCTGAGCGTTCATGGTTGTCATGGTCAGCCTGTCTTGCTTTTGTTACTTGGTATTTAAGGCCACACGCCCCCGTTTTCAAATGAATTCCCCATCTGGGCCTTGGCTGCGGCCGATGTGCGAGGCTTGCAAGCCTTGCGGGCGCGGTGATAGGGGGGGCCAAGAAACAACCGACGTATTGCGCGCCCAAAGACCAAGGAGATGCACAGGCATGGCCGATTTCCCGACCACGTTCGACAAGGAAGACCTGCTGAAATGCGCTCGGGGCGAGCTGTTCGGCCCCGGCAACGCCCAACTTCCTGCGCCGCCGATGCTGATGATGGACCGCATCACCGACATTTCCGGCGACCGCGGCCTGCATGGCAAGGGCCACGTCGTGGCGGAATTCGACATCACCCCGGACCTGTGGTTCTTTGACTGCCATTTCCCCGGCAACCCGATCATGCCGGGCTGCCTGGGTCTGGACGGGCTGTGGCAACTGACCGGCTTCAACCTGGGCTGGCGCGGCTGGCTGGGGCGCGGCTATGCGCTGGGCGTGGGCGAGGTCAAGCTGACCGGCATGGTCCGCCCGGACCGAAAAATGCTGACCTACAAGGTGGATTTCACCAAGGCGATCCAGACCCGCCGCCTGACCATGGGCGTCGCCGACGGCATCGTCGAGGCCGACGGCGAGGTGATCTATGTGGTCAAGGACATGAAGGTGGCGCTGAGCGAGAGCTGATACGCAGCAAGACCGGCACCCTTTGCAAGACCCGTGCGGACCCGGTCTGCGCGGGTCTTTTGCATTGAGCCTTTGGCCCCTGTTGCCCGGGCGACAGGGCACAGGCGTTGAAGCACCCGGTTTCGCGAGGCAACTCTTGACGCCGCACCTTGCACCCAAGGCCCGCCATGGCCTAGTAAGCCAGAAGCAACATGTAAGGAGGCCACATGCGCCGCGTCGTCGTCACGGGTTTGGGGATCGTTTCCAGTATCGGCAACAACACCGAAGAGGTCCTGGCCTCGCTCAAGGCCGGGAAATCCGGGATCACGGCCAACGAGGCGATGAAGGAACATGGGTTCCGCAGCCAGATTGCCGGTGAAATCAAGCTGGACGTCACCCAGCACGTCGACAAACGCACCTTGCGTTTCATGGGGCCGGGGGCGGCCTATGCCTATATCGCGATGGGTCAGGCGATTGCCGATGCGGGGCTGAGCGATGACCAGGTGTCGAACCCGCGCACCGGGCTTGTGGCCGGGTCGGGCGGGCCGTCGACCAGCGCGATGCTGACCGCGCATCAGACCGTACTGAACAGCGGAGCGACCAAACGGATCGGGCCGTTCGCGGTGCCGAAATGCATGTGCTCGACCATCAGCGCCAACCTGTCGACCGCCTACAAGATCAAGGGCATCAACTATTCCATCACCTCGGCCTGCTCGACCAGCCTGCATTGTATCGGCAACGCGGCAGAACAGATCATGCTGGGCAAGCAGGATGTGATGTTTGCCGGTGGTGGCGAAGAACTGGACTGGACGCTGTCGTGCCTGTTCGATGCGATGGGCGCGATGTCTTCGAAGTTCAATGATACGCCGGAAAAGGCGTCGCGCGCGTTCGACAAGGATCGCGACGGCTTCGTGATTTCGGGCGGCGGGGGCATCGTGGTGCTGGAAGACCTTGATCACGCGCTGGCGCGTGGTGCGAAGATCTATGCCGAAGTCACCGGCTACGGCGCGACCTCGGATGGGGCCGACATGGTGGCCCCGTCCGGCGAAGGCGGCGAGCGGGCGATGCGCGTGGCGCTGTCCACCCTGTCCGAAGATCGCAAGGTCAGCTACATCAACGCGCACGGCACGTCGACCCCGGTGGGCGACGTGGGCGAGATCGAGGCGGTGCGCCGCGTCTTTGGCGAGGGCAGCACCCCGCCGGTCAGTTCCACCAAGTCGATGACCGGTCACAGCCAGGGCGCGACGGGTGCGCAAGAGGCGATTTATTGCCTGCTGATGCTGGAACATGACTTTATCGCACCGTCGATCAACGTTGAAACGCTGGATCCGGCGCTGAACCCTGATGAAATCGCCACTGAACTGGTGGAAAACGCCGGGCTGGATACGGTGATGACCAACAGCTTCGGCTTTGGCGGAACCAACGGCTCGATGCTGCTCAGCAAGTATCGCAGCTAAGGCAATCGCAGAACACGGCATCGCGCCCCGGGGGTCCCCCGGGGCCTTTGTTTTCCCTGTGCACCGTGCCGAACCGCTTGCCTCGCGCGGCGCTGTCGCCTAGGGATCAACTCAGGAAAAACGGGGGGCGCTCATGCTGTCTTTGTCGGGAAAACGCGGCCTTGTCATGGGCGTCGCCAATGAACGGTCCATCGCCTGGGGCATCGCCAAGGCCTGTGCCGAGGCCGGGGCCGAGCTGGCCTTCACCTATCAGGGCGAAGCCTTTGGCAAGCGTCTGGCACCGCTCGCTGAAAGCGTCGGCAGCGACTTCATGGTCGACGTGGATGTGACCGACGATGCCAGCCTTGATGCCGCATTCGACGCGTTGTCGCAGCGCTGGGACCGGCTTGATTTTCTGGTGCATGCCATTGCCTATTCCGACAAGAACGAACTGACCGGCCGGTTCCTGAACACCAGCCGGGCCAACTTCAAGAATTCGATGGACATCTCGGTTTATTCCTTCGTCGACGTGGCGCGCCGCGCCTATCCGTTGATGAAGGACAACGGCGGGACGCTGTTGACCATGACCTACATGGGCTCGAACCGGGTGACGCCGAACTACAACGTCATGGGCGTCGCGAAGGCGGCACTGGAATCGGCAACGCGCTATCTGGCCAACGACCTTGGCCCGGACCGCATCCGCGTCAACGCGATTAGCCCGGGCCCGATGAAAACCCTCGCCGGGGCTGCGATCGGCGGGGCGCGCAAGACCTACAAGCACACCGACGAAAACGCGCCGCTCGGCTCGAACGCGACGCTCGAGGCAGTGGGCGGTACCGCGGTCTGGCTGATTTCCGACGCCGGCGCCTGCACCACGGGTGAAATCGTGCGTGTGGACGGTGGGTTCCATATCCTCGGGATGCCACAGGCCGAACACCTGTAACCGCAGATCACCGCGACTTCGTCCCATTTCCGCCAAATCACCGGACTAGTCATCCGGTCATGGCGCATTTCATCCAAGGGTTGCTGGTCAAGCTGGCCGGCTTGCTGATCGTATTGGGATACCTCTGGTGGCAGGGGGTTTCCTTCAGCGTTGCCTCGGTGGAGAGTGCAGAGCCGACCCAACCGGAACTGGTCGATATCGACGCTCATGCCGCAGACGCGGCCAACCGGATAGAAACGCAGTTGGGCCGTCTTGAAGCGCTGGGGAACCGGCCGCCGCCCGATCTTGACCTGACACCGCTGCCGGGCGAGCCCGGCTTTATCGCGCCACCCGGCGCGCCCGAGATCATTGCCCTGCCGGGCGAGGCCGGCTTTGTCCCGTTGCCCGGCGAGGCTGGCTATCGCGGTGACGAGGAACAGACCGACCATGGTGTCACGGTCCGCCGCGGGCTTGGCCGGTCCGAAACCGGCGGACCGCGGCGCGTGCGGGTGCCACGATGAAGCTGCGCCCGAAAAAGCCCCTTTGGGTCCGACTGGCCAGCAAAGCGCTGTCCATGGCTTTGGTGCTGGCGATGTCACAGGCCTTGATCCGCGACCCGCAGGTGATGGCCGCGCTGCAAAACGCCGCGATCCGGGTCGGCGAATTCGTGGCCACGGAAATTGCGTATCGCGAGGCGCAGAAGCAGGGACAGGTGCCGCGCTCGCCGCAGGCAGCCGCGCCACAGCCGCGCGCTGTGGCTGTGGATGTGCCGCCATCCGGAGTTCGGGTGAACCGCCCCGGCACCGGCGAAGGCGGGTTCAAGCGGGTGATCGTCGGTCAGTAGCGTCTCTCAGAACCATTGCCCGGGTTCCATCAGGCCCAGGTCCATCAACTGGCGTGACGACCAGTCGAACCGTACCGATCCGGGCCAGATGAAACTGTCGATCGCCTTGCGTGACATCGGGTTGCACTTCAACGCTTTGGCGGTGCGGAAACTGGCCACGGCGGCGGTCAGGTTGTTGTGCCAGGGGCAGGCATAGGTGTTGCGTTCTTCGTCAGACAGCGTGAAATCGGGCCGCAATTGAAGGCCCTTTTCGGCACGAAATAGGGCGACGCGGTCGATCCGGCGGCGGTTTTCCGGGACGTGCTCTTCGAATCGCCAGCGCAGCCCGCCAAAGAAATCAAGCTGGCGCTCTTTCGGGTGCTTGTTGTCGCCCAACCGCTCCAGCGCGTAATAGCTCGCCTTGTCGAGCCATGCCTCTTGCGGGTTCACCGCGTCGGGGTGGCTGGACAGGTCGGGCGCATAAAGGTCGATCACGAAGCAGACCATGGCATCACGACGTTCCTCGGCGTGGAAAGCCAGCATCTCCGACACCCGACGCGTTTCGCTGAACGGGTAGAACAGGTATTCGGCGTTGAACCCGAAATAGACCCAGTGCCCGGCTGCGGCGTCGTTCACCTGCGTGACGGCTTGCGCCACGGCGTCAGGCCCGGTGGGGGCAAGATCGACCCGCGCGACGCCCGGCATCTCGGGGCAGGGCAGGTCTTTGGGGGCAAAGACGATCACCTGCCCGAACCCCTGTTTCAGGTGGTGGCGCAGCGTGCCGTCCAGTTCGACCTCGTCCTCGGCAAAGATCAGCGCCAACGGACCGCGTTGCAGCAGGCCCGCGCCGTTCTTCACCAAATCCGCCGTGTCGCCAAAGCGCATCGTCCACATTCCGCCCGTTTGCCCGACGCCCAAGGTCGGCTATCTTCCCGGGCATTGCAAGACGGGGGCGTTTCGCGGTATCCGCAGCCCTTGAACGCGCGCGACGGAGTCTGCCCCATGTCCCAGCCCAAGAAACTGTTCATCAAGACTTACGGTTGTCAGATGAACGTCTATGACAGCGAACGCATGGCCGAAGCGCTGGGCGGGCAGGGCTATGTCGAAACCAAGTCGCCCGACGATGCGGACATGATCCTGCTGAATACCTGCCATATCCGTGAAAAGGCGGCGGAAAAGGTCTATTCCGAACTGGGTCGCTACAAAGGGCTGAAGGCAGCCAAGCCAGACCTGAAAATCGGCGTTGCCGGCTGTGTCGCGCAAGCCGAAGGCGAGGAAATCATGCGCCGTCAGCCGATGGTCGATCTTGTCGTCGGTCCGCAAAGCTATCACCGCCTGCCCGAGATGGAGGCAAAGGCGGGGCAGGGGGCAAAGGTGCTGGACACCGATTTCCCCGAGGAAGACAAGTTTGAACACCTGAAATCGCGCCCCAAGGCGAAACGCGGCCCGTCCGCGTTTCTGACCGTGCAGGAAGGCTGCGACAAGTTCTGTGCTTTCTGCGTGGTGCCCTACACCCGCGGCGCCGAAGTCAGCCGCCCCGCCGCCCGTATTCTGGACGAAGCGCGCGATCTGGTGGCGCGTGGCGTGCGCGAAATCACCCTTCTGGGCCAGAATGTGAACGCCTATCACGGGGCCGGCCCCGATGGCGACTGGTCTCTGGCGCGCTTGATCTGGGCGCTGAACGATGTCGATGGGCTGGAACGCATCCGGTTTACCACCAGCCACCCCAACGACATGAGCGATGACCTGATCGACGCCCACGCCGATTGCCCGAAGCTGATGCCTTATCTGCATCTGCCGGTGCAGGCCGGGTCAGACAAGATCCTGAAGCGGATGAATCGTCAGCACACGGCCGAACAATACCTGCGCCTGATCGAACGGTTGCGCGCGGCGCGGCCCGATCTGCACCTGTCGGGCGATTTCATCGTCGGCTTTCCCGAAGAAACCGAGACGGATTTTCAGGATACGCTGTCCCTGATCGAGGCGGTACAATATGGTAGCGCCTTCAGCTTCAAGTATTCCGAACGCCCCGGCACCCCGGCGGCGGAACGCGCCCAGGTGCCCGAGGATGAAAAAGATGACCGCCTGCAACGGCTTCAGGCACTGCTGACTCGGCAACAGCGGGCCTTGCAGGATGCCATGGTCGGTCGCGAGGTCGGTGTCCTGTTCGAACGCCCCGGGCGGCTGGAAGGCCAGATGGTGGGCAAGTCCGACTATCTGCATGCTGTGCATGTCACAGCCGAGGGGATTGCCCCGGGCGACCTGCGCCGCGTCAGGATTGTGGACAGCGGCCCCAATTCGCTGACTGGTCAGCTTTTGTAATCTTTCTGCACCGGTTTAACTGGTGGCCCTAAACGGTTGTGATTCAATCCCTCTTGGGGTTGTCCACAGGCAATGCCCGCCAAGTCTTGCGCTTATGTGCGACAGAAACCGCCATATGTGGTGGTTTTCGCTTCACAGCGTCGTTTTGTTTGCTAAGGTGTTGTTTATAGAAGATTTGGGCCGGGCGGGGCGATTCCCTTCCGGACCTGGGGGAAACAGAACAACAAAGGGACAGAGGCTGTGGCATATTTTTCCAAAGCCGTCCGCGCGGGCATCGGTGCCGCGCTGATCGCCCTGACGGCGGCGCTGCCAGTCGCCGCGCAGGATTTGTCGGGACCCGGCTCTTCTGGTTCAAGCCAGAAGTTCAGTCGAAATACACCTTCTCAGCAGGGTAGAGATCGCGGTCAGTATATCCCGGGAATCGCGCTTACGCCCGATGGCTGTGAGGTTTGGGTTATGGACGATGGGGCTGAAGGTTATGGTGACAATCGGCTTACCAGACAAGGGATGCCGATATGCCACGACGTAGAGCCATGCGGTTTGTTGAATACTGATCAATTTTTCGCTACTGATAGCTATCGGATCAAATCACAGCACCAATCTCGCATCGCGCAGTTTTTCCGCTCCTCGACCGCGTTCGCCTTTGTGGTTGTCGGACATACTGACAGCCGAGCTAGTGACGACTATAACATGCGGCTGAGCTATAACCGAGCTTTGGCGGTTGCAAAGATTGGAAAGTCTGTTGGGGCGAGAATAACTGACGTTCGCGGAATGGGAGAACGATTTCCTGTGGCGACTAATGCAACCAAAGAGGGAATGGCGCGGAACCGCCGGGTCGAGATACTCTGCTTTGAGTGAGGTTTATAAGATGAAAAACTACATTGCGATTGTATCTCTAGTATTGGCGTCGGCATGTACTGATGAAGGTTTGCGTGGTTATCCAGCCGACAAAACCATTGACCGCGGAATTGACTCGCACCCACTGACCGATCTTCAGTGGGGAATCCATATTGACCCCGATGGCTGTGACCACTGGATGGCAGATGACGGCTTCGATGGGTATTATGTCGCGCGTTTGGACAAGTATGGGAAGCCGGTTTGTTCTGGGGTTGCGCCTCCTACCTATACCGCTGGTGACTTTAAGGGAGGAAGCCCAATTCCAGACCCCAACTAAGGAGAATGGCAAAGGAAAATTGGGATTTCGAGCCTTTTTAGCTATTGCGGTGGCAACTTCGGCAGGAATACTTCATTGTATATTGTCAAACTGTTACTTGGCAGGAGACATGCGTGACCACAGGCACCATCACCGAAGCTGTGCTCGAATTTCCCGACAATCGTCTGCTGATCGACCTGTGCGGCGAATATGACCGCAACCTCACGGACATCGAATCCCGGCTTGGGGTGCAGATCTTGCGACGTGGCAACCACCTCGCCATCTTCGGCGAACCCGCCGCCCAGGCCGAAGCGTCCGAGGTGTTGCAGGCGCTCTACGAACGACTGGAAACCGGCAAGGCGGTGGAAACCGGCGATATCGACCGTGAATTCCGCATGGCCAATGCCGAAGAGACACCGCAATCGCAGCTCGAGATGTTCGGCGGCGGCAAGGTCGAGATCAAGACCCGCAAGAAACTGGTCGAACCGCGGACAGAGGCGCAAAAGGCCTATGTCGCCGCGCTGTTCTCGAACGAACTGGCTTTTGGCATCGGCCCGGCAGGGACCGGCAAGACCTATCTTGCCGTTGCGGTCGGGGTGAACATGTTCATCAACGGGCTGGTTGACCGGATCATCCTCAGCCGACCCGCGGTCGAGGCCGGCGAAAAGCTGGGCTATCTGCCCGGCGACATGAAGGACAAGGTCGATCCCTATATGCAGCCGCTCTACGATGCGCTGGGCGATTTCCTGCCCGCAAAGCAGCTGCAGAAGATGATCGAGGAAAAGGTGATCGAAATCGCCCCGCTGGCCTTCATGCGCGGTCGGACCCTGTCAAACGCCTTCGTGGTGCTGGACGAGGCGCAGAACGCCACGTCGATGCAGATGAAAATGTTCCTCACGCGCCTGGGCGAAGGCTCGCGCATGGTCATTACCGGCGACCGCACCCAGATCGACCTGCCGCGCGGCGTGCCCTCGGGCCTGGCCGATGCGGAGCGGCTGCTCAACAGAATCCCCAGGATCAGCTTCAATTATTTCACCGCCAAGGATGTCGTCCGTCATCCGCTTGTTGCCGCCATCATCGAGGCTTATGACAAGGACGCGATCAAACCGACCTGATCTTCTTCTGGCCTGAAAATATCCCGGGGGTCCGGGGGCAGAGCCCCCGGCGCACGCCACATGCTGACCGAAACGATCCTTGAAGACGACCGCTGGCACGGGGTGGGGTTTGCCGGCCTGGCCGAAACCGCCGCCACGGCAGTGCTCAACCACCTCGAGCTGCCGCCCGAGGGCTATGAAATCGCCGTTCTGGCCTGCGATGACGCCCGTATTGCCACCCTCAACGCCGATTTCCGCGGCAAACCGCAGCCCACCAACGTGCTCAGCTGGCCCGCCTGGGACCTGTCGGCCGAAAACGACGGCGGCGATCCCGACCTGCCACCCGAGGCGGAACCGGACGACCCGGAACCGCTGGGTGACATCGCCATTGCGCTGGAAACCTGCCAGCGCGAAGCCACCGAACAAGGCAAGACCGTGACCGACCACGTCACCCATCTGATCGTTCACGCAACCCTGCACCTGTTGGGCTACGACCACATCCGTGACGGCGATGCCACGCTGATGGAATCACTTGAGACAGTGATACTTGGCAAACTGGGGATCGCTGACCCATATATGGACAATTACGGGGCCTGAGCGCCCTTTCTGGACAAAAGCGAGACATGGGCGAGAACGACGGCTCTTCTAACGCGGCGCAAGGCGCGCAACAGGAAGAACAACATCAACCGGGCGGCGGGTTTCTGCGCCGTTTCATCGGGTCCCTGACCGGGGGCGAACCCTCTGCGGGCACCGTCAACGGCACCACCGCGACATCGGGCACGACCCCCACCCACGGCATGATAAACCTGCGCCGCATGCGGGTCGAGGACGTGGCGATCCCCCGGGTCGAAATCGTGGCGGTCCCGATCACCATCACCAAGGATGAACTGGTCAAGGTGTTCCGCGACAGTGGCATGACCCGCCTTCCGGTGTTCGACGGCACACTCGATACGCCTCTCGGGATGGTGCACCTCAAGGATTTTGCCCTTTTGCACGGGTTCAATGGCTCGGGGTCGGGCCGGTTCAACCTGAAAAAGATGCTGCGCCCATTGCTGTTTGTACCGCCTTCGATGCCGATTGGCGTGCTGCTGACCAAGATGCAGACCGAACGCCGGCACATGGGTCTTGTGATCGACGAATATGGCGGCGTTGACGGGCTGGTCACGATCGAAGACCTGATCGAACAGGTGATCGGGGAAATCGAGGACGAGCACGACATCGACGAGGGCAAGTTCTGGACCCGAGAGCCGTCTGGCTGTTACCTGGTTCAGGCCAAGACCCCGCTGAAAGACTTCGAGACCGAGATCGGCCTGACCCTGACCGAGCACGACGAGATCGACGAGGAAGAGATCGACACGCTGGGCGGGCTGGTCTTCATGCTGGCCGGTCACGTGCCCGCGCGCGGAGAGGTGCTGCCGCACCCGGAAGGCGTTGAATTCGAAGTGGTCGATGCCGACCCGCGACGGATCAAGCGGCTTCGGGTGCGTTTGCCGGGACAAAAACACACGGTGCCCGCCGCCGCCGCCCCGGATGCCAGCGCCAGCCATGGCTGAAACCGTCCTGCCGCGCCGGAAACGGCTGCTTCTGGCGCTGGCAGCCGGGCTGTGTCTGGCGGCTGGACAACCCCCGCTCGACCTTTGGCCGCTTGCGCTTCTGGCGCTGGCGGTGCCGTTCTGGTTGCTGTCGCGCTGCGACACACCGGGGCAGGCGGGTTGGACCGGCTGGGTCTTTGGCGTCGGCTATTTTGCGGCATCGCTGTCATGGATCGTCGAGCCGTTCCTTGTCGACATCGCCGTGACCGGATGGATGGCACCCTTTGCGCTGATTGGCATGGGGGCAGGGCTGGCACTGTTCTGGGCGCTGCCGTTCTGGCTGTCGCAGCGGCTGCGCACGGCGCTGGCGCTGGTGCCGCTCTGGGCGCTGACGGAACTGGCCCGCGCCTATGTGCTGACCGGGTTTCCCTGGGGGCTTCTCGGCTACGTCTTTGCGCCCACGCCGGTGGCGCAATGGGGGGCGGTTCTTGGCCCGCACGGCCTGACGCTGATCGCGCTGGCCGTGGCGGCCCTGCTGGCCCGCACCACGGTCAAGACGGCGGTGACTGCCCTTGGCCTTCTGGCCGTGCTGTGGGGGGGCGGCCTTTGGCTGCGGCCGCCGGTGCAGGCCTCGGACGACCGGCCCATCGTGCGGCTCATCCAGCCAAACGCGCCGCAACACCTGAAATGGGACAGGGCCTATATCCCGATCTTCTTTCGCCGACAGGTCGACTTTACCGAAGCGCCGGGAAATCCCGCGCTGATCGTCTGGCCGGAATCCGCCTTGCCGATGCTGCTGAACGATGCCGAACCAGCGTTCGATATCCTGACCGACGCCGCCCGTGGCGCGCAGGTCATCGTCGGCATCCAGCGCTTCGATGAAACCGGGTTTTACAATTCCCTCGTCGCGCTTGACCCAAACGGCCAGATCAGTGCGCTTTACGACAAGCATCATCTTGTGCCGTTCGGCGAATACATCCCCCTGGCGCATCTGTTCACCTGGATCACCATCGGCGGCATCGCCGCCCGGGCCGAAGGCGGCTACAGCGCCGGCCCCGGTCCGCAGGTCATCGACACAACGCCGGGTCGCGCCCTGCCGCTGATCTGTTACGAGGCGGTGTTTCCGCAAGACGTGACCGGGACGACGGAGCGCCCGGACTATCTGTTGCAACTGACCAACGATGCATGGTTCGGCGCGGTCTCCGGCCCGTATCAACACCTGATGCAGGCGCGGATGCGGGCGATTGAAAACCGCCTGCCTCTGATCCGCGCCGCCAATACCGGCGTGTCCGCGGTGATCGACCCGGCGGGCCGGGTGACGGCCAGCCTGCCGCTGAACGAGGCAGGGTTTCTGGACGCGCCCTTGCCGCGCGCCGCTGCGGCCTCGCCCTATTCCCGCACCGGCGATTTGCCGCTTTTGATCGGCTTTTTGCTGCTGGTGGGCGTGGCGCTTGTCCTGAATCAACGAAATCGCAATTGACCTCGGACCAGAAGGCGCATAGCGAGGCACGATTATTTTTACCGCCACAACGGCTTCCTGGCGTGGCGGCGAACCCTAGTGGAGCACCCGATGTCCCGTCAGAACTATATCTTCACCTCTGAATCCGTTTCCGAGGGCCACCCCGACAAGGTCTGCGACCGGATTTCCGATGCGGTGCTGGACGCCTTCCTGGCCGAAGAGCCCGAAGCGCGCGTCGCCTGTGAAACCTTCGCCACCACCAACCGCGTCGTGATCGGTGGAGAGGTCGGCCTGTCGGACCCGGACAAGCTGGCCGAATACATGCAGCGCGTGCCCGATATCGCGCGCAGCTGTATCAAGGGCATTGGCTACGAGCAGGACAAGTTCCACCACGCCACCTGCGAAATCACCAACCTGCTGCACGAACAGTCCGCCCACATTGCCCAAGGCGTCGATGCGCGTGACAACAAGGACGAAGGTGCCGGGGACCAAGGCATCATGTTCGGCTATGCCACGAACGAGACCGAGGCGCTGATGCCCGCGCCAATCCAATATGCGCACGCGATCCTGCGCCGGTTGGCCGAAGTGCGCAAATCGGGCGCCGAGCCGCTGCTGCGCCCCGATGCGAAATCGCAGCTTTCCGTGCGCTACGAAGGCGGCAAGCCGGTGGGGGTGACCTCGATCGTGCTGTCCACCCAGCACGCGGATGAAAGCCAGACCAGCGCCGATATCCGCGCCATCGTCGAACCCTACATCCGCGAAGTGCTGCCCGAAGGCTGGATCACCGAGGCCACCGAATGGTGGGTGAACCCCACCGGCACTTTCGTGATCGGCGGCCCCGATGGGGATGCCGGCCTCACCGGGCGTAAGATCATCGTCGACACCTACGGCGGTGCGGCCCCGCACGGCGGCGGCGCGTTTTCAGGAAAGGACCCGACCAAGGTCGACCGCTCGGCGGCCTACGCTGCGCGCTACCTGGCGAAGAACGTGGTTGCTTCGGGTATGGCTGAACGCTGCACGATCCAGCTGAGCTATGCCATCGGCGTCAGCCATCCGCTGTCGATCTATGCCGACACCCACGGCACCGGCGAAGTCGACGCGGCCGCGATCGAAACCGCCATTCCGCGCGTCATGGACCTGACACCGCGTGGAATTCGTACGCATCTTGGCCTGAACCGTCCGATCTTTCAGCGCACCGCAGCTTACGGCCATTTCGGCCGCGCCCCCGAGGCCGATGGCGGTTTCAGCTGGGAACGCACCGATCTGGCTGACGCATTGAAATCCGCGGTCTGAGGTTCCGGGCTTGACGCCCGGACGGGGGCTCTGCCCCCGCGCCGCCTTCGGCGGCTTCCCCCGAGGTATTTTTCAAACCAAAGACGGATAAAGGTTTTCTTTACCTTCATGGGTCTTGATGGACTTTGCGGTACAGGCGGAGGCGCCGATGACCGCAAACCGAAGACGTGGCCCCCTGTCTGAAAAGGCAGGGGGTTCTTTCTTGCCTTCGCATCTTTGGTTTTCCAAATACCTCAGGGGTGAATTTGCCCGGAACGGGCAAAGAGGGGGCAGCGCCCCCTGTTCGGCCCAATTGGGCCGGACCCCGGATTGGCAAAGCCGGGATTCGCGGTTAAATCGCCCCCATGACCACATCGAACAAGCATCCCGGCGCCCCCTGGCGCAATTTCTATGGCCGCATCAAAGGCAAGACCCTGCGTCCCAACCAGGAGACCTTTCTGGACGAAGATCTGGCGGCCTTGTCGCCAGGGGCGGTGGATTGGGAAGAAAACCCGGAACGGCAGCCGCTCGATCTGTCGGTGCGCTTCGATGGCAGGCCGGTCTGGCTGGAAGTCGGCTTTGGTGGTGGCGAACACCTTGTGCACCAGGCGGTGACGCATCCGGATGTGGCCATCATCGGCTGCGAGCCGTTCATCAACGGTGTCGCCATGTTGCTGGGCAAGATCCGCGACGCCGGGGTGAGCAATCTGGCGGTCTATCCCGGCGACGTGCGCAACCTGTTCGACGTCTTGCCGGACGGCTCTATCGACAAGGCGTTCCTGCTTTATCCCGACCCGTGGCCGAAGAAACGCCATCATCGCCGCCGGTTCGTGACACAGGAACATCTTGAACCGCTGCACGCGGCGATGAAACCGGGGGCCGAATTCCGGGTGGCCACCGACATTCCCGACTACGTGCGTCAGACCCTGATCGAAGTGCCGAAGGCCGGGTTCGACTGGCTGGCCGAGGGCCCCGGGGACTGGCGCCGACCCTGGGCGGACTGGCTTTCCACCCGCTATGAACAAAAGGCGCTGCGTGAAGGCCGTGTGCCGCATTACATGACCTTCCGCCGACGTTGAGCCGCAGGCGGATGGACAGGCTCACACGGCTCGTCTATCACCGGCTGCGAGCGTTACCATTTCCGAACCAAAGGCCCCGACATGTCCGCACATGGCACC
Source organism: Mesobacterium hydrothermale (assembly GCF_035818635.1). Classification (NCBI taxonomy): domain Bacteria; kingdom Pseudomonadati; phylum Pseudomonadota; class Alphaproteobacteria; order Rhodobacterales; family Roseobacteraceae; genus Mesobacterium; species Mesobacterium hydrothermale. Next base: position 121,543 of record NZ_JAYLLH010000003.1, on the reverse strand, counting down.
CCGATCCCGATGACCGCGCACCCTTCCGGCCCGCTGACCGGGCGGGCCGATGTGCCGGGTGACAAGTCGATTTCCCATCGCTCGCTGATCCTTGGCGCGCTTTCGGTGGGCGAGACGAAAATCACCGGCCTTCTGGAGGGTGAGGATGTGCTGGACACCGCCAGGGCGATGCGCGCTTTTGGCGCCGAGGTGACCCAGCACGGGGCTGGGGCATGGTCTGTTTTTGGCGTTGGTGTCGGCGGTTTTTCCGAGCCCGAGCAAGTGATCGACTGCGGCAACTCGGGCACGGGCGTGCGGCTGATCATGGGCTGCATGGCGACCAGCCCGATCACCGCGACCTTCACCGGTGATGCCAGCCTGAATTCCCGGCCGATGGCACGGGTGACCGACCCTCTGGCGCTGTTCGGGGCGCAGTCTTATGGCCGCAAGGGTGGGCGTTTGCCGATAACCATCGTGGGTGCGGCGGACCCTGTCCCTGTGCGCTATGCCACGCCGGTGCCTTCAGCGCAGGTGAAATCCGCGGTGCTGCTGGCCGGGCTGAATGCGCCCGGTGAAACCGTGGTGATCGAGCGCGAGGCGACCCGTGACCATTCCGAACGGATGCTGGCGGGTTTTGGCGCGACGATCACCACCGAACAGACCGCCGAAGGCCGGGTCATCACCCTGCAGGGGCGGCCCGAGCTGAAGCCGCAGACCATCGTGGTGCCACGCGACCCCAGCTCTGCGGCTTTCCCGGTCTGTGCTGCGCTGATCACCGAAGGGTCCGACGTGCTGGTGCCGAACATCGGGTTGAACCCGACGCGGGCGGGGCTGTTCACCACGCTGCGCGAGATGGGCGCGGACCTGGACTATGAAAACCTGCGCGAGGAAGGGGGCGAGCCCGTCGCCGACCTGCGGGCGAAATTCTCTCCCAACCTGACCGGGATCGAGGTTCCGGCAGAGCGCGCGGCCAGCATGATCGACGAATACCCCGTGCTGTCCGTGGTCGCGGCTTTCGCGACGGGCAAGACCCACATGCCCGGCGTCAAGGAACTGCGGGTCAAGGAATCCGACCGGATCGACGCGATGGCAACGGGCCTGCGCCTGAATGGCGTGACGGTCGACGAAGGCGAAGACTGGTGGACAGTGCATGGCCTGGGGCACGGCAACGTGCCGGGGGGCGCCACCGTGGGCACGCGGCTGGATCACCGCATCGCCATGTCCTTTGCCGTGATGGGCTTTGGTGCGAACGCGGGTGTTCACCTGGACGACGGCAGCCCGATTGCGACGTCCTTCCCGATTTTCGAGCCGCTGATGACCGGCCTGGGCGCACGGATCGAACGTACACAGGCATGACGGGCGCGGGGCAGCCACAGCCCCGGGCAGGGGCGCCGCGACGGCTGATCGGGCTGGTCGCGCTGCTACTGTTTCTGGGCATGGTGATTCTGCTTCAGTGGCGGATCGCGCCGCTGTCGCCGGGCCGGTTCCTGCCGCAGGCTGCGTTCACCGGCTATTCCACCGCCGATCTGTGGGCCTTTGCGCAGGGTGTGGGGCAGGACCCGAACGCGGTATCTCTTTACACAAGCTTGCTGGGCTGGGTTGATCCGGCCTTTATCGTGCTGTTCAGCCTGTGGGTCGCGCTGACCCTGCGCCCGCGGATGTTGGGGATTGTCGCAGCGGTGGTCTTTGCGCTGCTGGACATGTCGGAAAACATTGGCCTGCTCTACACGTTGATGAGCTTCCGCTGGGACTATATCTTCCTGGAGTTCAAGGATATGCCCGTGCCGGTCGTCAGCGGGGACATGACGTTCCTGTCACTGCTGACCTCGGCCAAGTTGACGCTGGCAACCCTGTTGGTTGCCGTCATTGCGGTGCAGGCCATCGCAGGAAGAAAGGCCAAGACATGAGTTTCACGATCGCCATCGACGGCCCCGCGGCGGCGGGCAAGGGCACGATTTCGCGTGCGGTGGCCGACCGGTTCGGGTTTGCCCACCTGGATACCGGATTGCTGTACCGGGTGGTCGGGCTGCGGATGTTGCAGGGGGTCGAGCCGGTCGAGGCGGCCGAATACCTGCTGCCCAGCGATCTGGAGGCAGAGGGGCTGCGCACCGCCGAGGTGGCGCAAGCCGCAAGCAAGGTTGCCGCACTGCCCGGGGTCCGCAAGGCATTGGTCGATTTCCAGCGCGCCTTCGCGCTGCGCGACGGGGGCGCGGTGCTGGACGGGCGCGACATCGGCACGGTGATCTGCCCGGATGCAGCGGTCAAGCTGTTCGTGACCGCCAGCCCCGAAGTCCGTGCAAGGCGGCGTCTGGATGAACTGACCGAACGGGGCGTGGACACCGATTTCGTTACTGTTCTGGCCGATGTGCAGGCCCGCGACGAACGCGACATGACCCGCGCGGATGCGCCGTTGAAACCGGCAGACGATGCCGTCACGCTGGACACGTCGGGGCTGAGCATCGACGAAGCGGTGGACGAGGCCGTCCGGCTGATCGAGGAAATGCGCGCCAAGGCCTGAGGCGTGTGGGACGACAGGACAAAGGAGCAGACAGCCATGAAGATGCGCAAGATCGGCGGGGTCGAGGTGTCGGCCATGGGCTATGGGGCGATGTCGTTTTCGGATTTCTATGGCCCGACGAACGAAGCCAACTCTCACGCGATCCTGGACGCGGCCATTGCGGCCGGGCTGACCCATATCGACACGTCGAACGTCTATGGCATGGGCCGGTCCGAAACCTTCATCGGCAGCTATCTTGCCGCCAACCCGGGGGCGCGGGACACGTTCCACATCGCCACCAAGGCCGGGATCACCCGCACCCCCGACGGCGTGCGGTACTATGACAACTCGCTGGAGCATCTGGAAAGCGAACTGGACAAGTCCCTGGCGCGCATGGGGATTGACCATGTTGATTTGTTCTATGTCCACCGCCGCGACGCCGACCGCCCGATCGAAGAGGCGGCAGAGGCGCTGGCGGCGCTGGTGAAGAAGGGCAAGACGAAGGCCATCGGATTTTCCGAAATCGCACCGTCCTCGCTGCGTCGGGCCCATGCGGTGCATCCGGTGGCGGCGGTGCAGTCGGAATATTCGCTGTCGACGCGCTTTGCCGAACTGGGGCTGGTGCAGACCTGTGCAGACCTGGGGGTTGCGCTGGTGGCGTTTTCGCCGGTGGGCCGTGGCCTGCTGACCGATGCGCCGATCGCGCGCGAAGACCTTGCGACCCTGCCGTTCATGAAGACCAACCCGCGCTTCATGGAGCCGAACCTGACCGCGAACCTTGAGATCACCGACGGGTTCCGCGTGCTGGCCGCCGACATGGGCGTGCCCGCCGCCGGGCTGGCGATTGCCTGGCTGCTGCACCGGGGCGACCAAGTGATCCCGATCCCCGGCACCCGCTCTGTCGCGCATCTGAAGGACCTGATGCGCGGCACGGAAATTGCGCTAAGTGCCGAGGATTTGGAACAAATCGAACGGGTTCTGCCGGTGGGCTGGGCGCATGGCGACCGCTACAACGCCGATCAGTGGAACGGCCCGGAACGGTTCTGCTGAGGCGCAGGGGGTGAGCGGGTCTTTCCAGTCGCAGCGCTTTCCGGACGGGATGCGGCGCAACTCCATCCTGAGGCCCAGGTACCACCCCGATGGCTATCTGGAGCGGCTGGACCGGGACACCTTTTGGTATGACGCGATCTGGGACGCCGGGCGGCTGACGCTGGTCTGCCCGCCGTTCAACAATTTGCGCCGCAGAGTGCGCCGAGCGCGGTTTCAACTGGATGGCCGCGATGTGGCGCTGGCGAGGTTGCGCCGCTATCGCCGCCATGACCTGCTGGAATTTGTCGCCCCCAAGACCCCTGCGCGGATCCTGGTGCAGATCGGCGACTGGCAGGGCGAAAGCGGCATCAGCATCGCGCAGACCGACCTGTTTGCCGGGCTGAACAGTGCGTTTTACCTGTCCAAGGACAACGACCTTGAGTGGCTGGTGGACCACGCCCGTTACCACAAGGCGATGCACGGGTTGCAGGGGCTGGTGGCGGTGGACAACGGATCGTCCCGCTATGCGCCCGAAGAGATCGAGGCGGCGCTGGCGCCCGTGGGGCTGGAACGGCTGGTGGTGCTGTCGGCCCCGTTCAAGTTCGGGCCGCTGGGGCTAACACCCTATCGTAACACGGAAAAGTATCTGCAAACCGCCGTCGGCAACATGGTCCGGCTGCGGTACCTGTCGCGCGCACGGGCGGTGCTGAGCTGTGACGTGGACGAGCTGGTGTATGGTAAGGACGGCGCGAATGTCTTTGACGCGGCGGTGACGTCGCGGCTGGGGATCGTTCAGGTGCCGGGGCATTGGCGGTTGCCCGATCCCGAGGCGACGCCGCCGTTTCGCCATGCCCACCACACCCGCGTGCAGGTGCCGCCGCGGGATACGCCGTCGAAGTTCTGCATTGTCCCGCAAGGCCCGCTGCGGCGGTTCAGCTGGGATGTGCACAACCCCGAACGTTTGCCGTTCTTTCGGCGAATGACCGATGATCGGTTCGAGATGATCCACTGCCGGGCCCTGACCACGGGCTGGAAAGACCCCGGACGGATCGCGGCGCCGGATGGCACGGTGACCGACCCGCTGGCGGAGCAGGCGTTGGCGGTGTTGCGGGGGTAAGCCGCCGAAGCAGGGGCGAATCGTGGGTTAACACGCTGGTTTTGCACCAAAATCGCCGGGGCACAACCAATGCACACCCGATGCACATTGCATGCGCAAAAGCAGGCATCGGGTTCGGGGTAACGCGGCGCGCGCTGGGCCGGGGGCGGCGCAACGCCCACGCGCGCGGTTTCGGCCCTTCGGACTTGAACAATTCGGCGGTCTGCTCTATGAGCGCCCGTGTCGACAAGGCGAAAACGCCGCAGAGGAAAGAGATCGAGCAGGGTCGGGACAACCGGCCCTCTTTGTTTTGCGCATCGTCCCTGACCAACCCAAGACCGGTGGAGACAACCACCCGGCCAGAAAACAACCTATGAAGGATTGAAACGCCACATGGCTAACGCAACGATGGAGGAATTCGAGGCCCTCCTTAATGAAAGCCTCGAAATGGACACCCCCGAAGAGGGTTCGGTTGTCAAAGGCAAGGTCATCGCGATTGAAGCGGGCCAAGCCATTATCGACGTCGGTTACAAGATGGAAGGCCGCGTCGAACTGAAAGAATTCGCAAACCCCGGCGAAGCGCCCGACATCTCTGTCGGTGACGAGGTCGAGGTTTTCCTGCGCGCCGCAGAAAACGCCCGTGGTGAAGCCGTCATTTCCCGTGAAATGGCCCGCCGCGAAGAAGCCTGGGATCGCCTGGAAAAAGCATACGCCGACGACGCCCGCGTCGAAGGCGCCATCTTTGGCCGCGTCAAGGGTGGCTTCACCGTCGATCTGGGCGGTGCCGTGGCCTTCCTGCCCGGTTCGCAGGTTGACGTGCGCCCCGTGCGCGACGCCGGCCCACTGATGGGGCTGAAGCAGCCGTTCCAGATTCTGAAGATGGACCGCCGCCGTGGCAACATCGTCGTGTCGCGCCGCGCCATCCTGGAAGAAAGCCGTGCCGAGCAGCGTGCCGAAGTCATCTCGAACCTGACCGAAGGTCAGGCCGTGGACGGCGTCGTCAAGAACATCACCGAATACGGCGCCTTCGTCGATCTGGGCGGTGTTGACGGCCTGCTTCACGTCACCGACATGGCATGGCGCCGCGTGAACCACCCGTCCGAGATCCTGACCATCGGCGAGACCGTCAAGGTCCAGGTGATCAAGATCAACAAGGACACCCACCGCATTTCGCTGGGCATGAAGCAGCTGCAGGAAGATCCGTGGGATCTGGTGGCCGTCAAGTTCCCGCTGGGTTCGGTGCACCAGGGTCGCGTCACCAACATCACCGATTACGGTGCGTTTGTTGAGCTGGAGCCCGGTGTCGAAGGCCTGGTCCACGTGTCGGAAATGTCCTGGACCAAGAAGAACGTCCACCCCGGCAAGATCGTTTCGACGAGCCAGGAAGTCGACGTTATGGTTCTGGAAATCGATCCGACCAAGCGCCGCGTGTCCCTGGGCCTCAAGCAGACCCAGCGCAACCCGTGGGAAGTCTTCGCAGAGACCCACCCGGAAGGCACCGAGGTCGAAGGCGAAGTCAAGAACATCACCGAATTCGGTCTGTTCATCGGCCTGCCGGGCGACATCGACGGCATGGTTCACCTGTCCGACCTGTCGTGGGACGAGCGCGGTGAAGACGCCATCCAGAACTATCGCAAGGGCGACATCGTCAAGGCCGTGGTTTCGGAAGTCGACATCGAGAAAGAGCGCATCAGCCTGTCGATCAAGGCACTGGGCGGTGACAAGTTCGCAGAAGCCGTTGGCGGCGTGAAGCGTGGCTCGGTCATCACCGTTGTCGTGACCTCGATCGAGGATGGCGGCATCGAGGTGGAATACGAAGGCATGAAATCCTTCATCCGCCGCTCTGACCTGTCGCGTGACCGTGCCGAACAGCGCCCCGAGCGTTTCTCGGTCGGTGACAAGGTTGACGTCCGCGTCACCAACATCGACAGCAAGACCCGCCGCATGGGTCTGTCGATCAAGGCACGCGAGATCGCCGAAGAGAAGGAAGCCGTGGAACAGTACGGTTCGTCCGACTCGGGTGCATCGCTGGGCGACATCCTTGGCGCAGCCCTGAAGGGCGACAACTGATACAGGATCGGCGCGCCCACCGCGCCGGTTCACAGGGGCCTCGGCAGTGCCGGGGCCCTTTTTATTACGAATCAATGGGGACACCGCGCCGGCTTGGGCCGTTTGCAAAACCTCGCGGCCTGCTGCTGTTGACAGCCCGGGGCAGATTCGACTGGCATTTTCGCTGAAATCGGCCGCAAAGCGGTGGAAATGTCCATCTCAGACGTGTTCCCGAAGCCGGGATTTGCCCCTATAGTGCGACAGTAAATGCGCGCAGACGCAATAAAGCCCAGGGGGATGTGGGAAAGATGATTCGTTCGGAACTTATTCAAAAGATCGCTGATGAAAACCCGCATCTTTATCAGCGTGATGTCGAGCGTATCGTAAACACGATCTTCGACGAGATTACCGCGGCAATGGCGCGGGGCGACCGGGTCGAACTGCGCGGTTTCGGCGCCTTTTCCGTCAAGAAGCGGGATGCGAGAACAGGACGGAACCCGCGCACGGGCGAGTCGGTTGATGTCGAGGAAAAACACGTTCCCTTCTTCAAGACCGGCAAACTGCTGCGCGACCGACTGAACGGGAAATCGTAATGCGCTATATCCGCTATGCCTTCTTGGGCGCGCTGGCCATCGTGCTGATGGTCGTTGCGCTTGCCAACCGTGCCACTGTCACGCTGAACACGCTGCCTGATCGGATTGCCGAAATCCCCGGCATGGGGCCGTTTGCCCTGTCGATCGAATTGCCGCTGTTCCTGGTGATCTTTGCCGGCATCGCGGCAGGGCTGATGATCGGGTTCGTCTGGGAATACCTGCGGGAACACAAGCACCGCGCCGACGCGGCCCGCAAGGGCGGCGAGGTGCGCAAGCTGGAACGCGAATTGCGCCGGGTGAAGGGGCAGCGCGACCAGGGCAAGGATGAAGTACTGGCACTTCTGGACGACGTCCGCTGAACCGCCTATCGTGCGTGAAATCCCTTGGCCGTGAGCATGGCTCGCGGCCTGTTTCGTTCAGGCCATTCAGATGTCAGACATTCGGGTGAAGATATGCGGGCTGACCCAGCCCGAGGACGTTGCCGCTGTGGCCGGCGCCGGCGCGCGCTATGCCGGGTTGGTGTTTTTCGAGAAATCCCCGCGCAACATATCGTTTGAAACCGCGGCCAGCCTTGCGCTGCAAATGCCGGTGGGCGTGGCCAAGGTCGCGCTGACCGTGAACGCCGATGACGCGTTCCTGGACGCGCTGGTGGCCGCGGTTCCGCTGGACATGTTGCAACTGCATGGCAGGGAAACACCGGACCGCGTCGCCGAGGTCAAGGCGCGCTATGGCCTGCCGGTGATGAAGGCCATCGGCGTCGCCGAAGCGGCCGACCTGGCGGCCATCGACGTCTATGCGCAGGTCGTGGACCAGATCCTGATCGACGCCAAGCCGCCAAAAGGGGCGGATCTGCCCGGCGGAAACGGGCTGGCCTTTGACTGGCGGCTGCTGCAATCGCGCAAGTACTGGCAGAAGCCGTGGATGCTGGCCGGAGGGCTGACGCCCGAAAACGTGGCGCTTGCGGTCAGAATGACGGGGGCGCGGCAGGTCGATGTCAGTTCCGGTGTCGAATCTGCGCCGGGGGTGAAAGACCCCGACCGGATCACGCGATTCCTGGCGGCTGTGGCAGAGGTCTGACCTGAATGACCAAATCCAGACGGGTGGCGTTCATTGTCCTGCTTGCGACGGTGACGATTTTCAGTTCGACCCTGTTTGTGCCGTCGACCCGCGTCAGCCATGCGCTGCGAATCCAGTTCGGGGATGACAGTTATTACGCGCTGCTGGAAGAGCCGCTGCGCGAGGATGTCAACGAACGTGTGCCGTTGATCGTCGTGTTGCACGGCTATGGCGGCACGATTTCATCGATCCGGTCGAGGAGCGAGCTGTCCTTTCTGACGTTGGGCGGGTTTGGCGTGCTGTATGTGCAGGCGCGGCCCGATGACACCGGCCAGACGCACTGGAACGCCAGCATGACCCTGACCGCGCGGGATGACCGGGCGGCATTGGTCGGGATCGTGCAGATGGCGCAGGCGCGCTATCACTTTGACCCGCAGCGCAGCTTTGTCGTCGGCTACTCCAACGGCGGGTTCATGGCCTATTCACTGGCCTGCCACAACCCGGGCGTCTTTGCCGCCGTTGCCAGCGTCAACGGCACGATGAGCGGGGCGGACTGGGTCAATTGCCCGGCGCGGGGCAGCGTGCCGCTGTTCCATTCCATGGGCGGCGCGGATGACGTGGTGCCCGGCGACGGGACGATGAATGTCGCTGATGGCTGGGGCGGGGCGCCGGCGGCGCTGAAGGTGGTGGAAAGCTGGGCAGCGGACTCGGGGGCGCGCACGCGGATCGAGAAGATGCTGGATGACCGCGTGTCAGAGGCGACGTGGTTCACCCAGCGTGGACAGATGGCGGCCAAGCTGGTCACTTTTCAGGACCTGGGCCACGACTGGCCCGACAAGCGCTTTTTCGGGGTCGAACTGGCCAACGAGATCGAACAGTTCTTCCTGCGGGTGATGCGGGAACACCCAGCCCCCTAGGCCGGTCAGGGCTTGGGGAAATCGGTTTCGATGGCGCCGAGCGCGGTTGCATCGGTCACGCGAAAGCGTTCTACGAAGCGGGTCTTGAAACTGACGCGCCCGCGCCGCGCGCCAAAGTTTTCACCGTGGTTCAGCACATAGAGAACGGCGGGCGTTGCGAACGGCACCAGCCGCCGCCCTGCCAGTTTCGCCAGATAAGGGAACATGCGGTGTTCGTGCTGCGTCATGGCGCGCAGGAAGGGCAGGGTTTCGGCGATGGCCGGATCATGCCGCAGCGCCACGCAAGAGCCGCAGAGCTTCCAGAACGGTTTGCGCAGGGGGCTGACAAGGCTGGGGGCATCGGCCAGCCCCACGTGGCCGTTGGCGTGGTTCAGAGCATAACCTGCCTGCACAAGATAGCCGCCGCTGGCCTGACCGGTCAGCATCTCGGCCACGGCGGCGCGGTGCAGCAGGTCGTCGGCATCGAAGCTCATGACATAACCGGGGACAGCGGGCAGGGTGGCCATGTGATCGTAAAGCGCGGCCAGCTTGCGCCATTTGTCATTGCCGGGGGTCGGATCGTCATAGGGCAGGTGGGTGATGCGCGGATCGTCGGGCAGGGCGGGACGGTCCTGACAGCAGATCACCGCGCGCCAGCGGGCGTCGGTCTGGGCCAAAAGGCTGTCAAGTGTGCCTTGCAGCCGGTCCTGCACCGCCTGCCAGTCACCGACGTGGTGCGGGCCCACCAGCGGGATCAGGAAGGTGACCCCCTGCGCCGGGGCGGGGGCGTGGCCGCGTTCGGCGGCGCGCAGGGCCAGCGCGGCGGCCTCGGACGGGGCAAGCGGGCCGGCAAGCGGCACCAGCGCCGGCATCAGCGCGGCCAGCAGCCGCCGCAGCGCGCGGCGGGATTTCGGGGTGGCCGGGGCCTGTGCCATGGTCGTCTCGCTTGCCGTCAGGGATGCGCGATCTTGCGGACCCTGTCAGAGAGGTCCGAATAAAGCGCCTTGCGCTCGTCTTCGCTCAGAAACGCGCCGATCTCAACCTCTCGTCCCGATCCGGCAAGAGTGACGTAATTCGGCACCGGGCCACCTTTCTGGTGCATCTCGATGCGGCACCAGTAGGTGTTGCATTCCCATTCCTGCGCCGGGCCACGGGGGTTGTGGCGTACAAGGTGCATGTTGTCGGGGGTGACAGTCAGCACCTCGAGAATCCGGCGGTCGCGTTCGTTGCGGCGCAGCGCGTACCACATGCCCGCCAGCGCCAGCAGGATGAAGGGCAAAAGCCCCCAGAACAGGAAGGTGCCGATCATCGCGCTGAGCGGGATGGTGGTCAGGGTGAACGTGGCCAGGATGAACGCGGCAAAGCCTTTGGGCGGCAGCGAATTGTGCGGCCAGAGCGTCAGTTCCGAGGCGTGGTTCTCCGACGTATGTTTCCAGTTGTAGGGCATCGGTCTGGCAGGTTGATGAGGGTCTTTAGATGACTCTGTGACTCATGGTTGAAAGTCAAGCCAGCCTGTCGCGACGGCCTGCGCCCAATCGTCCCGCCCTGCCGCGACAGCCCGTCTGGTTCGGCGCCGGCACCGCCGGCAAAGCAAAAGGCCCCGGAAATCCCGGGGCCTTTCGTTTGGTTTCGCGGCGGCGCTTAGTGCGCGTGCTGCTTGTCCCAGTCTTCCTGCTTCGGCAGCTGCTCGAACGTGTGCTCGGGCGGCGGCGAGGGCAGGGTCCATTCCAGCGTGTCCGCGTATTCGTTCCACGGGTTCTTGCGGGTTTCGCGGGCACCGGCCAGGACGGTGTAGATCACGATGCCGAAGAACAGCAGGAACGAGGCGAAGGACAGCAGGGCGCCCCAGCTGGAGACATAGTTCCAGGTGGCAAATGCCTCGGGGTAGTCGATGTAACGACGGGGCATGCCCTGACGGCCCAGGAAGTGCTGCGGGAAGAACGTCAGGTTCACACCGATGAAGAACATCCAGAAGTGCAGCTTGCCCAGGGTTTCGCTGTACATGCGGCCGGTCATCTTGGGCAGGTAGAAATAGACCCCTGCAAAGATGGTGAAGGCCGCGCCCATCGACATGGTGTAGTGGAAGTGCGCCACGACGTAATAGGTGTCATGGTAGGCACGGTCCACGCCAGCCTGCGACAGGACGATGCCGGTCACGCCGCCGATGGTGAACAGGATCAGGAAGCCCATGGCGAACAGCATCGGCGTCTTGAACTCGATCGAGCCGCCCCACATGGTCGCGATCCAGCTGAAGATCTTCACCCCGGTCGGAACCGCGATGACCATCGTGGCCAGCATGAAGTACGACTGCTGCGACAGCGACATGCCGACGGTGTACATGTGGTGCGCCCAGACCACGAAGCCCAAGGCACCAATCGCAATCAGCGCCCAGACCATCGGCAGATACCCGAAGACCGGCTTGCGCGAGAAGGTCGCGATGATGTGGCTGACAAGGCCAAAGCCCGGCAGGATCACGATGTACACTTCCGGGTGGCCGAAGAACCACAGGATGTGCTGATACAGGATCGGGTCACCGCCACCGGCCGGATCGAAGAAGGTCGTGCCGAAGTTCCGGTCGGTCAGCAGCATGGTGATTGCGCCTGCCAGAACCGGCAGCGACAGCAGGATCAGCCACGAGGTGACGAAGATCGACCACGAGAACAGCGGAACCTTGAAGAGCGTCATGCCCGGTGCGCGCATGTTCAGGAAGGTGGTGATCATGTTGATCGCGCCCAGGATCGACGACGCGCCCGAAACGTGCACGGCAAAGATCGCCAGGTCGGTCGAATAACCGGCTTCGGTGGTCGACAGCGGCGGATACAGAACCCAGCCGATGCCCGAGCCCAGCTGGTCGTTGCCGCCCGGGCTGAACACCGACAGGATCGCCAGCGACGTGCCGGTGACATACAGCCAGAACGACAGGTTGTTCATCCGCGGGAACGCCATGTCCGGCGCGCCGATCTGAAGCGGCATGAAGTAGTTGCCGAAGCCCCCGAACAGTGCCGGAATGACCACGAAGAACATCATCAGGATGCCGTGGCCGGTGATCAGCACGTTCCAGAGGTGACCGTTGGGGGTACATTCGCCAGCCGCGGCTGCGGTCAGGCGGGCACCCTCAAGGCACATGTATTGCACGCCGGGCTCCATGAGCTCCAGACGCATGTAAACGGTGAAAGCCACCGACACGAGACCGACCAGAGCAGAAACGATCAGGTACAGAACCCCGATGTCCTTGTGGTTGGTCGACATGAACCAGCGGGTGAAGAACCCGCGGTTGTCTTCGTGTTCGTGGCCGTGAATGGCGGCGTCTGCCATTGTCTGCCTCCTGCTGGTAATCGTCCGTTTGCGACTGGCGGCAGAATCCCGCTCACCCTCGCTCCCTTTCACGTTCTAGAATGTGACGGCGGGACGGGCAACGGGCTGATTTGATGTAGATCAAACATTATTGTCGCAGGGGCTTGCGCCACGGGTGCGGGATGCCTTGGCCACGGGGGCGGCTGTGGCGGTGGTTCGGGCCGGGACTGGGGGTATTCCTGACTGTGCGGACGCAATGCGGGCTTGGTAGGTTTGGGTTAAGGGGACGGCGGTAATCTGGGCCGCAACCCGGGGAAAACACCACAGTCACGAAGGACCACGGCCATGGCCTATTTCGAACAGTTTCAACAAGATAGCCAGTTTCGCGTCGCGTTGCGCGGGGTTGTGGCGGCGTTGAAGACCGCGTGGGAAACCCCGTTTGACCGGCGTAGCCGCCTGTTGGCCCAGCAAGTGGCAGACCTGCGTGCGCTGAGCGATGCAGAGCTGGCCGCCCGCGGTCTGCGGCGCGAGGACATCCTGTTCCACGTCTTCCGCCCGGCCCGCAGCTAAATAAAAGGCGAAACGCGCATCTTTTACATACGTATTTTGGAATATGAAATCTGATGCGCGGCCGATTCCCTCTCCGGTTCGCATTGGTTCAAGGTCAGCACTGATCGCGGCGCTGGCCCTTTTTCAGTCAGCGCAGCGGGGCGACGCGCCCATGGCGATGTCGAAGCTGCGCTTCAGCGCAACATCAAGATCGTCCATCGTGACCGGCAGGCCGAGATCGACCAGCGATGTCACCCCGTAATCGGTGATCCCGCAGGGAACGATGCCGCCGAAATGGCCGAGGTCCGGTTCGACGTTGATGGAAATGCCGTGGAAACTCACCCACTTGCGCAAACGGATGCCGATGGCGGCGATCTTGTCCTCGGCCATCTGGCCGGACGCGGTGCGCGGCTTGTCGGGCCGTTCGATCCAGACGCCGACGCGACCGTCGCGAATATGGCCGGTCAGGTTGAATTCGGCCAGCGTGGCGATGACCCAGCGTTCGAGATCCTGCACGAAACAGCGCACGTCGCGCCCGCGCTTGCCCACGTCCAGCATGACATACACCACCCGCTGACCCGGCCCGTGATAGGTGTATTGCCCGCCGCGTTTCGACGGGTAGACCGGGAAACGATCGGGGTCTTTCAGGTCTTCGGGCTTGGCCGATGTGCCGGCGGTATACAGCGGTGGGTGTTCCAGCAGCCAGACGCATTCGTCTGCCTGACCTTCGGCAATGGCACTCACCCGTGCCTCCATGAAGGCGAGCGCCTGGTCATAGGGGACGGGGGCGTCGCTGATCTTCCATTCCACCATATCTCACCGGGGCAGCAGCCCCGCCTCCCTGATCTTGGGCAGATTGGCGCGGCTAACCGGGATTTCCGCGCCGTCCCGCAATGTCAGAATGGCCCGGTCCCCGACCTTTTCGGCGGCAGCCACATGCTCGAACGCAACCCAATGTGACCGATGGACCTGGGCGCCCGGTGTCTGGCCGACCTCGCGCATGGCATCACTCAGCCGCATCAGGATCATTTCTTGGCCCCGTGTCGTGCGGATGCGTACATAGTGGTCTTCGACCGACAGCGCCACAAGCGGTCCGCGCTTGTCCAGCGGCAGGCGATCCAGCAAGGGCGGCAGATCGCGGGGCAAACCCTGATCCCGCACAGCTGGGGCCTTTTCGCGGTGCACCTCGAGCATTTCCAGCACCGCCGAGACGATGACGGTGATCGACACCAGCGTGGCCAGAAACACCGGCACTTCTGATGCGGCGGGCCAGATGCCAAAAACCGCGCGGTTGAGGGCAAGAACGGCCAGACAGACCCCAAGCGCCGAGCCGATCCCCTGCAATCCGACGCGCTGCCAAAAAGGGCGCTGCGCGACCTTGGGGGCCAGCCAAAGCCCAAGGGCCAGCCCCCAGCCATAGGTCACGCAGACGATGCACAGCCAATAGGCCAGCCGCGCGGGCAATGTCAGGGAGACACTTGTGCCGAAAGGCCCGGCAATGCCCAGCACCACGCCGACGGACAGCAAAACCGTGACGGTGACAGAGTGCGTCATTCGCCTTTGCCATTCACGAAGCGTGAATTGCGGTGGGCTGTCGCTCACGAAGTGGCTCCTTTCGTTGGCGTAAACTGTCTGGTTTGCGGGCGTTTCGTTTGTCTAGGTCGGTGCCAGATCAATCGCAACACAAACCCGCAGGTTCCCAAATGTCCTTCAGCTTTGCGCCTTACCTTTCTTCTGACATCATCGTGCAGACGCACGCCGCTGCTGCAACAGTGGCGCTGGTTCTGGGGCCGGTGGTCATTCATCGCCGCCGCCGCGACCGGACACACAAGGTGGCGGGGTATGTCTGGGTGCTGGCCATGGCTTTCGCGGCGCTGTCTTCTTTCGGCATCACGGATTTCGCCATGATCGGCCCCTTTAGCCCGATCCACGCGCTGTCGGTTCTGGTGCTGTGGTCGCTCTGGGTGGGGATGCGCCATGCCTTTCGCGGCGAGATCGCCGAGCACCGCGATGCTTTGCGCAGCCTTTACTACCGTGGACTGCTGATTGCGGCGGCGTTCAACTTTCTGCCGGGGCGTGTGGTGAACCGGATGTTTTTCAACGATCACAGAGAGTTGGGCTATGTCGTTCTGGCCCTGGGGCTGGGCCTGGTGTTGGCCGATGTACTGCGGGGTCGGATCGCGCGAAAAAACCGCGCGGCCCTGGCGGCCTAAGACGTTTTTTCCCTTGAGGCGCTTGCGGCCTTGAGCTAAGCAGCCGCACACCAAGTCAAGGCTGTGCGGCCGTGGCGGAATTGGTAGACGCGCAGCGTTGAGGTCGCTGTGGGGTAACTCCCGTGGAAGTTCGAGTCTTCTCGGCCGCACCATCCCCCTTCGTAAATTGATGAAAATGAATGCGCCAGCCAACGGGCTGCTGCGCAGCCTGCCAGCTGGCATGCCCCTTGCGTGGTGCGATTTTGGGAACCACAGAGCCGGTCATGTGATGGCGCGGCAATTGGCGGGGCAGTCAGGTTACCCGTTTGTTCACCGAACAAAGCGGGATCCACTTTCGAAGGGGGCGCAGCTGCACGACCGTGACAGGTGGAAGCTCCGCGTGACGTTGCGTGAAGACTGCGCGCCTGTATCTGTGTGCCACCGGAACAACGCATTGCGGCCAGGCTCATTGAGCCGTATTTGTCTTTTATTGCGCCACAGACCCCGCAAGGCTGACGATGCCCCTGTTGGATACAAAGCACCCGTTTTTTCGCCCGGCATGGCGCCGCTACGCATTGGTTGCCGTTTCGTTCATCTGGGCGGGCGTTGAGCTTTCTTACGGCAGTCAGATCTGGGCCTACCTTTGCGCCGCGATCGGCGGATTTCTGGCGTGGAAGCTGATCGTGACCTGGACGGATCCCGACGGTTCCTAGCCTGGCAGGTCCACTGGAACACCGGTTTCCAGCGATCGGGCGGCGGCATCGGCCATGATCTGCGCCTGCAACCCGTCATGGATGCCGGGAACCGCCGGCGCGGTACCGTTGGCGGCCTCGACAAAGGCCCGCATTACCGCGGCGTAGGCGGCTTCGTAGCGTTCGAGAAAGAAGTGCTGCGCGGGCGAGCGGGAAAACCCCTGGGCGGTGGCCAGTTCGACGGTGGTTTCCAACTGGTTCTCTGCCCGGAGCATCCCGTCGGAGCCATGCACCTCGATCCGTTGATCGTAGCCATAGGCGGCGCGGCGCGAGTTTGAGATCTGGCAGATGCGGCCTGAGGAGGTGGTCAGGATCACAGCGGCGGTGTCCACGTCGCCAGCCTGCCCGATGGCGGGATCCACAAGCGAGGATCCGAACGCATGCAGGCGCACGAATTCCTCGCCCATCAGGAATCGCGCCATGTCGAAGTCATGGATCATCATGTCCCGGAACAGCCCGCCTGAACGTTGGATGTAAGAAAGCGGGGGCGGCGACGGATCCCGCGAGGTGATCGTGACCAGTTCCACCCCGCCGATCGCACCGGAGGCGATGCGGGCGCGCAGGCTGGCGAAATTGGTATCAAACCGGCGGTTGAACCCGGTCAGGAATGGCACGCCGGCCGCTTCGACAACCGCCAGACAGACGCGGATGTTTTCGACGGACATGTCGATCGGCTTTTCGCAGAAAATCGCCTTGCCCGCCTGTGCGGCGCTCTGGATCAGATCGAAATGCGTATCGGTCGGGGTGGCGATGACCACGGCATCGACATCGGACGCTTGAAGTATGGCATCGACCGCCCGGACCTCGGCGCCAAGTTCGGCTGCCATGGCCGTGGCCGAAGCTTCCATTGCGTCGGCCACGGCCACGACACGCGCATCTTCCATGCGCTTGATGGTGCGCCCGTGTACCTGGCCGATGCGCCCACAGCCCAATAGTCCGATCTTCAGCATGTCAGGCCCTCCCAGCCGCGCCGACCCCACGGATGACGGCGCGCGCCGCTTGCATCACCGGGTCATGTGTTTCTTTAAGGATCTGCACACGATCAAAGCGTGTCGGATCCTTTTCGACGGCTTCCCGCAACGCGGCGCCAAAGGCCATCCGCAATTCGGTGCCGATGTTGAACTTGCAGATTCGCGACCCCGCCGCGAGCGCGAGCCGTTGGGCCAGCGGCACACCCGAGCCGCCGTGGATCACCAGGGGCACCTCTGTGACCGCCTCGATCGCATGAATACGAGGCTCATCCAATCCGCCTTCGCGGTCCTGTTGCAGATGGACGTTGCCGACGCTGATGGCCATGGCGTCGACCCCGCTGTCGCGGGCAAAAATGGCCGCCTCGTTCGGGTCGGTGCCGTCCGACGCCTCGCCCCCCGAATAGCCAACGAACCCGATCTCGCCCTCGCAGGAGATATCGGCGGCATGGGCCATGTCGGCGATCTGGCGGGTCTGGGCGATATTGTCGGCCAAAGGCAGGCGCGATCCGTCGAACATCAGTGAGGTAAAGCCGCTTTCGAGGGCTTGCCTGCACTCATCCAGCGTGTAGCCGTGGTCAAGATGCACGACGACGGGCACATCGACACTTTGGGCGAGGTGGCGCATCATCTTGCCAAGGACTGGAAGCGGCGTGTGTTCGCGGCAGCTTGGCCCGGCTTGCAGGATCACCGGCGCGCGTTCGGCCTGCGCCGCCAGAGCATAGGCGCGCATGTCTTCCCACCCAAGGCAGACGAGGCCCGGCACGGCGTAGCCGTCGCGCAGGGCGGGTTGCAGGACATCTGAGAGCGTTGCGAGGGTCACTTGAACTTTGCCACCATGTCCATGATGCCGGGGATCGTGTAGAGCTGTTCGGCATGGGTCGGCTGGAAATACTGCTTGAGCGAGCGCTGCGACAGGCCGCCAAGGATGGTGAAATAATACATTTCATAACCTGGCAGTACGCAGCAGGGGTGGTAGCCCTTGTCGATCAACACGGTTGATCCGTCCATGATGTGATAGGCGTCGCCGGGTTTGTTGTCTTCGCGCTGAAGCATCTGCAGGCCCGAGCCGTAGTTGGGCTTGAAGCGGAAGTTGTAGCATTCGTCGTGCCGTGTCTCTTCCATTTCGCCATCAGGGCCGGCCGGGCGATCGGTGTCGTGCTTGTGGCTGGGGAAACCCGACCAGCCGCCGGCCCCGACGGTGAAAAGCTCTGAGACAAGAAGCCGCCCCACACGGTCGTGGTGGCCCGCGCCGAGGATATGCTTGATCTTGCGATGGGTCTTGGTGTCGTCGGAGCCATACTGTACCAGGTCCAGTTCAGCCTTGCGCACCGCGAAGGGCTTGAGCGTTTCGGCGTATTTGGCACCCGCGATAAAGGTTTCGGTATCGGTCAGCGCCGTGACCCGACAGCCCATGTCGGTTGGCACATAGACCCCCTCCGGCTCGCCATCCCAGACATCCGCACCGCGATTGCCGATCTCATCAAAGCTTTCGCCCCCGGTCTCGACCATGACGGTGCCTGTGGCCGGCACCACGCAGGTCTCGTACCCCGCAAGGCGGTAGTCGAATGTTTCGCCCGCTTTCAGCTTGACGATGTTGAAATATGTCAGCGGCACATGGGCGTCGTCGACATCGACGATGGCCTTGTTCTGGTTGTCATAGGGGGCGATGTGCATGGGATGTGTCTCCTCTCAGGCCGCGCTGGGCCCTTCGTGCGTTTTCAGAAAGCCGTCAAGCTCGTCTCGGGTTGGCATGGCAGGTGCGCAGCCAACGCGGGCGACGACCATGGCTGCGGCGGCAGAACCTTGCAGCACCGCGTCGCGCATCGGCAGGCCGTCGGCCAGACCGCTGACAAATCCGCCCATGAAACTGTCGCCGGCACCCGTGGGTTTCAGCGCCTCGGTCTTGTAGATGCCGGTACGGACCTCGCCTTCGGCGGTGATCGTGATCGCGCCCTTTTCGCCCATCTTGTAGACGGCGATCTTGGCGCCTTCTGCCACCAGCGCACGCGCCTTGTCGAGGCCCCTGTCGTAGTCGCCCGCCATGAAGCCGAATTCGACGTCATTGCCGACGATCACGTCGCACAGTGCGCCTGCGCGGGAATAGACATCGGCCGCAACCTCTGCCGAGGGCCAGGAGTAGGGGCGATAGTCGATATCGAAGATGAGCGGCAGGCCGGCTGCCTTTGCCCGTTCGAACCCGGAAAACGCCGCCGAGCGCGAGGGTTCGGCGGCAAACACAGTGCCGGTGGTGATCAGCGCGTCGTATTGCGCGTAATCGACGGCGGCAACATCCGCTTCGGTCATCTCGAAATCAGCGGCCCCGTTGCGATAGATGACCGACTGGTGGTCCTCGATCGTGGTTTCCACCACGGCCAGCGAGTTGCGCGCCTCGCCGCCGACCGATCGCACGTGCTGTCGTCCAATGCCGTAGTAATCCAGCTGGTTCAGCGCAAAGCGGCCAATCGCGTCGTCCGAAACGCAGGTCACCAGATCGGCCGATCCGCCCAGTTTGCAGATCGCCACGCCGATATTGGCCGAGGAGCCGCCAAGGCACGCAAAAAACTGCGTCGCGGCTTCTGTCTTGGTGCCGGGCGGGTCGGGGTAGAAATCCATACCTGCGCGCCCGATGATGATGAAGCGATTGCCGTTCAGTTGCATCACACACCCTGCCGCTGCTTGACGCGCTCGGCCTCCCACTCGGCGTGTTTTTCGCGCACGTTCGGGTTTTCGGATACCTGTGCCGTGCCGACCTCCCACCAGGTGTGGCCTTCCGTGGTCCAGCCTTCGTAGGGATCGACCTTCATCACGATGACCGAGGTCTTGTCGGCGGCCTTGGCGCGCTTGAACGCCTCGCCCAGTTCGGCAGCGTTGGCGACCGTCACCGAATCCGCGCCCATCGACCGGGCATGGGCCTCGAAGTCGACGGCGAAGGCTTCGGGCACGGTTGGGCAATCGGCGATCAGGTTGTTGAAGCTTTCATTGCCGGTGTTGTTCTGCAGCTTGTTGATCACCGCAAAGCCGCCATTGTCGAGCACGAGGATGATCAGCTTTTTCCGCGTCAGAACAGAAGAATAGATGTCAGAATTCATCAGCAGATACGATCCGTCGCCGGTAAAGACGATGGTGTCCTGATCGGGCTCGACCTCGGATTGTGCGATCCGTGCGCCCCATCCGCCGGCGATTTCGTATCCCATGCAGGAAAAGCCAAATTCGACGTCCACGGTGCCGATGTCCAGCGTGCGCCAGTTGGCCGTGACTTCGGCCGGAAGGCCCCCCGCCGCGGCCACGACCCGGTCACGCGGGTCGCAGAGGTCATTCACCACGCCGATGGCCTGTGCGTAGGAGTTCGGCCGGTTCCCGTGCGCGACATTGTCGGCGACATAGGCATCCCATGCCTTGCGCTCGGCGCGCGCGCGGTCGGTCCAGGCAGCGGGCGCGACGTAGCCCGAGAGCGCCGTGCCAAGTGCCTCCAGCCCCAGTTTCGCATCCCCGACGATGGGCATGGACAGGTGCTTGGTCGCATCGTGGCGACCGACGTTCAACCCGATCAGGGTGGCGTCCTTGGCAAAGGCCGTCCATGACCCGGTGGTGAAATCCTGCAGACGGGTGCCGACGGCCAGGATCACATCTGCCTCGTATCCGATGATGTTGGCGCTGTTCGAACCGGTTACGCCGATGGGGCCGATATTCAGATCATGGGTCGCCACCATGTTGGCGCGTCCCGCGATGGTTTCGACCACCGGAATGCCATGACGCGCAGCGAATTCGGTCAGTTCGGCCACGGCGCCGGAATACTGCACCCCGCCGCCCGCGATGATCATCGGGCGCTTGGCGCTGCGCAGCGCCGCGGCGGCCGCCGCCACCTCGGCCGGGTCCGGGGCTTGGCGGCGGATTCGATGCACACGCTTTGCAAAGAAGCTGACGGGGTAATCGTAGGCCCATCCCTGTACGTCCTGCGGCAGCCCGAGGAAAGCCGGGCCGCAATCGGCCGGATCCAGCATGGTGTTCAGCGCAGCTGGCAGAGACTGGATGATCTGGGCCGGATGCGTGATGCGATCCCAGAACCGGGTCACAGCCTTGAACGCGTCATTCACGCCAAACGTCGGATTCCCGAAATGTTCGAGCTGTTGCAGCACCGGATCCGGCAGGCGGGTGAGGAACGTGTCGCCGCACAGCATCAGCATCGGCAGACGGTTGGCATGGGCGAGCGCCGAGGCCGTCAGCAGGTTGGCGGTGCCGGGACCCGCGCTGGCGGTGCAGAACATGAAGCGGCGGCGCAGGTGATACTTGGCATAGGCCGCGGCGGCAAAGCCCATGCTTTGTTCGTTCTGGCCGCGGTACAGCGGCATTTCGTCCTGAACCGGGTAGAGCGCCTCGCCCAGGCAGGGCACATTGCCATGGCCGAAAATGCCAAAGCCGCCGCCGCAGATCCGCGTTTCGACCCCGTCGATCTCGATGTACTGGTTCATCAGGTAGCGCACGATTGCCTGCGCCACCGTCAGGCGTATGGTGCTGTCTGCCTCGGCCATGAGACCCTCCTTTTCCGGGCGCTGGCGGACCCTATTTTCACGATCCGTCTGTTTGCCCGTTGCGTCGTTTCGGGACTCAGGATACGAGTTTTGCAACCGGTTGCAACCGGCATTGCACTTGGCTGGGAGGTCAATCGTGACAGAAATAGGAATCGGTCTGGTGGGTGGCGGATACATGGGCAAGGCACATGCCGTGGCCATGGCGTCTGTCGGTGCGGTGTTCAACACGGCTTTGCGGCCCCGGCTTGAGATGGTGTGCGCATCGACGACCAGCTCGGCCGAGCGATACCGGGCGGCGTATGGCTTCGCCGATGCGACGGCGGATTGGAACGTGCTGGTGTCGAACCCGCAGGTCGAAGCCGTGGTGATCGCCTCGCCGCAGGAGACCCACCGCGCCATCGCCGAAGCGGCCTTTGCGCTTGGCAAGCCGGTCTTCTGTGAAAAGCCGCTTGGTGCGTCGCTTGACGACGCCGCGGCCCTTGTGGCCGCAGCCGAAGCCGCCGACGTGGTGCACATGATCGGGTTCAACTATGTGCGCACGCCCGCGACTCAGTTCGTCCGGCAGTTGCTGGCGGACGGGGCGATTGGCGACGTGACGTGGTTCCGCGGCGAACATACCGAGGATTTCCTGGGCGACCCGGACCTGCCTGCCACATGGCGCACGACGGGCCGGGCCAATGGCACAATGGGCGATCTGGCGCCGCATATGATCAACTGCGCCCGCGCCCTGATGGGACCCATCGCCGAAGTGTCGGCCCGTATCGAAACCGCCCACACCAAGCGCCCCGGCCCCGATGGTCCGGTGCCCGTCGACAACGACGATCAGGCGCAAATGATGGTGCGTTTCGCTTCGGGCGCGATGGGGCATCTGTTTTTCAGCCGTATCGCGACGGGTCGGAAAATGGGATATGCCTATGAAATACATGGAACAAAAGGCGCGATCCGTTTCGATCAAGAGGATCAGAACGCCGTGCATTTGTATCGCGCCGAAGGGCCCGAGGCGACGCGCGGCTTTACCAAGATCCTGACCGGCCCGGCCCATCCCGACTACCTCGACTTTTGTCAGGGTCCGGGGCATGGCACGGGGTATCAGGATCAGATCATCATCGAAGCCCGCGATTTCCTTCAGGCGATTGCCGAGGGGAAACCGGCGTGGCCGACGTTCCACGAGGGGCTTGCCGTCAGCCAGGTAATCGACGCCGCATTCCGCTCTCATGACACAGGCCGATGGCAGCCTGTCCCGCAAGACTGAAAGGTACCCGAAGATGACGATTCGTATCGGCAACGCGCCCTGTTCGTGGGGCGTTGAATTTGCAAATGACCCGCGCAATCCCACCTGGCGCTCGGTGCTGAGCGACTGCGCAAACGCAGGGTATACTGGCATCGAACTGGGCCCGGTTGGTTTCATGCCCGAGGACCCCGCGATCCTGTCCGAGGCGCTGGACGAGCACGGGTTGGAGTTGATCGGCGGTGTGGTGTTCCGCCCGTTTCACGACCCCGACCAATGGGACGATGTGCTTGATGGTGCGGTACGGACCTGCAAGGCGCTGACGGCCCATGGCGCGCAGCACCTGGTGCTGATCGATTCGATCTCGCCGCGCCGCGCGCCGACCGCGGGCCGGGCAGAGGCCGCCGAGCAGATGGGGGCCGAGGAATGGGCTGCATTCCGCGACAGGATCGCCCATATCGCGAGGCTGGGGGCCGAGGAGTACGGCCTGACCGTCGGCATCCACGCCCATGCCGCTGGGTTCATGGATTTCGAACCCGAACTGGAGCGCCTGCTGGACGAGGTGCCTGAGGACATCCTGAAAATCTGCTTCGACACCGGGCATCATTCCTATGCCGGGTTCGATCCGGTGGCGTTCATGAAACGCCATATCGACCGGATTTCATACATGCATTTCAAAGACATAGACCCGGTGGTCAAGGCCGAAGCAATTGCCAAGGGCACCGGGTTCTACGATGCCTGCGGGCAAGGCATCTTCTGCAACCTTGGCAAGGGCGACGTGGATTTTACCGCGGTTCGGCAAATCCTGCTCGACTCCGGGTTCGAGGGCTGGTGCACGGTCGAGCAGGACTGCGATCCGACCCTTGATGGCTCTCCGATCGACGACGCGCGGGCAAACCGCGAATTCCTGCAATCCATCGGCTTCTGAGAGGGCACACATGGCACGTTTGAACTGGGGTATGATCGGCGGTGGCGAAGGCAGCCAGATCGGGCCGGCGCATCGTCTGGGCGCGCAGGCAGATGGGAATTTTGTCCTGGCGGCCGGGGCGATGGACGTCGATGCGGCGAAAGGCAAGGCTTACGCCGAAAGCCTTGGCGTGGCGCCGGACAGGGCATACGGCGACTGGCGCGAGATGCTGGCGGGCGAAACCACACGGGACGACCGGGTTGATCTGGTCACCGTGGCAACGCCTAACTCGACCCATTTCGAGATCACCAAGGCGTTCCTTGAAGCGGGCTTCAACGTGTTGTGCGAAAAACCCATGACCATGACCGTGGAAGAGGGCGAAGAGATCGTGCGCGTCGCCAAGGCCAGCGGCAAGATCTGCGCGGTGAACTATTGCTACTCGGCCTATCCGATGGTGCGCGAGATGCGTGAGATCGTGCGCACGGGGGGCATCGGCAAGGTTCGTCTGATCGTCACGAATTTCAGCCATGGGCACCACGGTGACGCCACGGATGCAGACAATCCACGGGTGCGCTGGCGCTATGATCCGTCGATGGCGGGTGTGTCGGGGCAATTTGCCGATTGCGGCATTCACGCCCTGCACATGGCGAGTTTTATCGCAGGAGATCAGGTGGATAAGGTGTCTGCCGACTTTGCCTCGACGATTTCCAGCCGGGTGCTTGAAGACGACGCTATGGTGAATTTCCGTATGGCTGGCGGCACGGTTGGGCGGCTCTGGACATCGTCTGTTGCCATCGGGCGGCAGCATGGGTTCGACATCCAGGTCTTCGGAGAAACCGGCGGAATGCGATGGGCGTCAGAGCAACCGAACCAGGTGTTCTATACGCCGGTGGGCGGGCGCACGCAGATCATGGAAAAGGGCGAATCGGGCCTGTCGGACGAGGCGGCGCGGCTGAGCCGGGTCGCGATTGCCCATCCCGAAGGCTTCCCCTTGGCGGTGGCGAATATCTATGTCGATCTGGCCGCCGCGATCCGGGGCGAGACGCGCGACGGGTTGCCCACGGCCGAGGACGGATTGCGGTCGATGGCGGCGGTCTATGCGGCGGTTGGTTCGGCTGAATCCGACGGGGCCTGGATAGACGCCCGACCGCCGATGTTCCGCTGAACCCACGCGCACAGGCTGTGCACACGCCATACACAACCCGTACACATACAGGGCCTGCGCGCGCTGCCTCAGGGCAAGGCGCGCAGGGTGCCGCGTTCGATCACGCGGCAGGGAAACAGGCGGGTTTCCGGGTGACGATTTGGCGTTTCGATGGTGCCGACGACAAGTTCGATCGAGGCACCGATGATTTCGGCCACGGGCTGCCGGATGGTGGTCAGGTTGATGTTTTGCCAACGGGCCATATCCATGTCGTTGAGCCCGATGATGCCAATGTCGCCGGGCACGGACAGACCGGCTTCTTGAACCGCGGAAAGCGCGCCCACCGACAACACGTCATCGCCGCAGAAATAGGCTTCGGCCGGCCCGGTCATCAACAGGCGGGTCATTTCTACCCGGCCCGCGTCAAAGGAATAGGCGCTGGCGTAACTGATCGAAACGTCGATCTCGGGGTGTTCGCGCAGCGCGCCAAAAAACCCCAAGGCGCGGTCCTGAGTCGAGGTGGCCTGTTCCGGCCCGCCAAGGAACGCCACGCGCCGATAGCCGCGTGCGATCAAGGTTTCGGCGGCCATGCGTCCGGCGGCGACGTTGTCGATGCCAACGACATGGACATTGGGCGACGTCGAGAACCGGCCAAACGAATGGACCACCGGGATGCCCGCGTCTTTGAACGCTTCGGCAAAGCTGGGCGACAGGGTCGAGGACGCCACGATCGCGCCGTCCACCGAATATTGTTTGAGCATGCGCACGGATTGCTTGGGGTCGGTCTCTGCGCTGAGGTTGACCAGCAGCGGCCGCAAACCGCGATCTTGCAGGCCGCGTGTAAACAGGTCGAAAACCTCTAGAAACAGGGGGTTGTGGAAGTTGTTCGAGATCAGACCGATCAACTTGGTGCGCCCGGTCGTCAGTGACGAGGCCAGCGCGTTGGGGCTGTAGCCAAGCTCGGCTGCCGCCTTTTCGACCTTGGCGCGGGTCTTTCTGGAGACCGAAGCACCTTCGGTAAATGTACGCGACACCGCTGAGCGGGACACACCGGCCCGTTCAGCCACGTCCTTTAGGGTTATCGCCATCGTCGATCCGTCCAGACACCATTGCGTGCGAACAGTATAGCCCGCTCGTCACGCGACCACATCGTGGATCGGTAGAGAATTTTTTGCAACCGGTTGCAAATTGTCGGAAACGCCGCTACCGTTTTCTCATGCGGCGAGGGGGTTCTGGCCCGGTCGACCGTGGAAAAGATATTGGGAGGTATCCATGAACACATTTCTGAAGACCGTGGCAGCGACAGCGGTTGCAGCCACGGCCCTGCTGGGCGGCACGGCGGCCTTCGCAGATACAAACGGCACCCTGCGCTACGTGCTGGTCAGCCACGCACCCGACAGCGACAGTTGGTGGAACACGATCAAGAACGGTCTGGCGCTGGCAGGCGAGCAGATGAACGTCGAGGTTGAATACCGCAACCCGCCAACCGGCGACCTGGCCGACATGGCGCGCATCATCGAGCAGGCGGCGGCCTCTGGTCCCGATGGCATCATCACCACGCTTGCCGATATGGACGTGCTGTCCGGCCCGGTCAGCGCTGCGGTCGAATCCGGCGTGGACGTGATCATCATGAACTCCGGCACCCCGGAACAGGCCCGCGAAGTGGGCGCGCTGATGTATGTCGGCCAGCCTGAATATGATGCGGGCTATGCTGCGGGGCTGCGCGCTGCCGGCGACGGGATCGGCAGCTTCCTGTGCGTGAACCACGCGATCTCCAACACCGTTGTGGCACAGCGGTGCCAAGGTTTTGCTGACGGTCTGGGTGTGGAGCTGGGCGATTCGATGATCGACTCGGGTCAGGACCCGCAGGAAATCCGCAACCGGGTGATGGCATACCTCAATGCCAATCCCGAAACCGAGGCGGTGCTGACCCTTGGTCCGACCTCTGCCGATCCGACCATCCTTGCGCTTGAGGAAATGGGTCTGGCCGGTGACATGTATTTCGGCACCTTCGATCTGGGCGAGAACATCGTGCAGGGCATCAAGGACGGCGTCATCAAGTGGGGTATCGACCAGCAGCCCTTCTTGCAGGCCTATCTGCCGGTCGTGGTGATGGCGAACTACCACCGTTACGGCGTGCTGCCGGGCAACAACATCAATTCCGGCCCCGGCTTCGTGACCGCCGATGGGTTGGAAATGGTCGCGAAATACGCGGGCGAGTACCGCTAAGCGCGTCGGACCGACTGACGGCTGGATGCGCGTACAGGGGCGGATGGCAGGACAGCTGTTCGCCCCTTCTTTCTCAGAAATTCACGAGGGGAGGACTCGGGGCGATGTCCGAAGAGGCACAACCGGCCGGGGGGCCGACGGACGAGCGGATCAAGACCATGGGCGGCCTGCGTCAATGGCTGATCCGTCCGGAACTTGGCGGGATCGTCGGCACCATTGCGGTGTTCATCCTGTTTGTCATTTTCGCGGGCGACAGCGGCATGTTCAATGCGCAGGGCATCATGAACTGGAGCCAGGTGAGCGCGCAGTTCATGATCATCGCGGTCGGCGCCTGCATGCTGATGGTGGCGGGCGAGTTCGACCTGTCGGTGGGCTCGATGATCGGGTTCGCGGGCATGTCGATCGCGATTCTGGGCGTGACCTTGAACCTGCCGATCTGGATCGCGATTCTTGCGACCTTTGCGCTCTGCCTCGCGATTGGCGCGCTGAACGGTATCATCGTGATCAAGACCGGACTGCCGAGCTTTATCGTGACGCTGGCCTTCCTGTTCATCCTGCGCGGCTTTACCATCTTCTTCCCGCAGGTGATCGAGCGCCGGACCATCATCGGCGGCATCGACGACGCGGCCCAGGGCGATTGGCTGGCGCCGCTGTTTGGCGGAAAGATTCTTGGCTTTGTCTTCACATGGCTTGCCGATATCGGCCTGATTGACACATTCTCGCGCGGGAATCGCGCGGGTCAGCCGGTGATCGACGGGCTGCCGATGCTGATCGTCTGGGCCATCGCGCTGGTGATCGTCGGGCATTTCATTCTGACCCGAACCCGGTTCGGAAACTGGATTTTCGCTGCGGGCGGCGACGCGCAGGCGGCGCGGTATGTTGGTGTACCAGTCGAGCGGGTGAAGATCCTGATGTTCATGCTGACCGCGTTTTGTGCCTGTGTCTTCGCGACCTGTCAGGTGATGGAGTTCGGATCGGCGGGCGCGGATCGTGGCCTGTTGAAGGAATTCGAAGCGATCATTGCCGTGGTGATTGGCGGCGCGCTTCTGACCGGGGGCTACGGCTCGGTCGTGGGGGCGGCGCTTGGTGCGCTGATCTTTGGCGTGGTGCAGCAGGGCCTGTTCTTTGCCGGCGTTGAATCGAGCCTGTTCCGGGTGTTCCTTGGCGTGATCCTGCTGCTGGCGGTGATCCTGAACACCTATATCCGCCGCATCATCACCGGAGAGCGTTGATCATGACGGATCAAAAGGAGACCAAGCGATGAGCAGCTACGATCACAACCCGATCGTCGAGATGTCCGACATCACCAAGCACTTCGGCCCGGTCATCGCGCTGAACGGGGTCAGTTTCGACATCCGTCCCGGCGAATGTCACTGCCTGCTGGGCGACAACGGCGCAGGCAAATCGACCTTCATCAAGACCATGTCGGGGGTGCACAAACCCACGTCGGGCCGGATCCTGTTCGAAGGGCGGGAGATGAATTTTTCCAGCCCCCGCGACGCGATGGAGGCCGGGATCGCCACGGTTTATCAGGATCTTGCCATGATCCCGCTGATGAGCGTGACCCGAAACTTCTGGATGGGCCGAGAACCGGTGAAGGGGTTCGGCCCGCTGAGAATGATCGACTTCGAAAAGGCGAACGCGGTCACCATGGACGAAATGCGCAAGATGGGCATCAACCTGCGCTCGCCCGATCAAGCTGTGGGCACGCTGTCGGGCGGCGAACGGCAGACGGTTGCCATCGCGCGCGCGGTCTATTTCGGCGCCAAGGTGCTGATCCTGGACGAACCGACCTCGGCGCTGGGCGTGCGGCAAACGGCGAACGTGCTGTCCACCATCGACAAGGTCCGGCGCAAGGGGATCGGCGTGGTGTTCATCACCCACAACGTCCGCCACGCGCTGGCCGTGGGCGACCGTTTTACCGTGCTTAACCGGGGCAAGACGCTGGGCACCGCGCAGCGCGGCCAGATCACACCGGAAGAGTTGCAGGACATGATGGCCGGCGGGCAGGAGTTGGTCGCGCTCGAAGGCTCGCTTGGCGGAACGGTCTGAGCCGGCGATGACGGAGCAGATGTTTTACAGGACCGAGAGCGGCGAACTGGATCAGTTCGCCGCTCTTACCGGACAGACCCTTGACCCGGCCACGGTTCCCCTGGCGGCCGAGGTGGCGATGAATATCCCGATCTACGACATGGATACCCGCGCGGGCATGCTGGACGACCCCGTTGCACGGCAACGCCTGATGGCCGAATGGGCGCGTGTTCTGGGGCACTCGGCAGGGGTGATCGTCTTGAAATCGGCGTATGCCGATACCGGCCCGATTGATGCCGCAAGCGATCTGTTCAACCAGATCATCGCGCGGGAAAAGGCAGAGAACGGGGCCAAGGCTGATCATTTCGCCGCCGCAGGGGCCAATGACCGTATCTGGAACGCGCTGCAAAAACTTTGCGCGGCCGATCCGGCGGTGTTCCTGCGCTATTTCGCCAACCCCGCCATCGCGGCGGTTTGCGAGGCGTGGCTGGGGCCGGGCTACCAGATGACCGCGCAGGTGAACCTTGTACGGCCCGGCGGGCAGACGCAGCAGGTCCATCGCGACTATCATCTCGGGTTCCAGACCGCGGAGGTTGCGGCACGGTTTCCGGCGCATCAGCATGCGCTGTCGGCTTGCATGACCTTGCAAGGCGCGGTTGCCCATTGCGACATGCCGGTCGAAAGCGGGCCGACGCAACTCTTGCCGTTTTCGCAACTGTTCCCAGAGGGCTACATGGCCTATCGCCGCCCAGAATTTCGCGATTTCTTTGCCGCCCAAGCGGTGCAATTGCCGCTGGCCAAGGGCGATGCGGTGTTCTTCAACCCCGCGCTGTTCCATGCGGCGGGCCAAAACCGCTCGACCGATATTCACCGAATGGCCAACCTGCTGCAGGTGTCGTCGGCCTTTGGGCGGGCGATGGAAAGCGTAGATCGGCTTGGGATGTGCAAGGCGCTTTACCCGCTGCTGCAAGCCGCAACCGATCTGACCGCGGCCGAGCGAGACGCGGCCATCGCAGCGACGGCCGAGGGCTACGCCTTTCCCACCAACCTGGATACCGATCCGCCGACCGGTGGGCTGGCGCCCGAGTCGCAGGCGGCGCTGATGCAGCGGGCCTTGCGCGATGGATTGAGCGCGGCCACGGTTTCGGCAGAACTTGATGCGCTCGCTGCACGGCAGCGGCCCTGAAGGAGCATCCGCATGACCGATCTGTTGCGCAAACCGACCGGCATCTCTGGCCAGACCCATGCCATC
The DNA here is from genome assembly GCF_035818635.1 of Mesobacterium hydrothermale. Lineage (NCBI taxonomy): Bacteria > Pseudomonadati > Pseudomonadota > Alphaproteobacteria > Rhodobacterales > Roseobacteraceae > Mesobacterium > Mesobacterium hydrothermale. The sequence goes on along the minus strand of NZ_JAYLLH010000003.1, from coordinate 91,270 downwards.
ACGCCAGAAAGCGCGGGCTGGGGCTATGTCGGTTTTGACACCTGGCGGCTTGCCCCGGGGGAGGTGGCCTTGGCGCCGACCGGTGACCGCGAAGCGATCCTTGTGCTGGTCGAGGGGCATGCCGAGATCGCGGCCGCGGGCCAGGAATTCGGGGTGATCGGCGACCGGTTGTCCGTGTTTGACCGCAAGCCGCCGCATTGTCTTTATGTCCCGCCGGGCAGCGATTGGCGCGCCACGGCGACAACGAACTGTACGCTTGCCGTTTGCACGGCCCCGGCCAAGGGCGGCCGTCCGGCGCAGCGGCTGGGCCCGCAGGGGATCGAATTGGAGAAACGCGGCTCCGGCACCAATACGCGCTACATCCACAATATCGCGATGGAGGCACGCGACGTGGCCGACAGCCTGCTGGTGACAGAGGTTTACACACCCGCAGGGCACTGGTCGTCCTATCCGCCCCATCGCCACGATATCGATGATTTCCCGAACATCACCTATCTCGAAGAGACGTATTACCATCGCCTCAACCCGCCACAGGGCTTTGGTGTTCAGCGCGTGTTCACGGATGAAGGGGACCTGGATGAAACCATGGCTGTCTCGGACCACGATGTCGTGCTGGTTCCGCGCGGTCATCACCCCTGTGCAGCGCCTCATGGGATCGAGATGTACTACCTCAATGTGATGGCCGGGCCCCGCCGCAACTGGCGGTTTCAAACCCATCCGGACTTTGATTTCCTGGTGACTTAGGGCTTTGGTGCAGTCGCGTTGCGCGCACGGCTTTCCAAAAAGGTCACGCTGCGAACAGCGTCACCGGGTAAGTGTCCATGCACCTTGACCTGTCCGCCACATAGTCCCCGGTGATGGAAAGTCTGCGCCACCCTGACAGCGCAGGCGACCGCGAATGTGCCGTTTCGACGCGGCGCAAACAAGTGTGATGCCCCCAGCGCAAGACACAAGGGAATCTTGCGCTGGATCGGTCCGTTCAGGCGGGCAAGACCTTGCTTGATTGAACGCCCAACCCGTCGATCCCAAGCGACACCGTCTCTCCGCCCGAAAGATAGCGCGGCGGGGTCTGGCCCATGCCGACGCCCGGTGGCGTGCCGGTCGAGATGACATCCCCGTTTTGCAGGCTCATGAACTGGCTGCAATACGCGATGAGCTGCGGGATCTTGAAGATGAGGGTCGCGGTAGAGCCGGACTGCATCCGTGTGCCATCGACATCGAGCCACATCGCCAGCGCGTCAACATCCGCGATCTCGTCCGGCGTTACAAGCCAGGGGCCGGTGGGGCCGAAGGTGTCACAGCCCTTGCCCTTGTCCCAGGTGCCGGCGCGGTTGAGTTGGAAATCACGTTCGGAGACATCGTTGATCACGCAGTAGCCCGCCACATGATCCAGCGCATCCGATTCCGCGATGTAGGCGCCGGGTTTGCCGATGACCACGCCAAGTTCGACTTCCCAATCGGTCTTGATCGAGCCTTGCGGGATCTGGATCGGATCGTTGGGCCCGACCACCGCAGAGGTCCATTTGTTGAAGAGGATCGGCTCTTCGGGGATGGGCATCCCGGCTTCGGCCGCGTGGTCGGCATAGTTCAGCCCGATGCAGACGAATTTACCGATGCCGCCGACGCAGGCGCCAAGCCGCAGATCATCTTGTGGTGTGCCGTCGACGCGGGGCAGGGTGGCCACGTTCAGCGCGGCGATCCTGGCCAAACCTTCGGGGCGCAAAACTTCGCCGCCGATGTCGGCCACGACGCCGGACAGGTCACGCACGAAGCCGTCGCTGTCAAGCAGGCCGGGTTTCTCGGCCCCAGCGGGGCCGTAGCGGAGAAGTTTCATAAAATGTCCTTCCTGTATGTCGAGTGAGACTGAGCCGGCGGTCAACGCGCGGCTGTCCGGTGCGTGCAGTACCAGAGGCGCGGCATGGTGCGCCTTACGCCACCTCGGGCGGTGCGTTCAGCCCCGAAATCGCCTGGATCAGGCTGTCTTCGGTGACCTCTTCGGAGGTGAACGTGCGCATGATCCGGCCAGAATACATGGCCACGATCCGGTCCGAGACATGCAGCACCTCGGGCATCTCCGAGCTGATGACCATGACGGCATACCCCTGTGCTGCAAGACCGCGCAAAAGCTTGTGGATTTCCGATTTCGATCCGACGTCGATCCCACGCGTGGGTTCGTCGACGATCAGCACATCGGGGTGCATGGACAGCCACTTGCCGATGACGATCTTCTGTTGATTGCCGCCGGACAGGTTGCCGACCTTTTGCTTCCACCCCGGGGTACGGATATCGAGCCGGTCGCGGTACTGGTCGAAAATCGCCACCTCGGCGCCTTCGGCCATGAATGGCCCGGCGGTAAGGTCGTCGACCTGTGGCAGGGTCATGTTGTCCCTGCAATTCATCCCAAGCACGAGCCCCTGGCCCTTGCGGTCCTCGGGGACCAGAGAGATGCCGTGGGCGATGGCCTCTGACGGCGAATTGATGCGCAGTTCCTTGCCGCCGAGGTGAATGGTACCGGCCGTCGGCGTGCGCAGGCCAAAGAGCGTTTCCGCGATTTCCGTGCGTCCGGCACCGACCAGTCCGTAGAACCCCACAACTTCGCCGCGCCGGATCTCGAAGCTGACGTCTTCGTAAAGCTTGCCGCAGGACAGCCCGCGCACCTCAAGCGCGACATCGCCCAGGTCGTGGTGTGCGGCGTTGCGCGTCAGGTCCAGCTTGCGCCCGATCATCATCTGGGTCACCGCCTCTTCGGTGGTGTCGGCGGTGCTGACCGTGCCTTGGTATTGCCCGTCGCGCAGGATGCTGATCCGGTCGGTGATCTTGAAGATCTCTTCCATGCGGTGCGAGATATAGATGATGCCGACGCCGCTGGCCTTGAGATCCGCGATCACGTCGAACAGCACCACTTTCTCGGCATCGGTGAGCGAGGCGGTGGGTTCGTCAAAGATCACCGCCTTGGCATCCACCGTCAGGGCGCGGGCAATCTCGACCATCTGCTGATTGGCGATGGAAAGATCGCCCACCCGCGTAGAAGCGTCGAAGCCAACGTTGAGTTTTTGCAGAATCGCATTGGTCCGTTCGCGCAGCGTCGCCCAGTCCACGAAGCCAAATCGCTTGCGGGGCAGTTCCCCGAGATAGATGTTTTCGGCCACGCTCAGTTCTTCGGCAAGGCTGAGTTCCTGGTGAATGAAGACGATCCCCTTGGCCTTTGCCTCGAGCGGGCCGGCCATGACCACCTGTTCATCGCCAACCATGATCGCGCCTTCTGTCGGCTGGTGAATGCCGCCCAGAACCTTCATCAGCGTGGATTTTCCGGCGCCGTTTTCGCCCATGAGCGCGTGCACCTCGCCCGGCATGACCGCGAAAGAGACCCCGTCGAGCGCCCGTACGCCGGGAAAGGTCTTGACGATGTTTTCAAGTCTGAGAACCGGATCGGTCATACCCGCAGCTCCTCTTTGCCCTTGATGTTCAATTGCTTGTCAAGGAACAGCACCGCGATGAGGATCAGGCCGATCACCAGATTCACCGTCGAGGTATCCGCCCCGATATGGCCCAGCCCCTTGCGCAGAAGCTGGATCGCGATGACGCCGCCGAAGGTGCCGATGACATTGCCCGCGCCGCCGGTGATCTTGGTTCCGCCCAGGACTACAGCGGTGATCACCCAAAGTTCGTAAAGCTGCCCGTCGTTGGGATTGACCGAGCCGGATTCGGAGTAGAAGACCACCGCCGAAAGCGCTGCGAGAAAGCCGATGATGGCAAAGTTGATCATCATGTGCGGGCCCACGCGGATGCCGGCATTGACCGCGGCCTCGCGGTTGTCGCCGATGGCATAGGCGTTGCGGCCATGCACCGTGCGGCTCATGACGAACCACATGACAAGCGTCACCCCAAGCAGGAACCATGTCGCCGTGGCGAAGCCCAGGAACTGGGCCTCGGCAAAGTCCACCAGCGTCCAGTTCAGATGGCTGGTCGGGTTTTCGCCGTTGAACATGAAGACAATGCCACGATAACCCAGCATCGAGCCCAGCGTGACGATGAAGGCGTCCACGCCGGTTTTCCAGACGATGAACCCGTTCAGCGCGCCCAGCAGCGTACCAGTCAGAAGCGCCAGCAGCCAGGCCACCGGGATCACCCAGTCGCCAAACCCGCCGAAGATCGTCCAGGTCATGCTGTCAAGCAGGATGATGGCCGCGATGGCGAAGGTCGCGCCGACCGACAGGTCGATGTTGCCGTTGACCATGACGAGGGTCATACCCATCGCGATGATGCCGATCGGGGCGGATTGCTTGAACAGCAACAGCATGTTCTGCCCGTCCATGAATGCCTTGTCAGACAGCGAAAGGTATTCGCCTGCCACACTGAAAAAGATCAGTTCGATCAGGATGAAGCCCCAGATTGCGCCGCCCTTCAGCGCCTTGGAGAGTGTGCCCTGTTTCATAACGCCCCCTCTTGCTTTCCGTGCCCTGCCGCGGTCGCGGCGTGCGGGCGTTACGCGATATGCGAGAACAGCTTGCCGCGCTTGGCTGCGATATCGAGCCAGACCGCAAGGATGATGATGATCCAGGTCACGACAAACTGGACATAGAACTGCAAGCCCACCAGCAGCAGACCGTTCTGGATAAAGCCCAGGATCAGCACGCCGATTACTGTCTTGAAGATCGTACCAGAGCCGCCCAGCAAGGACGCGCCGCCCAGGATCACGGCGGCCAGCACCTCAAGTTCCAGACCCTGGCCCACGGTGTTTTGCGAGCCCAGCGATCGGCTGGCCTGCATCACACCTGCCGTGGCGACGCAGCCGGCCGAGATCAGGTAGCACGTGAACACGGTGCGCGCGCGCTTGATGCCCGAAAAGGTTGCCGCTGTGCCGTTGCCGCCAACCGCATAGACCTTGCGCCCGAACGGGGTGCGCGCCAGCACAAGGCCAAGCAGCGCCGCCAACAGCACCAGGATCAGGATCGGTACGGGGATGCCAAGCGCGGAGCCCTGACCGAAGACCGAGAACCAGGTGCCTTCCTTGTCGGCGATGTCCATGTTTTGCCCGCCGGAATAGGTCAGTGTCAGGCCATGGATCGCCGAGAGCATGCCGAGCGTCACGATCAGTGAGTTCAGCCGGAGGTAACCGACCAGAAACCCGATGAAGGCACCAAGGCTGAGCGTCATGGCGAACATCGCGGGAATGGCAAGGGCCGGGCCGATCCTGTCATGCAGGTCCAGCACCACGATGGTCGAAAACGACATCATCGAGCCGACCGAGAGATCGAGATTGCCGCTGATGACCACAAAGGTCACCCCCAGCGCCATGACCCCAAGGATGGCCGACGACCGGACAACGCTGAACACGTTGTCGATGGTGATGAATTTTGGATTGGCGATGGTGAAGGCGATCATGAACAGCGCAAAGGCGATCAGGATACCCTGTTTCGCCAAGACGCTGCCGATCGCCCTTCGGTCGAATGCTGCCATGATCCCCTCCCTTGAACCGCAGGCCTGCGTTTTGACGTGTCGTTCCGTGGCGCGCACCTGTCAGACCAGCGTCATGCCGCCGTCGATCATGACGATCTGGCCGGTCATGTAATCGCTGTCCTTCGAGGCAAGAAACGTCGTTGTTCCCGTGATGTCAGGGGGCGTTGCGACGCGTCCCTTGAGGATAGCGGCAGAGAATTCCTCCATCGCCTGTCCCGGACGCTCGGCGGCGCCAATTGCCATCAGGTCCTGGTCGACCTGTTCCCACATCTCTGTCCGGACCACGCCGGGTGCGAACCCTGTGACGGTGATACCATGTTTCGACAGGTCCCGCGCGCCCGATTGCGTCAACGACACGACGGCGAATTTCGACGCGCAATAGGGTGCGACGTTGTCATAGCCCTGACGGCTGGCAACCGACGCGGTGTTGATGATCTTGCCCGCCATGCCGTCAGCGGCAGGGCCTTGGGCAATCATCTGGCGGGCGGCTTCCTGCATCCCGATCAGACACCCCAAACCATTGACGCCCATGATGAAATTCCAGTTGTCTTCGTCCACGTCCATAAAGTTCATCGGCTTGTTCACGCCTGCATTGTTGAACTTGACGTCGATGCGGCCGAAGGTTTCGACGGTGTGTGCGACCATTGCGCGAACCTGCGCGCGGCTGGTGACGTCGACCTGCGCCGACGTTACGCGGTCCCCATGTTGTGCCCGGTTGGCGTCGGCGACGGCGTTGACGCCGTCAATGTCGATGTCTGCGAAACAGACCTTTGCCCCTTCGTTGAGCAAGGCTTCTCCGATGGCGCGACCGATGCCGCGCGCCGCACCCGTCACGAGGCAAACGCGATCCGTGACACGTCCCATGGCGTGCTTCCCTGTCTAAATTCGTTTAAGGCTAAACATCGTGCGGGGGCAAGTCGGCCCCCGCACCGCAGCAGACGCGATCAGAACACCGGTTTGGTGAACTCGCCCATGTTGTCCTGCGTGATTTTCGGCGTATCGAAGTAGTTCAGGAACGGCACGTCCTTGCCTTCGAGCACATCGATCGCCGTCTTCAGCGCGGCCTTCGCGTCATCAACCGGGGACTGGTAGATCGAGCCCCAGTAGTCGCCCGCGGCCATCGCTTCGTAGCCGACGGCAAAGTTGGTCGCGCCGACGAAGATGATGCCGTCGCGGCCCGCTGCCTTGGCAGCGTTCAGCGCGCCCACCCCCATGTTGTCATCGCCGGCATAGACACCGTCGATGTCGTCGTACTTTACCAGGAAGGCTTCCATAACCTGTTGCGATTTCTCGCGATTCCAGTCTCCCGGCTGGGTGTCCAGAACGGTGACGTTCGGGCAGACCTCGGGCAGACGATCATCGAAACCCTTCGCCCGTTCGATCGCCGTGGTGTACCCCGGCTGGCCGGTGATGTGGACGACCTTGGCTTCGTTCTCGATGCCCATGGCCTTGAACTTGTCGCACATGATCTCGGCCGAGCGGGCCCCCTGCGTGATGTTGTCGGGACCCGAGAATGACTTCACGAAGCTGAAGCCCGCCTCGGCAATGTTCGAATTGGTCACGATAACCGGGATGCCGGCCTGATAGGCCTTGCGCACGGCGGGAATGACCGCTTCACCGTTGGTCGGCCAGATGATGATGGCGTCGACTTCCTGCTGAATGAGGTCTTCCATCTGGGCGATCTGGCGCGCCACGTCGCCGCCGGCATCCAGCACGACGGTCTCGACCTTGTCATTGGCGTCAGCCGCTTCGATGAAGGCCTTCTCATAGGTGGTCTGATAGCTGTCGACACCCACGTTGTTCTGGGTGATTCCGATCTTCATGGTACCGCCATGGCCATCGGCAAATGCCCCACCGGCAAGGGTGGCGGCTGCGGTGGTCACTGCCAGGAATGTCCTGATCTTCATGTTCTTCCTCCCAAAAATTGAAGTGGGCGTGTGTCCCGTTACGGACGGCCCGCGGCCTCTTGCAGAAGCCGAACCATCATCCGGCCCCGCCGAACGATCGAGTCACAACCTGCCCGGATTCCCGACGCGCCGAACCAGATAAGATATCCATATCGGATATAAAGAAATTCATAATGAACATTATTGCGATACGTTGTGACGATCACATTGGACATCCTGCAAGGAGGCCAGAGGTGCCACAACGCGATTCATCCAGATTGGATACGGCGAGTACGCCGCAAGAACAGCCTGACATCAAGCCCGACAACAAAAGGCGCACATGGACAATGAACGACATGGGACGACATACCCGACACAGCCCTGCTGCGCCAATGGCGAAGCCCGAGGCGGTCGAGATCCTGTCGTTTCTGGAGGCGCTCAACGACGAGATCGAGGGCGCGATTGACCTGTTTGTTCCCAATGCCCACCTGCGGATGGCCATCCATCTGCTTCAGGGACATTTCGATGGCAAGACCGTCACCGCCACCTCTTTGATCAGCGCAAGCCGCGTGCCTTATGCCACTGCGAACCGCCGTCTGAAAGAGATGATCGAAGCCGGGCTGATCGAGCAGCGCCCCCGCACCGCATCGGGCAAGAGCTTTTCCCTGCATCCAAGCGATGTGTTGCTGGAGACATGGGTGCAGATGTCGGGCCGCTTGCGGCGCTTGTGCGAAGGGGCGTTCGGCGGCGTGGCCCGGAACCGTGATACAAAAGACTATTATTTCGGCGGCAGCTATGCGGCCGCGCATTCGATCCCGCCGCTGCGGGTTCTGACCGAACCGCTGAAGCTGTCTGGCGGGTTGCGGGTTCTGGTGCATGGCGACCCGACCTTCATGGTCATGGACAACCTCAAGCGCCAGTTCGAACAGGTGATCGGGTCAAGTATCAGCCAGCGCGCGTTCTCGATTGACCGTCTGCGCGAGGAAACCTTGCGCAATGCAGCCCGTGACACCAGCCGCTATGATATCATTGCCGTGGACCTGCCCTGGATTGGCGAGTTTGCCAGCCGCGGCATTCTAATGCCGCTCGATCAGGTGATGGACCTTGCCGAGCTTGATCCGTCCGATTTTCATACCGCGGGCTGGCAAGGCGCGCATTGGGGCGGGCGCGCTTATGGCGTGCCGGCACAGACCACGCCAGAGCTTTTGTTCTTTCGCCACGACGTGTTCGCAGAGGCCGGGTTGGAGCCACCCGCCAGCACCGATGCGCTGCTGCACGCTGCCCGTGCCCTTCACGACCCGACGCACGGAAAATATGGCATCGCCTGGAACGCGGCGCGCGGAACGGCGCTGGGCCATACCGTGTTGATGACCTATGCGGATTTCGGCCAGCCGATCCTGGATTTGCCAGACGTTGCGGGCGGATTCGGCACCGGGCATCTTGCCCAGGGCGGTTATCGCGCGATGATCGACACCAAGGCCGGGCTGCAGGTCGCGGAGTTTCTTCTCGAGCTGCTGAAGTATTCTCCGCCCGACATCCTGTCGATGTCCTGGTATGAACGGGTTCGGCCCTATGCCTCTGGCAAGGTGGCAATGGCATACGGCTATACGTTGCTGGCGCCCTATTTCGAACTTGACGATACATCACCGGCCTGCGGACAGACCAGCTATCTGCCACATCCGCCTGCACCCGGGGCGCGGCCGGTGGCGCCTGTCGGCGGCTACGTCATGGGCATCCCGGCCAACCTTGCACCTGAACGCATTCCGGCCGCGGTTGAAGCGCTCAAGGTGTTCACATCGCCCGAGGCGCAAAAGCTCTACGTTCAGAACGGCAGCCGCACGAACCCGCGCTATTCCGTCGGCGCAGACCCCGAGGTTCGCCGCACCTCGACGATCTTCGAGGCAGTGGACGGGATGTCTTGGCGGGATGAATTGCAGTTCTGGCCGCGCCCGCCGGTGCCCGAGATCGGCGGCATCTTTCAGATCTGCGGCGAGGAATTTCACGACATGCTGCGCGGGCTGACGCCCCCGCGCGAAGCGCTGCGCCGGGCACAGGCGCGCGCCGACAAACTGATACGACCAAACGCGACACCGTGATGAAAGGGAGGAAATGACATGGACCCCAATCGCTTGAAAGGGAAGAATATTCTGATCACTGGCGCGGCGCGCGGCATGGGACAGGCCAACGCCGAAGCCTTTGCCGCCCAGGGCGCCAATGTCTGTCTTGGGGATCTTGACGGGGACGAGGCGCAAAAAGTTGCCGACGCCATCAATGCCAGGGGGGCGGGCCGCGCCATTGCTGTCAGGATGGACGTAACCGGCCGCGCGGACAATGCCAATGCCGTGGCCGCGACGGTCGAGGCGTTTGGCTCGATCAACGTTGCGTTATTCAACGCCGGCCTGAACAAGCCCAGGTTCTTCATGGATATCGATGAGGCCAACTGGGACATGATCATGAACGTCAACACCAAGGCGATGTGGCTGGGGATGCAAGAGGTCGCCCGTCAGATGATCGCCCAGGGCCCGATGGCGGATCATCCCTACAAGCTGATCAACGTCGGCAGCATCGCGTCGAAAAAACCGCTGGTTGATGTAACGGTTTACTGTACCTCGAAATATGGCTGTCTCGCGCTGACTGAATGCGGCGCGCTGGGTCTGGCCGAGCACAACATCACCGTCAACGGCTATGCGCCCGGCGTGGTGGTCACGCCGCTTTGGGAGCAGCTTGACAAGGACCTGGTCGAGATCGGTTTCAAGGAACGTGAAGGCCAGGCCTATGACGATATCGTCGCCAACAACCTTGTGATCAAACGCGTGTCCTATCCCGAGGATATCACCGGCACCGCGTCGTTCCTTGCAAGTGACGACAGCGACTACATGACCGGCCAGATGATCTCGATCGACGGTGGCTGGGTGACCAAGTAACCCGCTGATTTCAATAAAATTCTAACCCCACAAAAACGGGCTGCTGCGCGCGCCCGGAGGAGTCTCTCATGTCCCGTGCCCTGATGCCGAACATGCTCACCCCGAAGGATCTTGAGCCCAACTGGGAATGGCGCGACAAGCTGCCAGCCTGGGGCCATATGTCTGTCGATTTCGAACGTCGGATCGATCATGACCGCCTGCGCCGCTATCGTCTGGCACGCACCCGGCAGGCGCTTCAGAACTCTCCGGCGGGGACGCTTTTGCTGTTCGACGTGAACAACATCCGCTACGTGTCCGCGACCAAGATCGGCGAATGGGAACGGGACAAGATGTGCCGCTTCTGCCTGCTGACGGGCGATGACAGCCCCTATGTCTGGGACTTTGGATCGGCGGCAGAGCATCACAAGCGCTATTCCGACTGGCTGGAGCCCAGCCACTGCCTCGCCGGTGTCGTGGGCATGCGCGGGACGATTCCGCCGGAATTCGGCCTGATGAAGAAATACGCGAAACAGATCGCCGGGTTGATCCGCGACGCAGGCATGGGCGACATGCCGGTGGGGGTCGACTATGCCGAAACCGCCATGTTCCACGCCCTGCAAGAGGAAGGCCTGCATGTCATCGACGGTCAGCAGATCATGTTGGCGGCGCGCGAGATCAAGAACTGGGACGAAATCCAGCTTTTGACGCAGGCGGCCAGCATGGTCGATGGCGTCTATCACATGATCTATGAAGAGCTGAAACCGGGCGTACGCGAGAGCGATATCGTCGCCCTGTCCAACAAGATGCTTTATGAAATGGGCTCCGATGACGTGGAGGCGATCAACGCGATCTCCGGCGAGCGCTGCAACCCGCATCCGCACAACTTCACGGACCGTCTGATCCGCCCCGGTGACCAGGCCTTCTTCGACATCCTGCAATCCTATCAAGGCTATCGCACCTGTTACTACCGGACCTTCAACGTCGGCCGCGCAACACCCGCTCAGAACGACGCCTACGTGAAGGCCCGCGAGTGGATCGACGCCTCGATCTCGATGATCAAGCCCGGCGTGACAACAGACAAGGTGGCCGAGGTCTGGCCCAAGGCAGAAGAGTTCGGGTTCCCCAACGAAGATGCCGCCTTTGGTCTGCAATTCGGGCATGGTCTGGGTCTGGCCTTGCACGAACGGCCCATCATCAGCCGTGCGGTTTCGCTGGATCACCCGATGGAGATCCAGACCGGCATGGTTTTTGCCCTTGAAACCTATTGCCCGGCGACGGACGGCTATTCCGCTGCCCGCATCGAGGAAGAAGTCGTCGTGACGGAAAACGGGTGCGAGGTGATCAGCCTGTTCCCGGCCGAAGACCTGCCCATCGCGAACCGGTACTGAGCCATGGGGCATCCGTTTGATCTGACGGGCCGCAAGGCGCTGGTCACCGGCGGGGCAACCGGCATCGGCGAGGGCATTGCCCTCGCCCTTGCCGCCGCCGGGGCCGACGTTGCGCTGACCTATCGCAGTCATGCCCCTGAAGAAACGATCGCCAAGATCGAATCCTTCGGGCGCAAAGGGGCCGCAGTTCGCGCCGATTTCGTCGAGATGGACGAACGCGCCGCCAGCGAGGTGATCGACTTTGCCGCCGACACGCTGGGCGGCCTTGATATCCTTGTGAACAACGCCGGTATTATCCACCGCGAAGACAGCACGCGGATGCCGCTGGCGGATTGGCGGCGCGTTCTGTCGGTGAATCTCGACAGCGTCTGGCTGCTGTGCCAGGCGGCCGGCACGCGAATGGTGGCGCAAGGGGGCGGGAAGATCGTCATCGTCTCTTCGGTGCTGGGATCGCAAGGCGGCCTTCGGGTGCCTGCCTACGCGGCGTCGAAACACGCGGTGTTGGGGTTGACCAAGGCTCTGTGCAACGAATGGGCTGCGCAGGGGGTGAACGTCAACGCCATCGCGCCCGGCTATACCGCCACTGACAACACCCAGGCGCTGCGCGACGATCCGGATCGTGCGAAGGCGCTGCTTGACCGTATCCCGGCGGGGCGCTTTGCCGAACCCTCGGAAATTGCCGGTGCCGCTGTTTTCCTCGCCTCCGACGCTGCCGCCTATTGCCACGGCAGTTGCGTGACGGTGGACGGTGGCTGGCTTGCTCGTTGAAAGGACCAAGATGCAAACGCTGAACGGAAAAACCGCCCTTGTGACCGCCGCGGCCAACGGCATTGGCCGCGCCTCGGCCGAAGCACTGGCCGCGCGCGGGGCGCGGGTGATCGCAACAGACATCGACGGCACCGGCGTGGACGCGCTGGCCGCGGGCAACGACGGGATCACCGGGCAGCGCCTTGACGTGCTGGATGCCGGGGCTGTCGCCGCGCTGGTCCAGGACCATCCGCAGTTCGACATTCTGGTCAACTGCGCAGGATGGGTGCATGACGGTACGATCCTGGACTGTGACGACGACGCATGGGACCGATCCTTTGCGCTGAATGCCAAGGCGATGTACCGGCTGACCAAGGCGGTCTTGCCGGGCATGCTGGACAAGGGCCAGGGCTCGATCGTCAACATCGCCTCGATCGTTTCAAGCGAGAAAGGCGCACCGCGCCGGTTCGCCTATGGCGCCTCCAAGGCCGCGATCATCGGCATGACCAAGGCCATCGCGGCCGATTTCGTACAAAAGGGCATCCGCTGCAACGCGATCTGCCCCGGCACGGTGCAAAGCCCCTCGCTTGAAGACAGGCTGCGGGCGACGGGTGATTTCGACGCGGCGCTGGCAGCGTTCAAGGCGCGGCAGCCCATGGGACGCCTTGGCACGCCCGAGGAAATCGCCGAGATGGTCTGCTACCTGGCATCCGACATGGCGGGGTTCACCACCGGACAGGCCTTTGCGGTCGATGGCGGGTGGTCGATCTGATGCGCCGTTCTCTGGACCGTGCCGCCTGCATCGACGACCTGCGGACCCTGGCCAGACGGCGGATTCCGCGCTTTGCCTTTGACTTGGTGGATGGCGGCGCGGAATCCGAACGGAACATGCGGCGCAATGTCGAAGCCCTTGAACGGGTCGAGTTGACCCCGCGCTACATGGTCGATGTCTCTCGGATCGACACGGGGACAACGCTTTTTGGCAAAGCGTTTGACTTGCCCTTTGGCATGGCGCCCATCGGGATGCTCAACGCGTTCTGGCCTGGTGCCGACCTGACGCTTGCGCGACTGTGCAAGCGCGAAAACATTCCCTACGTGGCCAGCTCTGCCGCCTCGACCGCGCTGGAAGCGCTGGCCGAGGCCGCGGATGGCAACGGCTGGTTCCAGCTTTACGTGTCCGGCGACGACCAGGTCACCGAAGGGCTGATCGCCCGGGCCGAGGCCGCGGGCTACGAGGTGATGATGGTGACCGTTGATGTTCCGGCCGCGGGCAAGCGCGACCGTGACATTCGTAACAAGCTCGCCGTGCCGTTCCGCTTTACGCCCGAGGTCATCGCGCAATGTGCGGCGCATCCACGTTGGGCGCTGTCCAGCCTGCGCAACGGTACGCCCAACGTGGCGAATTACGCCGATCTTCTGAAAAGCGCGACGTCTTATGCCGATGTGCAAAAGACGCTGATCACACCGGGTTTTTCCTGGGAGAGCCTTGAGAAACTACGCGCGCGCTGGGCGGGTAAGCTGTTGGTCAAGGGCATCCTGCACGCCGATGACGCGTTGCGCTGTGCCCGGATCGGCTGTGACGGCATCGTCGTTTCCAACCATGGCGGCCGACAGGTGGCGTTTGGCCCGCCGACGGCCGACGTGCTTCCGGCCATCGCGGCGGCGGTCAGCGACCAGATGACCGTGATCATGGACAGCGGCATCCGGCGTGGCGCGGATGTGCTGCGTGCCAAGGCGCTGGGCGCCGATTTCTGCCTTACCGGACGCGCGATGGCTTTCGGGGTTGGCGCCGGTGGCGCGGCGGGCGCGGATCGGGCGATGGATATCCTGAAGCTGGAATTGATCCGCGCGCTGGGGCAACTCGGTACGCCGCAATTCGAAGGCGTCGGCCCGCAACACCTTGGCGGCTGACACCCCTGGCGCGCGCCACCGCCGAACCGGGGGCGGCGGCAAGCCGCGCGGTGGCCGACTTTCACAGTCTGGACAAGCCCGGCGCAGTCTTCGATTAACACCGGGGCCAGTGGCCGAAAAACGGAAACGGGGGGCCGAACCGGTCCCCCGAACTGACAGAGGTGGCTTTGAAACATCCCGTTCTTGTCCTGTCCCTGGGCTCTGCCGTTCTGGCCATGGCGGCGCTGGCCCTGTCGGCCGAGGCCGAAACCAAGGCGCAACCGAACGCGCGCCTTCTGGCCCCCACAACGGATTTCAGCCGCCCCGAACAGTTCGAAACGCAGCAAGGCGGGACGGGCACCACCCTGGACCGGATCGACCAAAGCGCGTTTTCGCACCCCTCTGCCATGCTCACGGCCACGCAGCGGGCCGAGTTCGCCCAGGGCAACGAGGTGTTCGACCGCGAGTGGGTCGCCGCGCCGTCTTCGACCATCGCGTCGGACGGGTTGGGTCCCTATTTCAACGCCCGGTCCTGTCAGGGATGTCACATCAACGGCGGGCGTGGTCACCCGCCCCTGGACGGTGACACCAGCATGGTGTCGATGCTGTTTGCCCTGAGCGACGGGCAAGGCGCGCCCGACCCCGTGTTCGGCCACCAGTTCCAGGATCAGGCGATTGCCGGTTTCACGGGCGAAGGCACGATCCGTGTCGTATATGAGTCTGTACGGTTCACCTATCCCGACGGTACAAATGTCGATTTGCGGCGGCCGGTCTACAGCACCGATGCCGCCTTGGCCGCGGGGGTCGCGCTGAACCCGCGGATCGCGCCGCAGATGATCGGGCTGGGTCTGATCGAGGCAATCGACCAAAAGGATATCTTGTCGCGCGCGGATCCGGACGATGCCGATGGCGACGGGATTTCCGGCCGTGCGCATTGGCTGGGCGACGGTGCATTGGGGCGGTTCGGCTGGAAAGCGACAACCGGGTCGGTGATGGAGCAATCCGCACTCGCGTTTTTCAATGATATGTCGCTATCGACCTGGATGTTCCCCGCGCCGCATGGCGACTGCACAACGGCGCAGGAGACCTGCCGCACCGCAGAGCATGGCGATGACGACGGGCTGCCCGAAGTGGACGACGGCCTGTTGGACAGTGTCAGTTTCTATTCTGCCAATCTTGCCGTGCCGGCGCGTCGGGGGGTGGACGATCCGAGGGTACTGGAGGGCAAGGCGCTGTTTTACGCCGCAGGCTGCGTGTCGTGCCATGTGCCGAAACATGCGACCGGCGAAAACACCGCGCCGGAACTTCGCAACCAGGTGATCTGGCCTTACAGCGATTTCCTGCTGCACGATCTGGGGCCGGGGCTGGCCGATACGACGCCCACGGGGGATGTGGCCGGATCTGAATGGCGCACCCCGCCCCTGTGGGGGATCGGGATGACGGCAATGGTCAGCGGCCACACCAACTTTCTGCACGACGGTCGGGCCCGTTCGCTGGAAGAAGCGATCCTGTGGCACGGCGGAGAGGCGGAAAGCGCGCGGGACAGTTTCGCGGGGTTCCTGAAGGAACACCGGGCGTCCCTTCTGCATTTTCTGAACAGCCTCTGACCCGGTTGGTTGGTGCCGGTCCGTGGTTCCTGCCGCGGACCGACATGCCTGCGCCAAGTCCTGTATATTCCCGGGGCAGGGGGCCTATGCCCCCAGATCGGGCAGGGCTTGCGCCATGCGCGACAAGCCCGGCGTCAGCGGGAATAGCGTGGCCTGCAGCGCGTGGTAGATGTCGGGCTTGCCGTGGAACTGCCGTGCGGTCGGTTTGCCACCAGCGTCGATTTCCGGGAACCAGCCGCCCTTTTCCCTGTCGATGAAATGCGCCTGTGCAAAGGTCCAGAGGGTGCGATACCACGCCTCGTCCTCGGGGCGGTGCGCGAGCTTGATCAGGCTGGCCAGCACGCCGATCGCTTCGCACAGGGGCCACCAGTAGCGGTCGGGGATCGCCACGCGCCCGTCTGTTCCAAGGGTATAGACGAGGCCCCCCTGTGTCTTGTCCCAGGCGTCGGCCAGGGCACGCTCGGTCAGGGCGCGGGCGATGACCGGGGAGTCGTCGTCGGGGCGACCGCACAGGTCCCAGTGCTGCAGCATCAGCCGCGCCATTTCGAAGGAATGGCCGGGGGTGGTACCCGCAGGGCGGAACATCGGGTTGCCGGAATAGCCGGGGTCGATCTGCCAGTCCTCGGTGTAATGCTCGGGCAGGCGCCAGCCGTGATCCGGCGCGATCCGGCGCAGGAAGAAATCAAGGATGCGGCCCGCGCGGTCGCGGTAGAGCGTTTCGCCCGTCGCCTCATAGGCGGCCAGCAGCGCCTCGACGCCGTGCATGTTGGCGTTCATGCCGCGATAGGTGGAAAACGGAGTCCAGTCGCGGGCCCATTCGTCAGCGAAAAGGCCCACGTCCTCGGTCCAGAACCGTTGGTCAAGAACCTCTGACGCGTCCGAAATCAAGGCGTCGGCGTCAGGGTGGCCGGCCATCTTGGCACTGGCGCCAGCCAGCAGGACGAAGACATGACCATAGGCCAGCTTGCGGTCGTCGGCCACCGCATCGCCATCCAGCGCCCAGAGATAGCCGCCATGGACCGTGTCGTGGTGGTGGCTGCGCAGATAAGCCATGCCCCGGTCAATGATGTCGCCGCACGCCCGCACGCCCGCCAGGTGCCCGAGCGCATAGGAATGGATCAGGCGGGTGGTGGTGTGCAGTTCCTGCTTCGTGTCGGGCAGCGGGACGCCGTCATAACCCAGCACGCGAAAGCCCGCCTCATCGCCAAGGCTGGCGCGGAAAAAGGCGAACTGGCGCCGGGCATCTTCCGCCAGCATCGCGCGATGGGCTGCATCGTTCAGCCAGAGGTCGTCGGGGGCGGTTGGATCGAAGGAGGGGGGCACGTATCGCCCTTTCGGTTGTTGCCTTTCGGGTCGCCGCAACGGTAGTGATGCCGGACGGGCGAGGCAAGGGTGCAGGCGCGGACGCGGAACTGCGCGCCGGACCTGAATCCCGCTTGCAGAGCGCGCGTACGGGCAATAGAAGGTGCCAAATTTCGCTAGCGCGCCCCGGTGGCGCGCCTCAATCTTGTAGGGAAGAGAGATGCAGGTCACCGAGACGCTGAACGAAGGCCTCAAGCGCGGCTACGCGATTGTCGTCACCGCAGACGAACTGGAAACCAAGGTCAACGAAAAACTGGCCGAGGCCCAGCCGGAAATCGAAATGAAGGGCTTTCGCAAGGGCAAGGTTCCGATGGCGCTGCTGAAAAAGCAGTTCGGACAGCGCCTGATGGGCGAAGCGATGCAGGAATCCATCGACGGTGCGATGAGCAAGCACTTCGAAGACAGCGGCGACAAGCCCGCCCTGCAGCCGCAGGTCAAGATGACCAACGAAGACTGGAAAGAGGGCGACGACATTCATGTCGAGATGTCCTATGAAAAGCTGCCGGAAATCCCCGAACTCGACATGTCGGGCCTGAGCTTTGAAAAGCTGGTGGTCAAGGCCACCGATGGCGACATCGACGAGGCGCTGAAGCAGCTGGCTGAAACCGCCCAGAACTTTGCCGATCGTGACGAAGGTGCCGCAGCCGAAGACGGCGATCAGGTGACCTTTGACTTTGTTGGCAAGGTCGATGGCGAAGCCTTCGACGGCGGGTCCGCCGAAGATTACCCGCTGGTTCTCGGCTCTGGTTCGTTCATCCCCGGCTTCGAAGAACAGCTGGTCGGCGTTAAGGCCGGTGAGGAAAAAACCGTCGAGGTCACTTTCCCCGAGGAATACGGCGCAGAGAACCTTGCCGGCAAGGCTGCGACCTTTGACTGCACGATCAAGGCCGTGAAAGCCCCGGTTGCCGCCGAGATCGACGATGAACTGGCCAAGAAGTTCAACGTTGAATCGCTGGACGCCCTGAAGGGTCAGATCGCCGAACACCTGGAATCCGAATACACCGGCGCCGCGCGCCAGGTGATGAAGCGTGCCATGCTGGACGCGCTGGACGAGGCGGTTTCGTTTGACCTGCCGCCGTCGCTGGTCGAGGCAGAAGCCAAGCAGATCGCACACCAGTTGTGGCACGAAGAAAATCCCGAGGTTCACGACCACAACCACGGCGAAATCGAAACTACCGATGAGCACACCAAGCTGGCCGAACGTCGCGTGAAGCTGGGCCTTTTGCTGGCCGAGGTTGGCCAGAAGGCCGAAGTGACCGTGACCGATGCCGAGATGACCCAGGCCGTGATGGCCGCTGCCCGTCAGTACCCGGGCCAGGAACGCCAGTTCTTTGAATTCGTGCAGCAAAGCGCCGAGATGCAGCAGCAGCTGCGCGCGCCGCTGTTCGAAGACAAGGTCATCGACCACATTGCCGACCAAGCGACCGTGACCGAGAAGGAAGTCGACAAGGACGCTCTGCAAGCCGCAGTCGAAGCCCTGGACGACGAATAATACCAGAAACGCACCCAAGCGCTTGAGAGAGGTCGCCTTCGGGCGGCCTTTCTTTTTGTGCCGCGGGAGGCCGGCCAGACCTTGCGCGGGGATGGGAAGGGAAGGGCCAGGGCATGGCCCCGGCCCTTTCTGTCACGGTGTGTGGTGGAGGTCCGCGTCAGTTATCCCGGTGGGTCAGCCCAGGCGGCGGGCCAGTGCCTGCATCAGGGCCAGTGCCTTGTTCCGTTCGTCGTCATCCTGCGCATCGCTCAACTGCTCCAGGCAATAGAGTCGCAGTGCAGCAGACGCGGCCGAGCGGGCCTGTGGCAAGCCGCCGGGTTCGGCGGCCAGCTTGCGCAGGGACTGCATCGGGTCTGTGCGCTTGCTGCGCTCGAACAGCGCCAGCGCGGCGTCTTCTGACCCGAAGACATCGTGCGCGATCCCCGAAAACGCGCGGATTCCTGCGATCCGTTCTTCCGAGCAATCCATCAGCGCCGCCATGGCGGTGACCTTGCCCATCGGCTTGGGCGACCCAAGGTAGTCATAAGGCGCGTTGTTCGAGCGCTTCATCACCCGGTTCATCACCGGATCAATCACGGCCACTGCATCGGTGATGCCGGCCTGCCTGCCATATTCGAAGGCGCCGATCATCACCTCTGAGGTGACGTAAGAGATCGAGTTCTTGCCGCGCCCCCGGTCCAGCCGGTCCACATCCACGCAGAAACGTGTTGCTTCCCAGACCTGCGGGCTGCGCAGAGGTGGTTCGCCATCCAGGATGGACGCGAACACGTCGGACAGCATGTGCGGCCCGGTGGTCTGAAGCAGGCGCATACAGCCCACGACGCGGCCGGTGTCGTCATCAAGACACACCACATGGGCCGGGTCGAGATCGTCGTAGACGTCCCGCTCCATGCTGTCGACGACATCGACTTCCCAATCGAGCCGATCTTTGAAAACGCGCGCCCGCAGGCGGTACATTTCCGACAAAACTTCCCCAAATGCGCTCGCGTTAAGCGCATCAATCACGATTATCATTTTTCTTGCCCCTAGTTTGGTGAGTTACGCGATAGGGGTAGTGTAAATGTTAAGTGTGTATTTGCTATTGTGGGATTCCCGTATGGGGGAATCCCGTAGTCCGCCAGTCGTTTGGGGGGATTTGACCGATCAACCCGGCTCGATGATGCCGTAGAGGATGCCCCGTCCGACGGCCTGCGGCGTGGTCAGCGCGCTGAGCTTGGTCCGGGCCGAGCGCAGGTGCACCTCGACCGTGCGGGTCGAAATGGTCAGCAGGTCGCCGATTTCCGACTGGGTCTTGCCCATGGCGATCCATTGCAGGATTTCCGCCTCGCGCGAGGACAGGGAGGTGCGACCGAGGGTGCTGAACAGCAGCCCTGACGATGCAACCGCATCGTGAATGTGTACCGCGGCCATTTGCAGGTTGCCCATGATCTTGGCCTTGAGCTTGGCCCATTCATCGTCGCCGCAGTCACGGGTGATGCTGAGCAGGCCGCAATCGCCATAGGGGCCACGGACCGGGACCGTCAGGCCACGGTCGGTGATGCCGAAGTCACGGGCGTTTTCGAAAACCTTCGCAAAGCTGTCATCACGGCGAAAGCGCGACCAGTCCACCGGCGCGACGCTGCGCGCCGACTGGTAGAGCGTCGGGTCGATTTCATGAAGACCAAGTTCTCCGTAATGCTGGCGCCAGTCCATGCGATAAGTCGCATAGCCAGTGACATCGCCGGTCAGCAGGTTCGTGGTGGCATAGGATGCATCGTCAAGCTCAAACTCCTCGCACAGCTGTGCCAGGTAAAGGTCAAAACGATTCTCGTCATCCGCGCGCTCGGCGAGGTCGATCAACTGCATGTCCGTCCCCCGTTATGTCGCGCAAGCGGTGGACTCCAGCTTACGCGGCTGCAGGGCTGTCGGATTCTGCTACCGACCTCAAGAAAGACAGCACCGCTTGCTTTTGAGCATCCGTCAACCGGGTGTAAAGGTCAATGAGTTCCATTGCGCCACGGTCTGCAAAAACATCGCCTTTGCCGTCTTCGGCCAGGGTTTCATCGAGGCTGTCGAAGAAAAAGGTGATCGGGACCTCGAACACTTCGGCGATGTTCCAAAGACGTGCGGCCGACACGCGGTTGGTGCCGTTTTCGTATTTTTGCACTTGTTGGAAGGTGACACCAATTTTTTCAGCAAGTTGAGTCTGAGTAAGCTCCAGTGCCTGACGGCGCGCTTTGATGCGCTGGCCGACAACGGTGTCGATCACGGACATGACAATTGATCCCTGGTTATTCGCTACGCTTCGAGTGGTCTGGCGCATTTGATCATACGACTCACAATTGCATAGGGCATATTCCGTTTTCAAGCTTCTGCTTGGGGCTTTACGCAAGGGAAGGCCTGATCTTCCAAAGGTAAGTTATCCTGAACAAAAGAAAAACCGCGCGGCACAGCCGCGCGGTTCTGGTCCGGTCTGGCCGGAAAGGGGAATTCGGAACTTATTCCGAGTCGGCCTTGGCTTCGTCTTCCGGTGTGGCGACCTGCATGTCGTCATCGTCGGATGCCGCTGCGCCAATGTCTTCGAACAGGCCGGCAATTTCGAAATCAGCCGCGGCTTCTTCTTCTGCGGCCAGTTCCTGGATCGACTTTCCCGAGGCCTGAAGTTCGGCTTCTTCCGGCGAACGTGCGACGTTCAGCGAAATCGTAACCGACACTTCGGGGTGCAGGACGACGGTTGCCGAGTGCAGGCCCAGTTCCTTGATCGGGGTCACGATCACGACCTGCTTGCGGTCGATCGAGAAACCTTCGGCGGTTGCCACTTCGGCGGCGTCACGCGAGGTGACCGAGCCGTAGAGCGCGCCGCCATCTGCCGCCTGGCGAATCAAGACGAACTGCTGACCGTCGAGCTTTTCGCCCAGGGCTTCGGCTTCCTTGCGGGTTTCCAGGTTGCGGGCTTCCAGCTGGGCTTTCTGATCTTCGAAGTTGGCGATGTTCGCCTTCGACGCGGTCAGGGCCTTGCCTTGCGGCAGCAGGAAGTTGCGGGCGTAGCCGGGCTTGACGTCGACGACGTCGCCCATCTGGCCAAGCTTGGCCACACGTTCCAGAAGGATAACTTGCATGTCAGTCTCTCCTTACTTCACGGCGTAGGGCAGCAGGGCGAGGAAGCGGGCGCGCTTGATCGCGCGGGCCAGTTCACGCTGCTTCTTGGCCGAAACGGCGGTGATGCGGCTGGGGACGATCTTGCCACGCTCAGAGATGTAACGCTGAAGCAGCTTGGTGTCCTTGTAGTCGATCTTGGGTGCATTGTCGCCCGAGAAGGGGCAGACCTTGCGGCGGCGGAAAAACGGTTTTGCAGCCATGTCTTATATCCTCTTCTTCAGGTATCAGTTACGGCGCTCGCGACGCTCGCCGCGCTCTTCGCGCTTCTGCATCTGAACCGACGGGCCTTCTTCGTGTGCGTCGACCTTGATGGTCATGACGCGCATGACGTCGTCATGCAGGCGCATCAGGCGTTCCATTTCCTGAACCGCGCTTGCAGGAGCGTCGGTCTTCAGGAAGGCATAGTGGCCCTTGCGGTTCTTGTTGATCTTGTAAGCCATCGTCTTCAGGCCCCAGTACTCGTTCTCGACGACCTTGCCGCCGTTGTCCGAGAGGACGGTGCTGAAGTGTTCGATAAGGCCTTCGGCCTGCGCGTTGGACAGATCCTGACGCGAGATGAAAACATGCTCGTAAAGCGGCATGTGGACTCCGTTTCTTTTCAGGCGCCTTTCACAGGACAGGATATGATCCTTTCGCCCCTGTCCACGAGGGAGTGCGCGGTTCAATAGTCTCGCGAAAGGAAGTGCCCGTATACACGCTTTGCGTCCCGACGCAAGCGCCGAGGAACCGGTTTCGGCTGCCGCGACAATTCCCGCTTCGTGCCGCGACTGTTCCCAATTCGGGCCATGTTTGCCGCGCAGGCTGCCTGCAAGCGAGACAGATCGCAGGAGGCAGACAATGGCAATGCTCTCGGCAAATTCCCCGCAGGGGCCCGGCATCCCGGCACGGATCGCCATCGGGCTGGCGGGACTGGCACTGATGATCGCCGCCGTGGGGCTGTGGCTAACCCCCGGGCTGGACCCGTTTCCCGAAGTCTCGCTCATGAAGCTTGGCCTGTCGCTGTTCATGGCGCTGGGCGGCTGGGGCCTGACCGCGATGGCGCGGTTGCGCCGCATCTGATTCCCAAATCCTCCCCGCCTGACAGGGCAGTGACCACCGAACGTGGCGCCGCCCTTTCTTTTTGGCTGAGCGGTGTGCGTAGGGCGCTAATCCTGAGTTGTGCCCTTGTCGTGGATAGACGCCAATTCGCGTAAAATTTCATGTTGATCGCCGGATCGTCCATATTTTCGCCCGAATTCGGCAGGATCCTTGCCGTGTTTTGGTAACGATCATGTCTGGTAACGAGTATGTCTATCCCGGAGTCCGCGACTCTCGGGGCGAGGGAACCTGTGTCCCTGCCCGAGCCGCCGTCTGTGCCCTCTGTCGTCCTGTGGGCGCTGGGGACAGCCCTTGTCTTCTTTACTGTCGCGCAGTTGATCCTGTTCGCCGCTTTGTCGCATCCGCACAGGCTGGTCGACACCTGGCTTGTCGCCATGATTGCGCTGGCCGTTGATCTGTTGCTGGGCAGCCGCCTGCGTGACGGGGTGTGCCGCGCGATCCGGGCGTGATCCTTCCGCGGCGTTGCATGGCGCGTCCCGGGCGGCTAAGGGAAGTCGCCAAGGGACGGACCACAGCAACGAAGAGGACGGATCATGAGCCGCGCGTTTCTTTTCCCCGGTCAGGGGGCACAGACCATCGGCATGGGCAAGGACCTGGCAGATGCCTATCCGGCGGCCCGCGCGGTGTTCGACGAGGTCGACGAGGCGCTGGGTGAACGCCTGTCGTCGCTGATCTGGGACGGGGATATCGAAACCCTGACCCTGACCGCCAATGCCCAGCCCGCGCTGATGGCGACCTCGATGGCCGTGGTTCGCGCATTGGAAGCCGAAGGCGTGGGGATCGAGGCCGCCGCCTATGTCGCGGGCCATTCGCTGGGCGAATACTCCGCGCTGACCGCCGCCGGGGCGCTGAGCCTTTCCGATGCCGCGCGCCTGCTGCGCACCCGCGGCCGCGCCATGCAAGAGGCCGTGCCGGTGGGCAAGGGCGCCATGGCGGCGCTTCTGGGGCTGGATCTGGGGGCGGTGCGCAAGGTGGCCGAAGAGGCTGCGCAAGGCGAGGTCTGTGCTGCCGCCAATGACAACGATCCCGGCCAGGTGGTGGTTTCGGGCGACAAGGCGGCCGTCGAACGCGCCGTTGAACTGGCAAAGGCCGCCGGTGCGCGCCGCGCGCTGCTGCTGCCGGTGAGCGCACCGTTCCATTGCTCCCTGATGGCGCCCGCCGCCGGCGTCATGGCCGAAGCCCTGGACGATGTCGATATTCACGCCCCGAAAGTACCGCTCATCGCCAACGTCCGCGCCGATGCGGTCAGTGACCCGACCGTCATCCGGTCTTTGCTGGTCGAGCAGGTGACGGGCTCGGTGCGCTGGCGCGAATCGGTGATGGCCATGGCCGCGAAGGGCGTGACCGAGGTTTGGGAACTGGGCGCGGGCAAGGCGCTGATCGGCATGGTGCGGCGCATCGACAAATCGCTGGCCACTCACGCGGTCAACACCGCAGACGATGTCAAGGCCGCCGCCGCTGCGCTGGCGGGATGAGCCGATAGATTGGGAAAGGATTTCAGATGTTTGATCTGACGGGAAAATGCGCGCTGGTGACCGGCGCATCGGGTGGGATCGGCGGCGAGATCGCCAAGGCGCTGCACGGCGCCGGGGCGACGGTTGGCCTGTCGGGCACGCGCGAAGCGCCGTTGCAGGCTTTGGCGGCGGAGCTTGGGGACCGGGCCGTTGTGCTGCCCTGCAACCTGTCCGACATGGCCGCGGTCGAGGCGCTGCCGAAGCAGGCGGCCGAGGCGATGGGGGGGCTGGACATCCTGGTGAACAATGCCGGCATCACCCGCGACAACCTGTTCATGCGGATGTCGGACGACGAATGGCAGTCGGTGATCGACGTCAACCTGACCGCCACGTTCAAACTGTGCAAGGGCGTGCTGCGCGGTATGATGAAGGCGCGCTGGGGGCGGATCATCAACATCTCGTCCGTGGTGGGCGCGACCGGCAACCCCGGCCAGGGCAACTATGCCGCTTCGAAAGCGGGGGTGGTCGGCATGTCCAAGTCGCTGGCCTACGAGGTCGCGAGCCGCGGGATCACCGTGAACGCGGTGGCGCCTGGCTTCATCGCCACGGCGATGACCGACAAGCTGACCGACGAGCAGAAAGAGAAGATCAACGCCCAGATCCCCGCGGCCCGCATGGGCATGCCCGAGGAGATCGCCGCGGCGGTGCTGTACCTGGCCAGCAACGAGGCGGCCTATGTCACCGGCTCGACGCTGCATGTGAACGGCGGCATGGCGATGATCTGAGCGGTTTCGGATCGGGCTGCGCCCGATCCGATCCGCGCGCGGCTGTGCCGCGCCTGGAGGCGCTGCCTCCAGACCTCCGAGGTATTTGGAAAACCAAAGACTGGGGGTGTCGGGGCGCGGGGGCGCCCCGGGCGGGGGAATCAGGGAGGCGATCCCTGCGGGGCAGGGGGGCTGCGCGCCGGGACGGCGGTTGCTGTGGCGGCCTTGCGGATCTTTCTCCGGGCGGGATTTCCAGGCAATTGCTGCTCTCCCCCGGTTCGGTCGTGAAAGCATTTGCCATCCTGCGCAGACATGCTATAGCGCGCAGGAGTTTCAGCCGGGGGGCGCGTTGCGTGCCTTGGCCTGTCCCGCTTGACGGGTCAACAAGCGCCCGTCGAGGGCAATCAGACGCCACTCCGCAGGGCGGGGGCAAAACCGGGCCGGTAGGTTCGACAAGACTGTGAGGATAGACAATGAGCGACGTCGCAGATCGCGTTAAGAAGATTGTGGTTGAGCACCTCGGTGTGGAAGAAGACAAGGTGACCGAGAATGCCTCGTTCATCGACGATCTGGGCGCTGACAGCCTCGACACCGTGGAACTGGTGATGGCCTTCGAAGAAGAGTTCGGCATCGAGATCCCCGATGACGCAGCCGAGACCATCCAGACCTTCGGCGATGCGGTGAAGTTCATCAGCGAAGCCGCCTGAGCGCGGGTCGTCTGACCGGATAAAGAGGACGGCGCCCTGCCGGGTGCCGTCCTTTTTGTTTGTTTGCCGCGGTTTCCTGCGCAGCCGGTTGCCGGTTGCGCCCGCGGGCCTTGCCCAGGAGCGGGCAAGCGCGGTAAGAGCAAAACTCAGAAATACGTTGAGAGAAGGGCAGATCATGCGTCGTGTCGTTGTTACCGGTCTGGGGCTTGTCACCCCTCTGGCCTGCGGGGTCGAGGAAACCTGGGCCCGCATTCTGGACGGGAAATCGGGCGCGGGCACCATCACCCGGTTCGACGCCAGCAACCTGGCCACCACCTATGCCTGCGAGGTGCCCTATGGTGACGGTACCGACGGCACGTTCAATCCCGACCATTGGATGGACAAGAAGGAACAGCGCAAGGTCGACACCTTTATCCTGTTCGGCATGGCCGCGGCGCAGCAGGCGGTCGAGGATTCGGGCTGGATGCCCGAGGACGAGGAAAGCCGCCGCCGCACCGGCGTGATGATCGGATCGGGCATCGGCGGGCTGAACGCGATTGCCGAAACCGCCTATCTGATCCGGGACAAGGGGCCGCGGCGGGTGTCGCCGTTCTTTATCCCCGGTGCGCTGATCAACCTGATCTCGGGGCAGGTGTCGATCCGCTTTGGCTTCAAGGGGCCGAACCACGCGGTGGTGACGGCCTGCTCGACCGGGGCGCATGCAATTGGCGACGCGTCGCGGCTGATCAAGTACGGCGATGCTGACGTGATGATCGCCGGCGGCGCCGAGGCCGCGATTTCAGAGATCGGGATTGCCGGGTTCAATGCCTGCAAGGCGCTGTCGACCAAGCGCGGCGACGCGCCGGAAACCGCCAGCCGGCCTTATGACGCGGACCGCGACGGGTTCGTCATGGGCGAGGGCGCGGGCGTCGTGGTGTTGGAGGAATACGAACACGCCAAGGCGCGCGGGGCGAAGATCTATGCCGAGGTCTGCGGGTATGGCCTGTCGGGCGATGCCTATCATATCACTGCGCCATCCGAGGATGGCGAGGGCGGCGAGCGGTCGATGAAGGCTGCGCTGGACCATGCCGGGCTGCAGCCGTCGGACATCGACTATATCAACGCGCATGGCACGTCGACCATGGCCGATGTGATCGAACTGGGCGCGGTGGAGCGCCTTCTGGGCAATGCGGCGGCCAAGGTGACCATGTCCTCGACCAAGTCGGCCACCGGGCATTTGCTGGGAGCAGCGGGCGCGATCGAAGCGATCTTCTCGATCCTGGCGATCCGCGACCAGGTGGCGCCGCCGACGATCAACCTGGACACGCCGGCGGTTGAGTCGAAAGTCTTCCTGGCGCCCAACGCCAAGCAGGAACGTGAGATCACCTATGCGTTGTCCAACAGCTTCGGCTTTGGCGGCACCAATGCCAGCGTGATCTTCGGCAAGGTGGAGTAACCGCATGTGGCGTCACATCGCCTCGAACGCGATGACTTTCATGGTCATCGTGGTCTTCCTTTTCGGGGGCTTGCTGCTGTGGGCACAGTCGCAATACACATCTGACGGCCCGCTGGCCGAGGCGATCTGCGTGCAGGTTGACCGCGGCACCAACATTCGCCGCGTGTCCGAGGCGCTGTCCGAGGACGGGGCGATCACCAGCGACATGTTGTTCCGGGTGGCGGCGGACTATGCCGGCAAGAGCCAGGACCTGAAGGCGGGCAGCTATCTTGTACGGCCGGGCGCGTCGATGGAGGAAATCCTGGACGTGGTGACCCGGGGCGGGGCGTCGACCTGCGGCACCGAGGTGGTTTACCGGGTCGGGATTACCCGGGCCGAGGTTCAGGTGCGAGAGCTGGACCCGGCCAGCGGGCGCTATGTCGAGAAAGCAGCCTTCGATCCGGGGGACGCAGAGCGGCCAGAGATTTTCACCAAGGTGCGCAACGCCGCGGGCACGCGCTATCGTATCGCGCTGGCCGAAGGTGTGACCAGTTGGCAGGTGGTGCAGGAACTGGGCCAGGTCGACGTCCTGGAGGGCGAGGTGGCTGCACTGCCCGCCGAAGGCAGCCTGGCCCCCGACAGCTATGAGGTGCGGATCGGCGATACCCGGCAATCCGTGGTCGACCGGATGACCGCGGCGCAGTCGCGCATCCTGGCCGAAGCCTGGGCCAACCGTGCTGAAGGGCTGCCCTATGACAGCCCCGAAGAGGCGCTGGTCATGGCCTCGATCATCGAGAAGGAAACCGGGATCCCGTCGGAACGGCGCACGGTGGCGAGCGTTTTTGTCAACCGGCTTGAGCAGGGGATGCGGTTGCAGACCGACCCCACGGTGATCTATGGCATCACCAAGGGGCAGGGTACGCTGGGACGTGGATTGCGGCAGTCGGAACTGCGGCGCGAAACGCCTTGGAATACCTATGTCATCAATGGCTTGCCGCCGACCCCGATCGCCAACCCTGGCCGCGCCAGCATCGAAGCGGCGCTGGACCCCGAGAATACGGAGTTCGTGTTCTTCGTGGCCAAGACGCTGAACCCGGCGGATGGCCACGTGTTTGCCGCGACGCTGGACGAGCACAATCGCAACGTGGCCGCCTTCCGCGCGCTGGAGGCGGCGCGGCAGTGACGCCGGTTTCGGATCGGGCTGCGCCCGATCCGACCCGCCGGGGGGGGGGGGGGGGGGGGGGGGGGGGGGGGGGGGGGGGGGGGGGGGGGGCGGGGGGGGGGGGGGGGGGGGGGGGCGGGGGGGGGGGGGGGGGCGCCCCCCCCCCCCCGCCCCGGGGGCGCTGCCCCCCGGACCCCCGAGGTATTTGTCAAACCAAAGACAGGGGGGCGGACTGGCCGCAGAGGAGCGTCAGAGGCTGTCTTGCAGGCGCGCGACGTAGCGGGCGAGCGTGTCGATTTCGAGGTTGACGCGGTCGCCCACGCGGGCGGTGCCCCAGGTTGTGACCTCCTTGGTGTGGGGGATGATGTTGATGCCGAAGCTGTCGCCGTCGACCTCGTTCACCGTGAGCGAGGTGCCGTTCAGCGCGACCGAGCCTTTGGGTGCGATGAACCGGGCGAGGGTTTTCGGGGCGCGGAAGGTGAAGCGGGTGCTGTCGCCCTCGTCGCGCAGCGCGGTGATTTCGGCCACGCCATCGACATGGCCCGACACGATATGGCCGCCGAGTTCGTCACCGACCTTGAGCGCGCGTTCGAGATTGAGCCTGCGGCCGGTCTGCCAGAGATCGAGGTTGGTCTTGCAGACGGTTTCGGCGCTGATTTCAACGTCGAACCAATCGTCGCCCAGCGCCACCACGGTCAGGCAGACGCCGTCGCAGGCGATCGAGGCGCCGATGTCGATGGTCCTTGTGTCATAGGAGGTGCCGATCCGGGCGCGCAGGTCACCGCGCTGTTCCAGGTCTTTTACCTCTCCCATATCGGTGACGATGCCGGTAAACATGCAAGAAAGCCTTTCGCAGAGGCAGCAAACGGGCCCCCGCAAGAAGGGGCCACAAATTCGCCGGGTTCCGGTGGTAACGGTGTGTTTCGAGGTCAACAGGTAATCGGGCATGATGGACAAGGCAACCGGTCAGACGCGGGTCTTCCTGTTCCTGCAGGGGCCACACGGGCCGTTTTTCAACCGCCTGGGGCAGATGCTGCGCCGGACCGGCGCGCAGGTCTGGCGCGTGGGGTTCAACGCGGGCGACCGGGCGTTCTGGCGCGACCGGGACAGTTTCATCGCGTTTGACGGCACGCCCGAGACGTGGCGGTCAAGGTTTTGTGCGATCCTGGCGGAAAAGGGCGTTACCGACATCGTGCTTTACGGCGATACGCGCCCGATTCATGCCGAGGCGGTGCAAGAGGCCCGGGCGCGCGGGTTGCGGGTGCATGTCTTCGAGGAAGGCTACATGCGGCCCTATTGGGTGACCTACGAGCGCGACGGGTCGAACGGCAATTCCCGGCTGATGCAGATGAGCGTGGACGACATGCGCCGGGCGCTGGAACTGTCGGACATGGAGGCGCCGCTGCCCCCGGCCCATTGGGGCGACATGCGGCAACACATCTTCTATGGCGCGCTTTACCACTGGTTCGTGATGTTCCGGAACGGCGCGTTCCGCAATTTCCGCCCGCATCGCGCGCTGACCGTAACGCAGGAGTTCCAGCTTTACGTCAAGCGTCTGCTGGCGATGCCCTTTGCCTGGGCCGACCGGGTGATCGCCACCGCGCGGATCCGGCTGGGGGGCTATCCCTATCACCTGGCGTTGATGCAGCTGGAACATGACAGCAGTTTCCAGATGCATTCCCCCTTCGCCACCATGCCAGAGTTCCTGACGCTGGTGATCGAAGGCTTTGCCAAGGGCGCGCCGGGGCATCATCACCTTGTGTTCAAGGCCCACCCGCTGGAAGACGGGCGTGTCGATGTGCGCGGCGTGATCCGCGATACGGCGCGTCGGCTGGGGGTGTCGGACCGCGTGCATTACGTGCGCGGCGGCAAGCTGGCGCAATTGCTGAACGATGCGCGCACCGCCGTGACCGTCAATTCCACCGCCGCGCAACAGGTGTTGTGGCGGGGCATTCCGCTGAAGGTGTTCGGCGACGCGGTCTATGCCAAGCCGGAATTCGTGTCGGACCAGCCACTGGCAGAGTTCTTTGCCCAGCCGTCGCGGCCCGACAACCGCGCCTACAAGGATTACCGCCGATACCTGCTGGAAACCAGCCAGTTGCCGGGCGGGTTTTATTCGGCGCGCGGACGACGGCAATTGCTGCGCCAGGTGGTCGACATGATGCTGTCACCGGATGACCCGTATGACGCGCTGGAACTGGGCACCGCGGCCCCGAGGCAACAGTTGCGGGTCGTGACCTGACCGACGCTATCCCTGGTACTGGATTTTACAACCGAATTTCGGTACTTTGTCCGAAAAACCGAGGCAGAATAATAACAGGTCGAGGAGACCGAGCAGTGAAAAACACCCCTTCCCGGCTGGTGAAGTCCGTCGCTTTGGTGGCGGCAGTATCCGTTCTGGCGGCTTGCGGCTTGCCGCGACTTGGCCCGAACAAACGTGAAATTTTCGCGGGATCGGTGATGAACGAAGGCGATGCCTTCATCGTTTCGGTCAATGATCGCGTGACTCGGGCGACCTCGGTTGTGCCGGCGCTTGGCTTTTCGAACGAGTTCAAGAACGCGGGCGTTCTGGGATCGGACGTGATCCGCCCTGGCGATACGCTGGGCCTGACGGTGTGGGAAAACGTCGATGACCCGCTGCTGGGCGGCAGCGGCACCGGCGGCAGCGGCCCCGCGATCCTGGAAGAAGTACAGGTTGACGGCTCGGGCTTTGTCTTCGTGCCCTACGCAGGCCGGATCAAGGCCGCGGGCAACACGCCCGAAGCGGTCCGCCGCATCATCACAAGCAAACTGTCCGATGCCACACCCGACCCGCAGGTCGAAGTGCGCCGCGTGGCGGGCGACGGATCGACCGTTTCGGTCGTCGGGGGCGTCGGCACCCAGGGCGTCTTTGCAATCGAACGCCCGACCCGCACCTTGTCGGCCATGCTGGCCCGCGCGGGCGGCATTTCCATCAAGCCGGAAATCGCACAGATCACGGTCACCCGGGGCGGCAAGAATGGCAAGGTCTGGTTCCAGGACCTGTACAAGCACCCGGAACTGGACATCGCCCTGCGCGGCGGCGACCGCATCCTTGTCGAAGAAGACACCCGTGCCTTCACGGCGCTTGGCGCCACCGGCACGCAATCGCGGATGCCGTTTGAAACCCAGACGCTCAGCGCGGTCGAAGCCATCGCGCAGGTTGGCGGGCTGCTGACAACCTCGGCCGATCCGACCGGGGTGTTCATCTTCCGCAACGAACCTGCCGATATTGCCAACAAGGTTCTGGGCCGGACCGACCTGATCGGTGCACAACGCATGGTCTATGTTCTGGATCTGACCGAGCCCAACGGCATGTTCATGGCGCGCGATTTCGCGGTTCGCGACGATGATCTGCTTTACGTGACCGAAGCGCCGTTCACCCAGTGGGACAAGACGATTGCCGCCCTGACCGGCACGCTCGGCGCTGCCGATGCGGTGGCCACGACTGCCGGCACCGGAGGCTGATCCCTTGCCCGGGAAACGGGCCAGAGAGGCCGCCGAGGGGGACACCCCTCGGCGGCTTTTCGTCTATAACGGCGGGTTCCTGACCCAGCCGCGCCTGCGCCGCATCCTGCGACTGGCGGGCTACAAGGTGACGCTGGGCAAGCCCGGGCCGGGTGATCTGGTGGGGGTCTGGGGCCAGTCGCCCTATGCCCATCGCGGAGAGGTGGTTTCCGAAAAGACCGAAACGCCGCTTCTGCGGGTCGAAGACGCTTTTCTGCGCTCGCTGCACCCCGGCCGCGATGGCGAACCGCCGGTCGGGCTGATGATCGACCAGACCGGGGTGCATTTCGACGGGCGCAGCCCATCCGACCTGGAAACCCTGCTGGCCACGCACCCGCTGGACGATGGCGCGCTGTTGTCCCGCGCCCGCGCCGCGATGGCCTGGATGATGGACGCCCAACTGACAAAATATTCTGGCATCGACCCCGCGACGCCCTGCCCCGATCCCGGCTATGTGCTGGTGATCGACCAGACCAAGGGCGATGCCTCGGTCACGGCCTCGGGCGCCGGGCGGGCACGGTTCCTGGAAATGCTGACCTTCGCACGACAGGACCACCCCGGCGCGCGGATCGTGATCAAGACCCACCCCGAAACCGTCGCAGGCCACCGCGCGGGCCATTTCCGGGCCGAGGACGCGGGCGGCAACGTCACCCTGCTGGAGGACCCCGTATCGCCCTGGGCGCTGCTGCAAGGGGCGACGGCGGTCTATACCGTGTCGTCGCAAATGGGGTTCGAAGCGATCCTGGCCGGCCACAAGCCGCATGTTTATGGCCAGCCGTTCTATGCCGGCTGGGGCCTGACGGTCGATGACATGCCCATCGCACGGCGCACGCGGCAACTGACCCGGTCGCAGTTATTCGCGGGGGCGATGATGCTTTATCCGCTGTGGTTCGACCCCTACCGCGACCGGCTGTGCGAGCTGGAAGACGTGCTGGCCGCCCTGGACTCGCAGGCCCGGGCGTGGCGCGAAGACCGCAGGGGCTGGGTCGCGCATGACATGCGGATGTGGAAACGCAAACCCTTGCAGGGGTTCTTCGGAACGGTGAAACCGGTGCTGTTTTCCGGCGATGCCCCGGATCGCCGTCACATGGTCTGGGCCGCGAGAGCCGCACCCGACAGCCCGTTTCTGCGGGTTGAGGACGGGTTTCTCCGGTCTCGGGGTCTTGGCGCGGACCTGGTGCCGCCCCTGTCGCTGGTCTGCGATCCCGAGGGGATCTACTACGATCCAACCCGCCCGTCGCGGCTGGAGCGGCTGATCGTTGACAGCCCCGGCCTGCGCCCGGACCAGCTCGACCGCGCCCGCCGGCTGAGCCGAAGACTGGTGCGCGACGGTCTGTCGAAATACAATCTTGGCGGCACTGTTCCGCAACTGCCCGCCGGACATCGCATCCTGGTGCCCGGCCAGGTCGAAGATGACGCCTCGATCCGTCTGGGCACGGACCGGATCGCCACCAATGCCGCTTTGCTGGAAACGGCGCGCGCGGCGAACCCTGACGCGACAATCCTTTACAAACCCCACCCCGATGTGGTGGCAGGGCTGCGCCCAGGCACCATAGAGCGCCCCGAGCAATGGGCCGACAGGGTGTTGGACGGGGGCGACATCGGACAGTTGCTGCAGGCGGTGGACGAGGTCTGGACCATGACCTCGCTGACCGGATTCGAGGCGCTTTTGCGCGGCTGCCGCGTGGTGACCGTGGGAATGCCGTTCTATGCGGGGTGGGGCCTGACCCGGGACCTGATGCCGCGCCCGGACCGCCGCCGGGTGCATGGTGTCACGCTTGAGGGGCTGACGTTTGCGACGCTCATCGCCTATCCGCGCTACCGCGACCCGGTCACTGGTCTGCCCTGCCCGGTCGAGGTGGTGGCCGAACGGCTGGCCAGCGGTCAGGTGCCGCGCCCCGGGCCGCTCAACCGATCCTTGTCGAAAGTGCAGGGCCTGTTCGCAAGTCAGGCACATTGGTGGCGGCGCTAAACGTCTTCGCCCCGTGGCAGAAGCAACGCCTCTTCATAGAACACACCCAACCGCGTCCCGCGCCCGATCAGCATCACCTTGTCGCCCGGCGACAGCGTCATCAGCAGCGCGGGCGGCACATTGCACAGCCGGTTGAAGAGGAACGGTAAATCACGCAATTGCACCGCAGGCCGGCAACGTGCGGTGGGCATGCCTTCGGGCGAGGACACGGTGACGACCTTGACCGTCGGTGCCCCTGCGACCGTTGTCCAGACCATCGGCACCGCGCTGGTCAGCCCAACGTAGAAGATCACCGCATAGATCGCCGGGGCCGTCAGCCGCAAGACACCGAAAAACCGCCCCTTGGGCGGATGGATGAACAGCGCGACAAACAGCGCCGTCGCCATGCCGACCGCAAGCACCGAATGCAGTGTGTTGGTGGCGGCAAAGATCACCGGGTCGGGCAGGAAGGACACGCCGAACCGTTCGACCAGAAACGGCACCATCGACAGCATGCTGAACACGGCTGCGCCCAACAGCACGGCCCGCGCCGCGCGTTCCCATTTTTCGCCCAGATCGAAGGTAAAGGGCACTCGCTTCTTCTGTGTCTCCAAGACAGGCGCCCCGGCTATTTTTCACTGACAGGGAAACTATCGCGCCACAGTCGCGGCTTGGCAATCAGGAAGGGGATTGGCGGGGAAATCCGCACGGATCAACGATGAACGGTGCAGCATTCCACCGCCGGTGGAAACAGCCGAGGCGATTCCAGGCGATTGGGCCTGCCCCGTGCCGCCGCGAATCCTGCGAGGTCAATCCGTCTTGCGGGTTCCCAGCCCCAGTTTAAGCGCCAGCACCAACCACGGCAGCCCGTGAAAAAAGAAGTCGAAAATGTCGATGGGTTTCACCAACGTCCCCGACACCAGCATCGTGAGCTTTTCCCAGATGTGCGGTTCCGGCACAAAGGGAGCAAGACCCAGAAGGGCACAGGCGAAAATGATCGGGAACAGGTCGATCCTGTCGAGGATGGCGCGGAGCTTGGTCATCTTGGTTCGCCTGTCAGGAAAAAATCCGGTCGCCCATCTGGTCGATCATCTGTCGGGCCTTGAAGACCGAGGCTTCGACCGCCTCGTCCATAGATCGGATCAGATCGGCCCGCACAAGGGTGTGCACCTTGGTTTCGCCGTCGATGTCCTTCTCGATCCGCGCGGCAATGCGGAACTGGCCGTCCTCTGGCATCGGATCGGGAAAAATGCGGAAGCCGGCATGATCGACCGGGTCAGGCTTGGGGGCCGCTTTTTTGGGGCTGCCGCCGCCGAAGAGCTTGGAGAGAAGGGACATGGGACCTCCTGAATTATGGGCTGACACCGGACGAAAGATCACGCACCGATGGCGTAACCAAATGCACGAAGGGTGACAACCGGTGCTTCAACGGCAGCCCAAGCGCGTGATCTGCCGCGCGGTGCAGGGCTTGCCAGGTTTCTGCGGAAACTGGTCCTTTCATCTCTGCGTCATGCAGGAATCCGACCAACAGAAGGTGTGCTTTCACGCCTTCCCGATGCAGAAACCCTAGATGAGCCAACCGATTGGCGTATTGATAAAAAACCTTTGTCCAGTCCGTGGGCGCGATCAATGAAAGCGCGGATTGGGTTTCGGCGAACGCAGCCTTGATACGCGTCAAGGATTCTTCGGATGCACGCGACGGCGGCGAAAAGAATTCCGACACATGCGCCTTGGCTTCTACGAGAACCGGCAAACCATCCGTCAACGCCAAACCATCCCAGACCGGGCCTCCCTTCGGCCAGAAGGTTTCAAGTTCTGGCGCAAGTCGTTCGAAACCAAGCTTTTTCAGAAACATCCCGTCCTGATATTCCCGAAAACTGTCACACGCGACAGGAGACACCCAGTGCAGACGAGAACACCCCGAAGGCAGCAACTGCTCCGGGGCTTCTTCGACAAAACGTTGCAACCACTTCTGGCTACCCTTGCAAGCGCGTCCTGTTGCGGGATCGGTCCTCACTGATCCAGGAACGACCGCAGTTTGCGCGACCGGCTGGGGTGTTTCAGCTTGCGCAGCGCCTTGGCTTCGATCTGGCGGATGCGTTCGCGGGTCACGCTGAACTGCTGGCCGACTTCTTCCAGCGTGTGGTCGGTGTTCATGCCGATGCCAAAGCGCATCCGCAGCACCCGTTCTTCACGCGGGGTCAGCGACGACAGGACCCGCGTCGTTGTTTCGCGCAGGTTGTCCTGAATGGCGGCATCCAGCGGCAGGACGGCGTTCTTGTCCTCGATGAAATCGCCCAGCTGGCTGTCTTCCTCGTCGCCGATCGGCGTTTCGAGAGAGATCGGTTCCTTGGCGATCTTCATCACCTTGCGGACCTTTTCCAGCGGCATCTGCAGCTTTTCGGCCAGTTCTTCGGGCGTCGGTTCGCGGCCGATCTCGTGCAGCATCTGGCGGCCGGTGCGGACCAGCTTGTTGATCGTCTCGATCATGTGCACCGGAATACGGATGGTGCGCGCCTGGTCTGCAATGGACCGGGTGATCGCCTGGCGGATCCACCAGGTCGCGTAGGTCGAGAACTTGTAGCCGCGGCGGTATTCGAACTTGTCCACGGCCTTCATCAGGCCGATGTTGCCTTCCTGGATCAGGTCCAGGAATTGCAGCCCGCGGTTGGTGTATTTCTTGGCGATGGAAATCACGAGGCGCAGGTTCGCCTCGACCATTTCCTTTTTCGCCTGCCGGGCTTCTTTCTCGCCCTTCTGGACCTGGTTCACGATGCGGCGGAATTCAGAAATATCCAGACCGACATACTGACCGACCTGGGCCATGTCAGCGCGCAGTTCTTCGATCTTGTCCGACGACCGTTCGATCAGCATCTGCCAGCCACGGCCCGATTTCTCGCCCATGTTCTCGAGCCAGTTCGGGTCCAGTTCGCGCCCGCGATATTCGTCGATGAATTCGCGACGGTTGATTCGGGCCTGGTCGGCCAACTTCACCATGCTGGAATCGATCGACATGATCCGGCGGTTGATGCCGTAAAGCTGGTCGATCAATGCCTCGATCCGGTTGTTGTGCAGGTGCAGTTCATTCACCAGCAAAACGATTTCGGCGCGCAGCTTCTGGTACAGTTCCTCGTCCTGCGCGCTGAACGAACCGTCCTCGTTCAGGGTTGCGGAAATCCGCATGTCCTGCATCTCGGCCAGTTCTTCGTAATCGCGCGCGATCCGGTCGAGCGTTTCCAGAACCCGCGGCTTCAGCGCGGATTCCATCGCGGCCAGCGACATGTTGGCCTGATCGTCATCGTCTTCGTCGTCATCGGTCCGGATCGGGTTGCCATCCGCGTCCAGCTCGGGCTCGTCCTTCTTGGACTTCATCGCCTCGACGTTCGACGTGTCGACAACCGGTTCATCGACCTCGCCATCCTCGTCGATCTGGTTGCCAAAAGTGGTTTCAAGGTCGATCACATCGCGCAAGAGAATATCTTCGGACAGAAGTTCCTCGCGCCAGATGGTGATCGCCTGGAAGGTCAGCGGGCTTTCGCAAAGGCCCGCGATCATGGTGTTGCGCCCGGCCTCGATCCGCTTGGCAATCGCGATCTCGCCCTCACGCGACAGCAACTCGACGCTGCCCATTTCGCGCAGGTACATGCGCACCGGATCATCCGTGCGGTCCAGCTTTTCGGTGGCGGCACCGGCCAGCGCGACCTCGCCCTTGGCACCCGCGGCGACAAGATCGGTCGAGCCTTTGTTGGCGTCGTCTTCGTCCCCTTCCTCGTCGTCCTCGGTAACCTGGATCCCCATCTCCGACAGCATCGACATCACGTCCTCGATCTGGTCGGAAGAGACCTGATCGGGCGGAAGCACTTCGTTCAGCTGGTCGTAGGTGATGTAGCCACGTTCCCGCGCCTCCGCGATCATCTTCTTGACCGCGGCCTGGCTCATATCAAGGCTTACCTCGTCGTCCTGGTCGGCGGTCTTGGTGTCGTCGGTGTCTTTGGCGGCCATGTAGTGCTCCTCAGGCGGGGGGCGGGACGATTCGATTCGTTAACCCGAATCAATAGCGTGTTATGGTGATTCGAAAACCCGTCTACCCTGTTTTCTTTGCCTTTTCCTCACGAAAACGCGCCTTTTCAGCGACGCTTGGTAAACGTGATCTGATCCATCAGGGCAGAAAAGGCATCGCGTTCCTCTCGGCTGATCGGGGCGCCGTTGGGGCCCAGATCGAATTCCCTCTTGTCTTCGCGGTCGGTTTGCAGCGCGGCGTCACGGGCCTTTGCGGCGTCCCGCAGGCGCCGGGTCAGCACCTCGTCGGCGAGCGCGTTCAAGTCGTGTTCAGCCTCTGCGATCTCGGCCTTCAGCCCGCGCTGCGCTTCCAGCTTGGCAAGGGTTTCGGCCACGGTCATACGGGCCATCTCGACATTACCGGGTGTGCGGACGCAGGGCACCACTGCCACATGGCGCGCCGACAACAAGGTTTCAAGGGGGTCCGGGCCAAGTTCTTCCGCCACGTTGTCGCGCAGGTTCCCCGGTGCCCCGGCGTGGCGCAGGATGGCATCGCGCAGCCGGGCATGATCGGGGTCACTGCACAGCATGCGCTCCAGTTGCGGCTCGAATTCCTCGGCAATTTCGGGCGTGGTCAGCACAGTGGCCAGGATGACCGCCTCACGCAGTCGATCCTGCGCGATGTCGCCGGCGGCCACCAGCAACGACGACTTGGTTTCAGCCCAGACCTGCGGCTGCGCGGACCAAGGCTTGCGCGCCCCGCCGCTGCGGGCCGGGCGAAACAGATCCCAGCGCAATTGCTTGATCTCTTCGCCATAGTGCGACCGCAGGGTCGGGTCCTGGATCAGCTTGATCTTTTCGCGCAGGGCCTTGTCCAGCGCGGCCTTGCGCTCGGGGCTGTCGAACACCTTGCCCTCGGTTTCGCGCTGCCACAGCAGGCGCACCATCGGCATCGCCTGATCCAGAACCGCCTGCACCGCCCCTGCCCCTTCCGCGCGGATCAGGTCGTCTGGGTCCTTGCCTTCGGGCATCACCGCAAAGCGCAGGCCCTTGCCTGCCTCCAGTAGCGGCAGGGCGATGTCGATCACCCGCATCGCCGCGCGGATCCCGGCCTTGTCGCCGTCGAGCGCGATGATCGGCTCGTTCGAAATTCGCCAGAGCATCTGCAGGTGGCTTTCGGTCACCGCCGTACCCAGCGGCGCGACGGATGCGCCAAAGCCCGCCTCGCTGAGCGCGATGACATCCATGTAGCCTTCGGCCACCAGCAGCGGCTGGCCCTTGCCCGCCGCTTCGCGCGCGGGACCGTGGTTATACAGCGTGCGCGACTTGTCGAAGAGATCGGTTTCCGGTGAGTTCAGGTATTTCGCCCCGTCGTTCGGATCCATCGCCCGGCCGCCAAAGGCAATCACCCGGCCACGCGGGTCGGCGATGGGGAACATGATACGGTTGCGGAACACGTCATAGGGTTTGCCACCCTTCTGGCTGGGTTTGGCCAGACCGGCGGCGATGATCAAATCGGCCTCGACCCCCTTGCCTTGCAGGTGGTCCCACAGGGACTGCCAGTCGTCGGGGGCAAAGCCGATACCGAACCGTTCCTGCGCCGCGTCCGACAGACCGCGCCGCGCAAGATAGTCGCGCGCCGCTGCCGCCGCGCCGGTGCGCAGCGACATCCGAAAGAACTTTTGCGCGGCCTCTGTCACCTCAAGCAGTTGTGTCCGGCGGTCGGCCTTCTGCTGGGCCTGCGGATCGCGCGCGGGCATCTGCATCCCGGCCTCTCCGGCCAGGATTTCGATCGCTTCCATGAAGCTGACGTTCTCGGTTTCCTGCACGAACTTGATCGCGTCACCCTTGGCGTGGCACCCGAAGCAATAATAGAAACCCTTCCGGTCATCCACATGAAAAGACGCGGTTTTTTCCTGATGAAACGGGCACGGCGCCCACAGGTCGCCCTTGCCTTGGTTGGACTTGCGGGTGTCCCACATGACCTTGCGGCCCACCACCTGTGCCAGGCTGGTGCGCGTACGCAGTTCATCAAGGAAACCAGGGGGCAGACTCATAGCGTCCTATATTGGGCTTCCGCAGCCCCGAGTCCAGCACCCGTGTCTATTGTGAGGCGGCCAGGCACTGGCTTTCCCAGACCTTGCCCATCTCGCCGTCCAGTTGCTCTTGTGGCACCATCTTGAAGATATAGTCCACCATGTCGGGCAGCACGCCTTCGTATTTGCGCGCCTCTTCGGTCATGCCCTTCTTGATCAGCCGTTCAGTACGGCCCTCGGTCTTGCCGTCCAGCCGGTGATCGGTGATCAGTTGGATCAACGCCCCTTGCACGGCGCATTCGCGCTGCATGTCTGCGGCGTGGGCCGCGGTGGCGGCGGACAGGGTCAGGGCGACGGCCAGAACGACTCGCATGGGGAACCTCCCGAAGGCATTGCTTTGCCTGCAGGGGTAACGGCTTGGCGGGACAGAGTCACGCCCCGGTGCGCGCCGCGACCCCGGACAGGGCAGTTTCCAACTCATGCCAAAGCGTGCCTGCCATCGACCGGAACACCATGATCTGCACCGTATCGCCCGACAGCCGCGCGACAGAGGCCGTCATGTGCCCCACCTGCGTGCGCATCGCCGTCCCTTCGGGAAAAGCCTTGGTGCGCAGGTCCACCGGGATCAGCCGCGCCAGAACGTCAACGCCCGCCGCACCGGTCAGGGTGACAACGGTCCAGCCATCGGACTGGTCGACCACTGCAGCATGGGCACACAGCGCATCGGCCGGTTCCGCCCCTATCAACATCGCCTGGTCCAGCCCGGTCCACAGGCAGGTCACGTTGCCCGCCCGCGTCAGGCTGTTCGGCCCCGGCAGGGCCAGCCCGTGCGCATCCTGCAACGCCGCCGACAGCTCCGCCGTCTTGCCGCGATAGGGCAGCAGCGCGGTGATCGTGGTCACCGGCACCTCGCTCAGCGTCACACTGCCGTGGGTGACGGGTTTGCGCCCCTGGCAGGGGCTCTTGGCTTTCAGTTCAACCACGCATCCGCCCTCCGTCCGGGTCAAAGACCACCGGGTCACCGACGGTGCAGCGCACCTCGATCCCGCGCAGGTGGTCAACCAGCCTGATCACCTCGCCATGCCGAGCGCGACCATTCTCAAGAAACCCCAGCCCCATGTAGGTGCCCAGTGTCGGCGAATAGCAAACCGAGGTGACATAACCCTGATCGTTCACCCGGACTGCGGCGTCACCATCCTTGAACAGATGTGCGCCCGCGCTGATCGGCTCGGTCGCCGTCACCGGGCGCAGGCCCACAAGCTGCTGCCGATGATCGCCGACAAGGCCTGGACGCGCCGCCATGGTCTTGCCCACGCAGTCCTTTTTCGCCGACACCATGCGCTCCATCCCGATGTCATAGGCCGTCACCCGCCCGTGGATCTCGGCATGGGTGATGAACCCCTTTTCGATCCGCAGCACGTTCAGCGCCTCCATCCCGTAGGCGCCGCCGCCCATACCCTCGGCGCGCCTGACCAGTTCACGGAACAGGCTGTCGCCATAGCGCGACGGCACCGCGAGTTCATAGGCGCGTTCGCCGCTGAACGAGATCCGGAACAGACGTCCGGTGACCCCGCCCACGGACACCGGCCCGCAAGCCATGAACGGCCAGTCGGCATCGGTCGCGGGCGTGTCCAGCAGCCCGTTCAGCAATTCCAGCGACTGCGGCCCGGCCACGGCGAACTGCGCCCACTGTTCGGTGACCGAGATGAACCGCACATCCATCTGCGGACACAGCGCCTGGTGCACCCAGTCGAGGTGCTTCATCACCAGACCCGCCGCCGCCGTTGTGGTGGTCATGACGAAATGGGTCTCGCCCAGCCGGGCGGTGGTGCCATCGTCCATGACGTGACCATCCTCGCGCAGCATCAGGCCATAGCGGGTGCGCCCGACCTTCAGCGTGCTGAATGTGTTGGTATAGACAAAATCAAGAAAGGCGGCCGCGTCCGGCCCCTGGATGTCGATCTTGCCCAGGGTGGACACGTCGCAGACGCCCACCCGGTTGCGCACCATCGCAACCTCTCGGTCGCAGGCATGGCGCCAGGTCTTTTCGCCGTCGCGCGGGAAATAGCTGGGGCGGTACCACAGCCCGGCCTCGATCATCGGCGCGCCCATCTCGACGCTGGCAGCGTGGCTGGTGGTCAGCCGCTGCGGGGCAAAGCCCGCGCCCTGCGCCCCGGCCCCCATCGCGGCGATGCTGACCGGCGAATACGGCGGGCGGAACGTCGTCGTTCCGGTGCCGGGAATGTCGCGCCCGGTCGCATCCGCCAGAACGGCCAGCGCGGCCACGTTGGAATTCTTGCCCTGGTCGGGGGCCATGCCCTGCGTGGTGTAACGCTTCATATGCTCGACCGAGGCATAGTTTTCCTGCGCCGCCAGTTTCACATCCTTGACCGTCACGTCGTTCTGGAAATCCAGCCAGGCCCGGCCCTTGCCTGGCACCGCCCAAAGCTGCGCGATGCGGTACGGCGCGTTTTCGGCCTGCGGCGTTTCCATGTCGGGCGCGGTCAGGTTCAGCGCCTGAACCGCGTCCCGTGCCGCCGCGATCCCTTGGTCCAGGCAGGTTTGCGTCGCAAAGGCACCATTCGCCGCGCCGGCGGCCGCCATCCCCGGCACCATGTCGGGCCTGGGCACGAAAGCCTTGATTTCTGCGTTCCAGACCGGGCGTGCGTTCATATGACAGGCCAGGTGAACAGACGGATTCCAGCCGCCCGTCATCGCAACGGCGTCGCAGTTCAGCTTGATCTCTGACCCGTCGCCCCGGCGCAGCGTCACCGCCTCGACCCCGCCACGCCCACCGTGGGCATTGGCGATCACCGTGCCGGTAAAGACATCGCAAGAGGCCTTGGGCCGGGCGTCGTGGCGGCTGTCGATCAGCGCGCAGACCCGAACGCCCGCCGCCTGCAGATCGCGGGCGGTGCGGGCGGCATCGTCGGTGTTGCCGAAGACGGCGACATTCTGGCCCGGCACCACGCCCCATTGATGCAGGTAGGCGCGCACCGCGCCCGCGTTCAGGATCCCCGGACGATCGTTGTTGCGAAAGGCCACCGGGCGTTCCAGCGCACCGGCGGTCAGGATCGACCGTTTGGCGGCGATGCGCCAGAAACATTCGCGCGGACGCCCGGCGGGATCGGACAGGTGATGGCTGACCCGTTCCAGCGCACCAAAGGTGCCCTGGTCATAGGCACCGGTCACGGTGGTGCGGGTCAGGATACGGACGTTGTCCATACCGGCCAGTTCCGCCGTCACCTCGCGCGCCCAGGCGTGGCCCGGCAGACCGCCGACCTCTTCCTCTTCGAACCGCAGGCGACCACCGGTTTCGGGCGCCTCGTCGCACAGGATGACATCCGCGCCAGAGCGCGCCGCCGTCAGCGCCGCCATCAACCCCGAAGGGCCCGCGCCGATGACCAGAACGTCACAGAAAGCATAAGCCTTTTCATAGGCATCCGGGTTGTTGCGTCCGTCCAGCGCCCCCAGTCCGGCGGCGCGCCGGATCATCGGCTCGTAAAGCTTTTCCCAGAACGCTCTGGGCCACATGAAGGTCTTGTAATAAAACCCCGCGCCCAGGAACGGGGCGGCCATATCGTTGACCGACAGAAGGTCCCACGCCAGCGACGGCCAGCGGTTCTGGCTGCGGGCCTCGAGCCCGTCAAAGAGTTCCTGAACCGTTGCCCGCGTGTTGGGTTCGCGGTGGGGGCCCTTGCCGACGGTGACAAGGGCGTTGGGTTCCTCGCTGCCGGCGGTCAGCACGCCGCGGGGACGGTGGTACTTGAACGACCGGCCCATCAGCCGCACGTTCGACGCCATCAGCGCCGAGGCCAGCGTATCGCCGGGGTGCCCGGTGAAGCGCTGGCCGTCGAAACGGAAATTCAGGGTTCTCGACCGGTCGATCCGGCCCTTGCCGTCGATCCTCACGCGGCACCCCCTTTTGCGTCGCGGGCAAGCTCTACACCCTTGATTTCATGGGTAATCGTGTTGCGCGTGACCACCAGCCACGCCCCGCAGCCGCCGTCGTGATACCACAGGTCGCGGGTGTCGCCCGCGGGGTTTTCCCGGTTGTGCAGATAGTCGTCCCAGACCGTTTCGCCGGTGTCGGGTGCGGGGCGGTCCAGCATCACCGCATGGCCCTGGTAATAGAATTCGCGGCGGTCGCGGTCGCCACAGATCGGACAGGGGATCCTCATTTGCTGCTCCTTTCCCGGGGGGCAAATCCGGGATGCACACGCCATGCACATTCCATGCACAATCGATGCATACGACCCCGCATATCGCCGGTGGCGATCTGGTTTCTGTTCTTCGGTGCGAAAATCGTCACGTTCATCCCCTTGACCCCGGCCTAGTGCAGGTTGTGCTGCGCGCCGGTGCCTTCTTCGTCCATCAGACCCTGGCCGGTCCGGAACCTGTCCAGCCGGAACCGCGCGGCCGGTTCGTGCGGGCGGTCGGTGGCGATCAGATGGGCAAAGCTGAAGCCCGAGCCCGGCACCGCCTTGAACCCGCC
Organism: Mesobacterium hydrothermale; assembly: GCF_035818635.1. NCBI lineage: Bacteria > Pseudomonadati > Pseudomonadota > Alphaproteobacteria > Rhodobacterales > Roseobacteraceae > Mesobacterium > Mesobacterium hydrothermale. The sequence goes on along the minus strand of NZ_JAYLLH010000003.1, from coordinate 46,792 downwards.
ATAACACCAGCCGCAGTTCAGATAGAGCCCATCGATCCCGGTCTTGTCGATGATCGGCGAGCCGTCGGGCGACATGTCCATGATCCCGCCCCAACTGCGCAGAACGCGGGCCTTGCCGATCATCGGCATCAGGGTCATCGCGGCCTCCATCACGTGTTCCTGCATCGGCAGGTTGCCGCGTGCCGCATAAGAGGCATAGAAATCGAGGTCGCCGCCAAACACCAGTCCGCCCTTGTCGGACTGGCTGATATAGAAGTGGCCCATGCCGAAGCTGACGACATGGTCGATCACCGGTTTCAGCCCTTCGGTCACGAAGGCCTGCAACAGGTGGCTTTCGATCGGCAGGCGCATGCCGGCCATGGCCGCCACCTGCCCCGACCGGCCGGCGGTGACGATGGCCACCTTTTTTGCCCGGATCGCGCCGCGGGTGGTTTGCACGCCGCGCACCTTGCCACCTTCGATGTCGATGCTGGTGACTTCGCAGTTCTGGATCAGATCGACACCGCGCTGGTCGGCGCCACGGGCATAGCCCCAGGCCACAGCATCGTGGCGGGCGGTACCGCCACGCGGGTGCAGCAGGCCGCCATAGACCGGAAAGCGGACGTTGTCGAAATCGAGATAGGGCAGGTGTTTGCGCACGCCGTCACGGTCCAGCAGGATGGCATCGTCGCCCTGGTTGATCATCGAATTGCCGCGCCGGGCGAAGGCATCGCGCTGACCATCGGAATGGAACAGGTTGATCAGCCCGCGCTGCGAATGCATGACGTTGTAGTTCAGCTCGGATTCCAGCCCTTCCCACAGCTTCAGCGAATGGCTGTAGAATTCGGAGTTGCCAGGCAGGAAATAGTTGGCGCGCACGATGGTCGTGTTGCGCCCGACGTTGCCACCGCCAAGATAGCCCTTTTCCAGCACCGCGACATTGGTCAGGCCATGTTCGCGCGCCAGGTAATAGGCCGTGGACAGGCCGTGACCGCCGCCGCCGATGATGACAATGTCATACTCGGATTTCGGCTGCGGATCGCGCCAATGCGGCGTCCAGCCCTTGTTGCCGGTCAGCCCTTCGGTCAGGACCTTCAATGCAGAAAAGCGCATCCGCGTCTCCCTTTGCTTGGGCAGACTGAACCAAGACGCGCGCCGCACTTCAATTCACAAACGACGACAAAAAGCAGTTTTTCGACTTTTTCTGCCGCGAACGGCATTTCGCCGCGCCACGCGGCTGGGTCCGGGATGTCGGGGTAACGGCAGGCCACTGGAAAGACCTGCCCAATACGCGGACCGGCCGAAGATCGCTGTGTGTGTGTCACGGGAATGACAGGCCCACCCTGCCGCAAAGCCGGGTGTGCCGCCTTGATGTAAATCAACCCACGGGTGTCAGATGCCCTTGGCGCGATAGCTGTTGGCGACCTTGGTGATGCTGACGATATACCCTGCGGTGCGCAGATCCTCGACATCGTCGCGGCCATGCCAGACTTCGCGCATGGACTGGTAGGCAATCCGCATCGTGTCATCGAGACCGGAGCGCACCAGTTCCAGTTCGTCCGCGCCTTTCAGGTACTTTTCCTTGAAATTGGGGCTGAGGGTCCAGCCGATGCCGGTATCTGCGGACAGCCGTTCGAGTTCGTCGATCACCAGTTGGTGGCGTGCCTCTTCCTGGCGGCGCTGCATCCGGCCAAAGCGGATGTGACTGAGGTTCTTGACCCATTCGAAATAGGACACCGTCACACCGCCCGCATTGGCGTAGAGATCCGGGATGATCACCGTGCCCTTCTTGCGCAGGATATCGTCCGCCCCGGCGGTGATCGGGCCGTTGGCAGCCTCGATGATCAGGGGTGCGGCGATGCGTTCGGCATTCGAGATGTTGATGACCCCTTCCATCGCGGCAGGGATCAGGATGTCGCAGTCTTCCTCGAGCACCTTGGCCCCGTCGGCGACATAGCGCGGCCCGGGGAACATATCGACGCCGCCGTGGCGGTCGATGTGGTGCTTGACGGCCTCGACGTCGATGCCGGCGGGGTCGATCAGGGCGCCGTCGCGTTCGATGATCCCGACGATCTTGCAGCCGTCTTCCTCGCTCAGGAATTTGGCGGCGTGGTAGCCCACGTTGCCCAGACCCTGAACGATGACGCGCTTGCCGTCGAGCCGGCCGGTCAGGCCGGCCTTGGCCATGTCGCGCGGATCGCGAAAGAATTCGCGCAGGGCGTATTGCACGCCCCGGCCCGTCGCCTCGACCCGGCCGGAAATGCCGCCGGAATTCAGCGGCTTGCCGGTGACACAGGCGCGGGCGTTGATGTCGGTGGTGTTCATCCGGGCGTATTGGTCGGCGATCCAGGCCATTTCCCGTTCGCCCGTACCCATGTCGGGCGCGGGCACGTTTTGCGACGGGTTGATCAGGTCGCGCTTGATCAGTTCATAGGCGAAGCGCCGGGTGATCTGTTCCAGTTCGTGTTCGTCCCACTGGCGCGGGTCGATGCACAAGCCCCCCTTTGAGCCGCCGAACGGTGCCTCGACCAGCGCGCATTTATAGGTCATCAGCGCGGCCAGCGCCTCGACCTCGTCCTGGTTGACGGAACTGGCGAAGCGGATGCCGCCCTTGACCGGTTCCATATGTTCGGAGTGGACCGAGCGGTAGCCGGTGAAGGTGTGGATGTGGCCACGCAGGCGGACACCGAACCGGACGGTGTAGGTCGAGTTGCAGACGCGGATTTTTTCCTCGAGACCGGGCGGCAGATCCATCAGGGCCACGGCGCGGTTGAACATCAGGTCCACGCTTTGACGGAAGGTTGGTTCGCCTCTGGCTGCGAGGGTCATGGGTCTCTCCTTGCTGGCGGCCATGCGCGAGAGGTTCACACAGTGACCATTTTTTCAGCAACCTAAGCCGATGGTCCCCGGAAGGCTACCAAATTGTCGCACCCTGACGGCGGGCGTCGAGATGCGCATTTTTGCACATATATATGTGAATATTTTAACGAAACTTGACATGGAAATGTGATGTTGAGCGGGTAAAGTGTTGACGTAGCGTCATCCCATACCGCCTTTTTTCGCCCGTTCCGCGGCGTTCTGGGTCTCCGAAAAACCGAGTCTGTGAATCACCCTTTTCAATTTGAGGGGGATTGCAGGTTTTTCCCTCAGGACTGTCGACGCCCACGAAACAGACCCCCGGAATACCAGGGAAATTCGCGAGTGTTTCCGAACAATTAAGACGAATCCCCGGTCCTGCTGCCCAACTTTCGCCACGTTGGCCCGTCATAAATACGTCCATCGCTATGTGTGTGTTCAAGGTGAGAAGGTTGAGCCGGTAGGCCCGGCGAAAGGTACGGGATGACAAATGTAACCGAAACTTCTGTCGCCGGCAGCTGCCGTCTGGCGACCCGTTTGAAAGGCAGGTTGCGCAACAGCGCGTCCGCTTTCTTGCGCGAGGAATCCGGTAGCATGACCCACATGGCGCTGGCGACAATCATGATCATGATGGCCTTCGGCGGCATCGGGATCGACATGATCCATGCCGAGCTGAAGCGGACGCGAATCCAGGCGACGCTGGACCGGGCTGTCCTGGCCGGCGCGGCACTGGACAACGAACTGGGCGGCGAAGAAGTCGTCGAAGACTATTTCGCCAAGATGGGGATCGCGGACACGCTGGTGTCGGTCGATGACCGGTCTGGCGTGAACTTCAGACGTGTCTCTGCCGTGGCCAACGACACGCTTGCGGCCAATTTCTCTCAATTCATCGGGGTCGACCATTTCGAAATCGACGCGAGCGGCACAGCCGAGCAGCAGGCGCGCAACGTCGAGATCTCCCTCGTTCTCGATATCTCGGCCTCGATGGGGTTCAACAACCGCCTGCCGAACTTGCAGGACGCGGCCGAAGTGTTCCTGGACACCGTCATGGATGACACCTATCCGGATGCGGTTTCCGTGTCGCTGGTGCCCTATTCGGAACATGTCAGCGTCGGCCTTGAGGTCGCGCGGCACATGAACGTGGATTGGGAACACCCGTTTTCGTTCTGCATCGAAATGCCGGACAACGAGGTGCGCCAGGCCGATCTGGACCTGAACCGCACCTATGACCAGGCGCAGGCCTATCAGTGGAACCTTTTCGGGTCACTCAACGACCTGGACACGCCGGTTTGCCCGAACGCAGACTGGGCCGAGGTCACGCCGCTGTCGAACGATCACCAGGCGCTGGTCGATCAGATCAACGCCTTTGTGCCGCAGGCCGGGACGTCGATCTTTCTGGGCATGAAATGGGGCGTCGCCCTGCTGGATCCGTCCGCCCGCCCGCTGGTGCGCGACCTGGCCGATGACGGCATCGTTCCGAACGCATTCCGCGACCGTCCGATGAACTATGGCCGCGAAGACACGATGAAACACATCGTTCTGATGACAGACGGCGAAAACGGCGAATCGTACCGGATCAGCAGCGACCGCTATGATCCGATCGTGGCATCGCTGGCCGACGTTGAAGCCATGGTCGCCAATGGTGCGGCCGAGACCGGGGGCATGGAAAACGTCTATAGCTGTTCCGGCGACGAATGGTGGAAGGACGGTCACCCCGATTGCGACGCCGGCTCGGGCAACAACACCCCGTTCGACCCCGACCCCTTGGCCGTCTGGGACACCAACGGCGATGGCATCACCGCAAGCACCTGGTCTGGTCAGAACTTTTGGTATTTTCTGGTGAATTTCGTGCTCGACCCGTTCAGCTGGGGCGACTGGTACCAGCAGAAATACAGCCAAGGTCAGGGCGACTGGCTGTTGCAGCAGGCCTGCGACGCCGCAAAGGCGCAAAATATCACAGTCTGGACGATCGCGTTCGAAACCACGAGCCACGGTGAACAGGTGATGCGGCAGTGTGCTTCGTCCAGTGCGCATTACTTCGAGGCTGACGGCACGGACCTTTCTTCGATCTTCGCGGCGATCGGCCGGTCGATCAAGCAAGTCAGATTGACCCAATGACACGAATGGTGGGCGTCATGTTTAAAAAGTTCAGGCGTAGTGAAGACGGCTCTATGGTGGTGCCCTTTGCCCTTTGGGCGCCACTGTTCATCATGATCATGGTCTCGACCATCGAAATGGGGACGATGACGCTGCGCCACAGCTCTCTTGAGCGGGCGCTGGATCAGACGGTCCGGGACGTGCGCCTGGGCACCGGCACCACCTATACCCACGCGCAGCTGAAGCGGATGATCTGCGATCACGCCGGCGTGCTGCCCGAATGCAATTCCAAGCTGCAACTGGAAATGATCCTGCTGCATATGGACAACTGGCGTGAACCCGACGCCAAGGCCGACTGCGTGAACGTCGCGCGGCAGGCCACCCCGCAACGCAACTATGACGTCGGCGAAGCCAATGACGTGATGCTGCTGCGCGCCTGTTACAAGTATGATCCGTTTTCGCCCGCAGGTTACCTGGGCGGCGCGATGCGGACCGATGGCGACGGCTATGTCGCCCTGGTATCGAACTCTTCGTTCGTACAGGAACCGGACTGAGTTGAGGTAACGAGCAATGATAAGAAAAATATCAAAGAAGTTCCGGGGGTTCCATCTTGATGAGCGTGGATATGTCACCATCGAGGCGCTCATCGCGCTTCCGGTGATTTTCACGCTTTTCGGCACCCTTTTCGTGTTCTTCGACGCCTATCGCCAGCAAAGCATCAGCCAGAAGGCGAACTATACGATTGGCGACATGATCTCTCGGGAAACCGATGCGGTCGACCATATCTATCTGAACAACGTGATGAAGCTGTACCGCGTCCTGACGCATACGCAGGGCGAAGACAGCAAGATCCGCATCACCGTGGTGCAGTGGCGCCAGACCGGGAATGGCAACGGCAACGGGAACAACGGCAATTACTTTGTCGAATGGTCCCAGGGCCGGATGGGGCCGAGCCCGCTGAACAACGGTCAGCTGCGCGCGAACTATCGCGACCGCCTGCCGATCATGCCCGATGGCGACCGCGTGATCATGGTCGAGACCTGGGACCGGCACGAGCCGGTGTTCGGCATCGGTCTGGATGATTTCGACATCACCACCTATTCCTTCACCCGTCCGCGCTACGCGCCGACGCTGATCTGTGATTGCAACGGCAACCCGCCGCCGGTGGATCCGCCGCCGCCGCCACCACCGCCTCCGCCTCCTCCGCCGCCTCCTCCGCCGCCGCCGCCGGCCCCACCGCCGCCGCCGCCGCCGCCTCCACCGCCGCCGCCGCCTCCACCGCCGCCGCCGCCGCCGCCGCCGACACCGCCGGGTGGCAACATCTGAGGCCGGACAGACAGAAACGGGAAAGGGCCGGGTTGATCCCCGGCCCTTTTTGCTGTTTCGGCTGTCTTTTCTGTTACTTGCTGGCGATCAGCAGGGCGAGAGTGTCGGCCATGACCTTGCTTTGCGCCCCGGGCGTCACGCCGCCGATGGCGATGCGCTTGCCCAACCGCCACCACAGGCCAGGACGCCAGACGCGGGGCTGCGCCGTTCTGGTCTTGATGACGAACCCGTTGGACGGCTTCATCGCGAATGCGCCGCGTTCGACCACGTCGATATCATCGACCCGTGCCACCACGGTGCCGTCGATATCCCGCAGTTCCGTGGCAGTCAGTTCAAGGAACGATTCAGTCGCGCGCCACATTGCCACCGCCATGTAGAGCGCCCCCACGGCCACGGCGAGCAGGAACAGGCGCCAGTGAAATTCCGGCAGGGTGAACAGCGCAAGGTAAAGAAGCAGGACACCCAGCCCCCCCATCATCGTCACGCCGAACACCCGGCGCGGTTGCGACGCCTTCACAACGGCCAGGACCTCTTCCGACATGCGTTCCCCCCTTGCGGTTTCTGTCTGTGTCACCGCGCGGGCTTAGCCCAGATGCGGCGCCAAGGGTAGCCCCACTGTGCGCCGCCGCACAGGAATTGACCGCAGGCGGCAATTGCCGAGCACGCCCGGTGACCCTAGCTGTTTTCCACACAGAGACTGGACGAGAGGAGCCCATCATGTCCCTCAGACCGACGATCGAGACCCGCAAGGCGCAGGCGACGATGGAAGGCGCAGGCGTGCACCTGCACCGCGCTTTCGGCTTTCACGACCCGAGCGAGCTGGACCCGTTCCTGCTGTTCGACGATTTCCGCAACGATATCCCGTCGCATTTCGAACGCGGGTTTCCGTGGCACCCGCATCGCGGCATCGAAACCATCACCTATGTGCTGAACGGCACGGTGGACCATGGCGACAGCCTGGGCAACGTCGGCACGCTGGGTGCGGGCGACGTGCAGTGGATGACCGCCGGATCGGGCATCCTGCACCAGGAAATGCCCAAGGGGAACGCGCAGGGCCAGATGCACGGGTTCCAGCTGTGGGCCAACCTGCCGTCATCGCTGAAGATGACCGCGCCGCGCTATCAGGATGTGCAGGGCAAGGACATTCCGGAAATCATCGACGATGACGGCACCCGGGTGAAGGTCATCGTGGGGTCGTTCTGGGGCAAGACCGGCCCGGTCGACGGCATCGCCGCCGATCCGCAATACCTGGATATCTTCGTGCCGGCGGGTGTGAAAAAGACCTTCCCGGTCGACACCTATCGCCGCGCCTTTGCCTATGTGTTCGAAGGCGTCGGGGCCTTTGCCGATGCCTCCGCCCCCGAGGGCGTGCTGCTGGAAAAAGAGGTGCGCGGCGAAGAGGTCAACATTCGTGACCTGTCCGGCAACCGCACGCTGATCCGGTTCGGCACAGGCGATGAGGTGACGGTGCAGGCCGGGCCCGAGGGCATCCGGTTTCTGCTGATTTCCGGGGCGCCGATCCAGGAACCGGTGGCCTGGCACGGGCCGATCGTGATGAACACGCAGGAAGAACTGCGGCAGGCGATGCGCGAATTGCGCAACGGCACCTTCATCAAGCCCGCGCATTGACCAGCGGACCCCGGCGGCTGCGCCGGGGTCTTTTTCGGCGGGGGTCAGCGTTTGACGAAAACCTCGGCCCCCCGGCCTTCGGGTTCGTCATCGACCAGTTCGGTGGGAAAGCCCGCGGCCTGGATGCTCAGGCCGGTGGCTTCTTCCAGCCGTTCGATCATCCGGTCCGACTGGGCGCGGTCGCCATAGCGCGCCTGTCCGTCGCGCATCATGTCGATGATCATCGGCGACAGTTCCAGCGGCACGCCGTGGGTGTCGGCCAGCGCCTGGAACAGGCCCACGTCCTTCAGCACCAGATCCATGGTGAAATCCACGTCGCGGTTGCCCGACAGGATCAGCTGGCTTTCGGTTTCATGGACAAAGGAATTGCCCGACGAATGCAGGATCGCTTCGTAGGTGGTGGCAAGGTCCATGCCGGCGGCCTTCATCACCGTCAGCGCTTCGCACAGGGTCAGCAGGTTTGCGGTGGCGAGGTAGTTCGTCATCACCTTGAGCGTGCTGGCGGTGCCGATCGCCCCGGTGTGCAGGATCTTGCGCCCCATGATCGTCAGCAGCGGCAGCACCCGTTCGAAATCGGCCCGATCCGCCCCGGCAAGAATCGCGATATTGCCGGTGGCGGCGCGATGACACCCGCCCGAGACCGGTGCCTCGACCAGCGCGGCACCGGTTTGGGCAACGCGGGTGGCCTGATCGACGATGCCCTTGGGATCGGTCGTCGACATTTCGACCCAGGTCTTGCCGGGCCCCATCTGCGGCAGCATCTCTGCCAGCACCGATTCTGAAATCGCCGGGCTGGGCAGTGAGGTGATGACCACGTCGCAGGCCGCCATCATCGCCGCCGCGCCGTCGATATGGGTGGCGCCTTTTGCGGTGAACTCCGCGACGCGCGCCGCATCCAGATCGTGGACCGCAAGGTCGATGCCGTTGCGCACAAGGCTGCCGGCCAGCTTGCCGCCGACCGCGCCCAGACCGATGAAACCAATTTTCATGAAACCCTCCCTTTTGGGGCAGATTGGCCAGGGAGGAACGGCGCTGTCCGCGCCGTTTGCGACATATCGCGTTAGTGTCCGACCGCCTTGCGCACCATGTCCCAATAGATCGTCTCGACCTCGGCCAGGGTCAGTCGGCCCTTGGCGCGGTACCAGGTGTTGACGCCGGTCAGCATGGCAATCACCGCCATGGCGGTCACGCGCGGTTCGGGCGCATCGAACAGGCCCGCATCGACACCGCTGCGCAGGATGGTTTCCAGTTCGTGTTCATAGGCCCGGCGCAGGGTTTCGATGGACTCGAAATTCGCGGGCTCGAGGTTGCGCAGCTCCATATAAGAGATGAACACCGCCTCGGGCCGTTCCAGGTGAAAGCGGATGTGGAATTTCACGAAGCCTTCCAGCGCCTTGACCGGGTCGGGTTCGGCGGGCAACGCAGCGCGGGCGGCCAGCAGATCGTCCATGTGGCCCTTGAGCAGCGAAAACAGAAGGGTCTGCTTGTCGGGGGTGTAGTTGTAAAGCGCGCCGGCCTGAACGCCGACCTCTTTCGCGATCTGGCGCATCGACACGGCGGCATAGCCATGGCGCGCGAACAGACGCAGCGCGGCGTCGCGCACGCGCGGTCCTGTGATGTCGGAATGGGATCCTGCTGTCCTTGCCATGTCCCCGTGATAACTGAACATTCGTTCAGATCAAAGCCCGGACCTTGCCCTGCCCGCCCCCTTGCGGCATGACAGGGACAAGCTGCCCGGATTTTCCCCATGCGCCTTTGGCCTTTGTTGTTTGTGTCCGCCCTGACGGCCTGCACCCAGTTCCCGGAACTGGGCGACGACACGTTGTCGGCGCATCGCACCACCGCCTATCCGCAGCTGATGCCGCTGGAGGCGCTGTTGAATGCGCCCGATCCGGTGGCGACGCCGGACATGGCTGCGGGGATCGACGGGCGGCTGCGGGCGTTGAAAAACCGTGCCGCACAGTTGCGGCGCCCGGTTGTTGACCGTTCGACCCGTACGCGCATGGCGCAAGGGGTCGCATCCCCGTTCTGAGATTGCACGCCCCGGGCGAAGCCGTTAGATCAGCCGAAAAGCCCCGCGCTCAGACTTGTGAAGGAGACCCCGAATGACCGAACCCTTGCGCCTTGGGATTGCGGGTCTGGGCACCGTTGGTGCCGGTGTGATCAAGATCGTCCGCCAGAAGGCCGCGCTGCTGGCGGCGCGGTCTGGCCGCCCGATCACGATTTCGGCGGTATCGGCCCGCAACCGCGACAAGGATCGCGGCGTGCCACTGAAGGACTATGCCTGGGAAGACGACCCCGTCGCGCTGGCTACGCGCGATGATGTCGATGTCTTCGTCGAACTGATGGGCGGCAGCGACGGCCCGGCCAAGGCCGCGACCGAAGCAGCGCTGGCCGCCGGCAAGCACGTTGTCACCGCCAACAAGGCGATGCTGGCCCATCACGGGCAGGCGCTGGCCGAACTGGCCGAGGCCAAGGGCCGGGCGCTGCGGTTCGAAGCGGCGGTGGCCGGGGGCATTCCGGTGATCAAGGCCCTGACCGAAGGGTTGGCCGGCAACGAGATCCAGCGGGTGATGGGCGTGATGAACGGCACCTGCAACTATATCCTGACGCGGATGGAAAACGGCGGGCTGAGCTATCAAGAGGCATTCGACGAGGCCGATGGCCTGGGGTATCTCGAGGCCGATCCGCAACTTGACGTGGGCGGCATCGACGCTGGTCACAAGCTGTCGCTGCTGGCGGCGATCGCCTATGGCACGCAAGTCGCGTTCGACGCGGTGGAACTGGAAGGCATCGGCTGCGTCAGCATCGAGGATATCCGCCAGGCCGCCGACATGGGCTACAAGATCAAGCTTCTGGGTGTGTGCCGGATGACCGGGCGCGGGCTTGAACAAAGCATGACGCCCTGCCTGGTGCCGGCGACGTCGCCGCTGGGGCAACTTGACGGTGGCACCAACATGGTGGTGATCGAAGGCGACCAGGTTGGCCAGATCGTGATGCGCGGTGCCGGTGCGGGCGAAGGCCCGACCGCCAGCGCGGTGATGGGCGACGTGATGGACATCGCGCGCGGCATCGACATTTCGACCTTCGGCCAGCCGGCATCGACACTTGTGCCCGCGCAGGCGGCCAAGGCCACCGCACCTGCACCCTATTACCTGCGCATGTCGCTGGTGGACAAACCCGGCGCACTGGCCAAGATCGCGACCGTTCTGGGCGAAAAAGGCATTTCGATCAACCGGATGCGCCAGTACCGACACCAGGACGACACCGCCCCTGTGCTGATCGTCACGCACAAGACAACGCGCAGCGCGCTGGACGATGCGCTGGCCGCCCTGCCCGCCACCGGCGTGCTGTCGGGCGAGCCGGTGGCACTGCGGATCGAGGACGTCTGAAAAGCCGACTAGGCGCGCGTCGCCCGGGCTGCATAACAGCCCGGCCCGGCGTTGTGGATGTCGACAAAGCTTATCGACGGATCGGCCAGCAGCCGGTGCAGGGTCTGTGCAAGCCCTGTGCCCTGAACCACCTCGGCCGCGCGCATCATCTGGTCAGCACCGAACCCCCGCACTGACAACAGGCGGCGCGACAGTTGTTCCGGCACATCGCCCGGGGCAGGCGTGCATGTGATCGCGTTGCGGCGGACATATATCGCGTGCCGGCCGTCATAGGGACCGTCGCTGCGCAGGTGATGGTGATTGAGCAAGAGCAGGTCTTCGCCAATCTGCGCGTCCTGAAGACTGACGCGGCAGGGATAGCCCGGGTTGGTATCGGCAACGACCCGGCGGATGCCGCGCCGGATCAATTCGGTCTCGGGCAAGTCGAACAGGTGGGCAAAATCGCGCTGATCAAGCGCATGGATCTGAAAGGTCATGGTTGGGCCCTTTGGGTGCTGATCCCGGTTCCGTAGCCGCCTGCCCCTGACCGTGCGACCCGGTTCCTGCGCATTGGTCCCAACCCGAAACGAACATGGCCCCGGACGGACTCCGGGGCCATGCTTTTTCCGGTCAGCCGTTCCGGATCTTGCCCGGGGCTGCGTTTACTGAAGCGCCTTGTCGGTGATCGCCAGGGTATAGGCGCCCTTGGGTTCCATGGTGATCACCGGGTCAGAGCCGCCTGACAGCAGGGTCTGAACCGTGCGTTCGTAATCGGCCACGTCCAGCGCGCCGTTCGAACCCGCGGTCAGCTTGGCCACCTCGCCCATCATGCGGATCTGGTGCTTTTCAGTCTGCGCGCCGGTCTCGTCATATTCCAGCACGATCATGGCGGCGTCTTCGGGGTTTTCCTCGGCCCATTTCCAGCCTTTCATCGACGCGCGCACGAACCGCACCATCTTGTCCTCGAAGGCGGGGTCGGACAGGTTTTCCTCCAGCACATAAAGCCCGTCTTCCAGCGTCGCGACGCCCTGGTCTTCGTATTTGAAGGTGATCAGGTCATCGGGGCTGACGCCCGCGTCGATCACCTGCCAGTATTCGTTATAGGTCATGGTGCTGATGCAGTCGGCCTGACGTTGCAGCAGCGGATCGACGTTGAAGCCCTGCTTGAGCACTTCGACACCGGTTTCCGATTTGCCGTCGGTGGAAATCCCCAGTTTGCTCATCCAGCTCATGAACGGGAATTCGTTGCCGAAGAACCAGACCCCCAGGGTGCGGTTGGCCAGGCTGGCGGGATCGGTGATGCCCACGTCGTTCCAGCAGGTCAGCATCATGCCCGAGCTTTTGAACGGCTGCGCGATGTTGACCATCGGCAGGCCCTTTTCGCGCGCCGACAGCGCTGACGGCATCCAGTCGACGGTCACATCGGCGCCACCACCGGCCAGAACCTGCGTCGGGGCGATGTCCGGGCCACCCGGCTTGATCGTGACGTTCAGGTCCTCGTCGCCGTAATAGCCGTTTTCCAGCGCGACGTAATAGCCCGCGAACTGGGCCTGGGTCACCCATTTCAGTTGCAGCGTGACATCGTCCGCCGCCCAGGCCGGCGCGGCCAGACCAAGTGCCGCCACGGTTCCCATCAGTGTCTTTTTCATTGTCTTACCTCCAGTTTCTGTTGGTCGTTATTTTGTCTGCCCGGCCTCAACGCCGGTGCGAGGGATGCCAGAAGGTCACTCGCTTTTCTATCAAGGCAACCATGCCATAGAATGCCGTCCCGACCATCGCCGCCACGGCAATTTCAGCCCAGACAAGGTCGATGGAAAGGCTTCCGACGCCGGTCGAGATACGAAAGCCCATGCCGCGGGTCGGAGAGCCGAAATATTCGGCAACAATCGCCCCGATCAGCGCCAGGGTGGTCGCGATCTTCAGCCCGTTGAAGATGAAGGGCATCGCGGCGGGCAGGCGCAGCTTGACCAGCGTCTGGGTGTACCCGGCGGCATAGGTCCGCATCAGGTCGCGCTGCATTGCATCGGTTTCCCGCAGCCCCTGCACCGTGTTCACCAGGATCGGGAAAAACACCATCACCACGACCACGGCCGCCTTGGACTGCCAGTCAAAGCCGAACCAGCTGACAAGGATCGGGGCGATGCCGACGATCGGCAGTGCCGCGACGAAATTCCCGATCGGCAGCAATCCCCGGGTCAGGAACGTCGAGCGGTCGATCAGGACAGCGGTGGCAAAGGCCGCCAGCGCGCCAATGACGAAGCCCGAAAGCGCCCCCTTCATCACGGTCTGGGTGAAATCCTCCCACAAGGTGCCGGTCGATGTGGCAAAGGTCTGCGCAACTTGCGATGGTGGTGGCAGGATCACCGGGGAAACGTCAAGCCCGCGCACCAGGCCCTCCCACAGGACCAGCAGGGTGATACCGAAAATGACCGGAACCGCGATGCGCACCGCCAGAGTGCCGCGCCAGGCCGAATGCGCCAGCCAGGCATTCAGCGCCCAGGCACCCAGCCAGAAAACAAGGGCAAGGGTCAGCGCGCTCATGCCTGGATCCCCATACGCTTCAGCGTGACCCGCTGCAGGATATCCAGCAGCGTCACCAACAGCCCCGCCAGAACGGCCGCGGCAAGAAGCGCCGCCCAGATCGCCAGCGGCGTACCGAACTGGTCCCCGATCAGGATCCGCGCGCCCAGGCCCGAAATCGCCCCGGTCGGCAGTTCCCCGACGATGGTCCCCACCAGCGCCGCCGCTATCCCCACCTTGAGCGAGGTGAAAAGATAGGGCACCGAGGAGGGCAACCGCAGTTTCAAGAAGCTCTGCAAGCCGGTGGCGCTGTAGGTATGCAGCAGGTCTAGCTGCGAAACCGCAGGCGACCGCAACCCCTTCACCATGCCGACAAGCACCGGGAAGTAACACAGATAGGCGGAAATGATCGCCTTGGGCACAGTGCGTCCCTCGATCCCCAGCTGGCTGCTCACCACGATGATCATCGGCGCCAGGGCAACGATGGGAATGGTCTGGCTGATGATCGCCCAGGGCATCAGACTCATGTCGACAACGCGGCTGTAGGTGATGGCCACCGCTCCCGCCATGCCTAGAACAGTCCCCAGCGCAAACCCCCAAAGCGTCGCCTGAAGCGTGATCCAGCCGTGATAGATCAACGAGCGTTTCGACATCGCCCGCCCTTTCAGAACCATCGCGCCGGTGGTTTTCCACAGTTCCTGGCCGACCTGCACAGGTGTCGGCAGGCGCGGGCGGTCCAGCGCATAGCCCCCGGCAATGTGCTCGGGGTTTTTCAGCATCAGCGACCAGACCGACACCTCCAGCCGCTCGCGCGCCCCTGCCGGCGTAACCACGGCGCCGCCGCGCTCCGCCAGATCGAGGCTCGAACGGATGTTCATCGGCGCCACGGCCAGATACCAGAGCGTAACGATCGCCACGAGCACGCTCAGAACCGGAAACAGGTTTCTCATGCCCGCACCCCCATCCTGCTTTCATCTTTCTCCAAATACTCAATCGCAGCGCTGGCCACGACGCTTAGTTTTTTGAGTATTTTAAGAAAGATGAAAGGTTTGAGCTGTCTTCTCTTCTCACGGTACAGGCTGGAGAGCCGATGACCGTGAAAGGTGAAAGGGGTGCCCCTGTCCTTACAACAAGCCGGGGCCGGTCCCGTCGGATGCTGTGCCACCAGCGGACGGCGGGCCGTCACCGACATCTGGCGCTCAGTCATCATAGGCATGCCCCGCGCGCAGGCCTTCGCGGACGCGATGGGCGATTTGCAGAAATTCCGGCGTGTCGCGGATATCCAGGGGGCGTTCGCGCGGCAGCGGGCTTTCGATCACATCGGTGATCCGGCCCGGGCGCGGCGACATCACCACGATCTTTGTCGACAGGTAAACCGCTTCGGGGATGGAATGGGTAACGAAGCCGATGGTCTTGCCCGTGCGCGCCCAGAGCGCGAGCAGCTGTTCGTTCAGGTGGTCGCGGACGATTTCGTCGAGCGCTCCAAAAGGTTCGTCCATCAAAAGGATATCGGCATCGAAGGCCAGCGCGCGGGCGATGCTTGCGCGTTGCTGCATGCCTCCTGAAAGTTGCCAGGGGTATTTCTTGCCAAAGCCGCCGAGGTCGACAAGGTCAAGCACGCGGGCGATCCGCTCGTCCTGCTCTGCCTTTGAATAGCCCATGATTTCCAGCGGCAGGGCAATGTTCTTGGCAATCGTGCGCCAGGGGTAGAGCCCCGCCGCCTGGAAGACATAGCCATAGGCGCGCGCGCGCCGGGCCTCATCCGCAGTCATGCCGTTGACGCTCAGCGTTCCCCCGGTGGGCGTTTCCAGCGCTGCAATACAGCGTAGAAAGGTTGTCTTGCCGCAGCCTGACGGGCCGATGAAGCTGACGAAATCCCCCTTGACGATATCAAGGTTCACACCTTTCAGTGCATGGACCGGGCCATCGTTGGTCTGGAACGTCAGGTCGAGATTCCGGGCGGAGATCACCACCTGCTCAGCGTTGCCCTGCGCATGCCCTGCGGATACCGCTCTTTTTTCTTGCGCCTGTTCACCCCGCACGAACACCTCCTTCGAAACCGTCATTGTAGTCGCACCACGAAACCAGTGGCCCGGCAAGGACCGATACAAATGCACATTGCGGCGCCTCGCCCAAGATGCGGTCGGGATCGACCCGAACAGCGCGCCACCCCCACGGCAAAAGCGCGCCAACGATCGCGATCATCAGAGCCCATGCCGCGGCGGTTGGCCCCGGCCGCATTGTCCGTGGGAAGGCGGCGTGCCAGACCATCGGCCAGACAAGCGCGGCGGTCCCACAACCGGTGCACCACCAACAGGGCTGGCCAAGGAAAGTTCTGAAACGGATCTGGTCCATAGGTTCTTCAGCCCAAAGAAAGGGGCCCCGGGACAGGCCCGGGGCGCGATGTTCTGACTCAAACCCCCGTCACAGGAATGCCCGTGCGCTGCACCGGGCGCGGGGCGGTCAGGTCTTTCCACTGGCTCAGCGCCTTGTTCACGGTGGCGTTGGGCTCGCGCTTCACGAACTCGCCGTGCCCCTCTTGTGTTCGGATCTCGCCGTCATGCACGGCGAGATGGCCACGGGTCAGGGTGAAGCGCGGCAGGCCTTTGACGTGGTGACCTTCGAAAACATTGTAATCAATCGCCGATTGCTGGGTACTGGCGGAAATCGTCTTTTCCTTCTCCGGATCCCAGACCACCAGATCGGCATCCGCGCCCACCAGCACCGCGCCTTTTTTCGGATAGCAGTTCAGAATCTTGGCGATGTTGGTCGAGGTAACGGCGACAAATTCGTTCGGTGTCAGCCGGCCAGTGGCGACGCCCTGGGTCCACAGCATCGGCATCCGGTCTTCCAGCCCGCCAGTGCCGTTGGGGATCTTGGAAAAATCGCCGACACCATAGCGTTTCTGATCCGTGGTGAAGGCACAGTGATCGGTGGCAACGCAGGACAGCGTGCCCGATTGCAGGCCGGCCCACAGGCTGTCCTGGTGCTTCTTGTTGCGGAAGGGCGGCGACATGACGCGACGCGCGGCGTGGTCCCAGTCGGGGTGGAAATATTCGCTTTCGTCCAGCGTCAGGTGCTGGATCAACGGCTCTCCCCAGACCCGCTTGCCATTTTGCTTGGCACGGCGGATGGCCTCATGCGCCTCTTCGCAGCTGGTGTGAACCACGTACAGCGGCACACCTGCCATGTCGGCGATCATGATGGCGCGGTTGGTGGCCTCGCCTTCGACCTGGCTGGGCCGCGAATAGGCATGCGCCTCGGGGCCGGTGTTGCCCTCGGCCAGCAGCTTGGCGGTCAATTCCGCCACCACATCGCCGTTTTCGGCATGGACCATGGCAGTCGCGCCCAGTTCAGCCAGACGCGTGAACGACGCATACATCTCGTCATCGTTCACCATCAGCGCGCCTTTGTACGCCATGAAATGCTTGAAGGTGTTGATGCCGCGGTCCTTCACCACGCCTTCCATCTCGTTGAACACCTGCTCCCCCCACCAGGTGACGGCCATGTGGAAGGAATAGTCGCAGTTGGCGCGGGTGGATTTGTTGTCCCACATTTGCAGCGCGTCGAACAGGCCCTGCCCCGGCGCGGGCAGCGCGAAATCGACCACCATCGTGGTGCCGCCCGACAGCGCCGCGCGGGTACCGGAGTCGAAATCGTCGCTGGAATACGTGCCCATGAAGGGCATTTCCAGGTGCGTGTGCGGGTCGATCCCGCCCGGCATGACATAGCAGCCGGTGGCATCGAGTTCGGTATCACCCGTCAGGCCCTGCCCGATCTCGCTAATCACGCCGTTTTCAATGGCCACATCGGCCTTGTAGGTCAGGTCCGCCGTGACGACGGTGCCGTTCTTGATGACTGTGGTGGGCATGGTGTCAACGCTCCCGCAATGGTGTCTTGTCTTCTTCTGGCTCAAAATATCCCGGGGGTGCGGGGGCAGAGCCCCCGCTTGCTGCAGGCAATCACGCCACGATCCCCGCCGTTTCCACGACGGCATGGAACAGAACGTCGGTCCCGGCCGCCGCCCAGTCCTTGCTGATTTCCTCGGCCTCGTTGTGGCTCAGCCCGTCGACGCAGGGGCACATGATCATGGCCGTGGGGTAAAGATCGTTGATCCAGCAGGCATCGTGGCCGGCGCCCGACACGATATCCATATGGCTGTAGCCCAGGCGCTCGGCGGCATCGCGGATCGCTTTGACGCAGCCCTCGTCGAAAGCGGGCGGATCGAACTGGCCAACGATTTCGCAAGAAAACGCCACCCCGATCTCTTCGCACAGCTCTGGCGCGCGTTCCATCAGTTCGTCCACCATGCCGTTCAGCTTGTCCAGCAGATGGGTGCGCATGTCGACGGTGAAAACGACTTTGCCGGGGATGATGTTGCGGCTGTTGGGATAGACGTCGATGTGACCGATGGCACCCACGGCGTTGGGCTGGTTCTTCATCGCGATCTCGTGCACCAGCTCGGTGATCAGCGCCAAACCCCGGCCCGCATTCTTGCGCATGTGCATGGGCGTCGATCCGGTATGGCTTTCCTTGCCGGTCACGGTGCATTCGATCCAGCGCAGGCCCTGCCCGTGGGTGACGACGCCGATATCCTTGCCCTCGGCCTCGAGGATGGGGCCTTGTTCGATATGCAGTTCGAACATCGCATGCATCTTGCGGTCGCCGACCTTTTCGGAGCCTTTCCAGCCGATGCGCTCCAGTTCGTCGCCGAACCGCTTGCCGTCCGAATCGACGCGGTCGAGCGCCCAGTCGAGCGTATGTTTGCCGGCGAACACGCCCGAGGCCAGCATGGCCGGGGCAAACCGCGTGCCTTCCTCGTTCGTCCAGTTGGTGACGACGATGGGGTGTTTGGTCCTGATGCCCAGATCGTTCAGCGTGCGGACCAGTTCCAGCCCGCCCAGAACCCCCAGCACGCCGTCATACTTGCCGCCGGTCGGTTGGGTATCCAGATGGCTGCCGACATAGACCGGCAACGCGTCCGGGTCAGTACCGTCGCGGCGGGCGAACATGTTGCCGATCTCGTCGACACCCATGGTCATGCCGGCCTCTTCGCACCATTTCTGGAACAGGGCGCGGCCTTCGGCATCTGCGTCGGTCAGGGTCTGGCGGTTGTTGCCCCCGGCAATGCCGGGCCCGATCTTGGCCATCTCCATCAGGCTGTCCCACAGCCGGTCGGGATTGATGCGCAGGTTTGCGGCGGGTGCGGTCATCGCGGGCTCCTTGCATGTCGTTCCGCGGGCATCCAAAAAACGACGGGTGCCTGCGGATGGGTCTTGATTTGACCATTCGGTCAAAGGCACGCTAGCAGGTGAACGACCCCAGTCAAGGAGAACGCCACCTGTATCGGCAAATGGTCACGAAACAGGCAAGCGCTTTTCATTCGGGTGCAAAGAGTTTGGGCAGACGGAAAGACAACTGATGACAGGACAGACACGCATCCAGCGCCGCAACCGAGAAACCATCCTGACGGCTGCGCTGGCGGTGTTTTCGCAATACGGTTTTCGTGGCGCGACACTGGACCAGATCGCGAAACAGGCGGGTCTGTCGAAACCCAACCTTCTGTATTATTTCCCGTCCAAGGAATCGATTCACGTCGAACTGCTGGAGGGGCTGCTGGACACCTGGCTCGATCCCCTGCGCGAGATGAACGCAGGCGGGGAGCCGGTCGAGGAAATCCTCGCCTATGTCCGCCGCAAACTGGACCTGAGCCGGGACTATCCGCAGGAAAGCCGGCTGTTTGCCAACGAGATCCTGCAAGGCGCACCCCGGATCGCCGAAAACCTGAGCACGGAACTGAAGGAACTGGTCGATGAAAAGGCTGTCGTCATAAGTGGTTGGGCCGATGCCGGGCGGATCGCGCGTGTCGATCCGCATCACCTGATCTTCTCGATCTGGGCGATGACGCAGCACTACGCCGATTTCGACGTGCAGGTCCGCGCGGTGCTGGGCCCTGGCCACGATCCGTTTGCCGAAGCGGAACAGTTTCTGAACACCATGTTTACCAAGCTGCTCCGGCCGGTTTAGGACCGCTTCGGGCTTATAGGTCAATATTGTTGACTTAAATTGCGAAAGGCGTAGTGTTTCCTGTCGAGGAGGACTCACCTATGTCGATTGCCCAACATTTCGCCACCCGCGCCGCGCGGATGAAAGCGTCTGAAATCCGCGAACTTCTGAAACTGCTCGACCGTCCCGGCATACTGTCCTTTGCCGGTGGCATCCCCGATGCCAAGCTGTTCCCGGCTCAAGCCTTTGCCGAGGCTTACGCCGAGATCATGGCTGAAAGCGCCTCGAAGGCGCTGCAATATTCCGTGTCCGAAGGGTTTCTGCCGCTGCGCGAATGGATCGCCGGGCAGATGGCGAAGATCGGCATTCCCTGCGATGCCTCGCATGTGCTGATCACCTCGGGGTCGCAACAGGCGCTGGACTATCTGGGCAAGCTGTTCCTGTCGCCGGGCGATACCGCGCTGGTGAACTGGCCCACCTATCTTGGCGCGCTGGGGGCGTTCAACGCCTACGAGCCGCGGTACGACCGGCTGGACGTGCGCGGCAACCGGCCTGCCAGCGACTATGCCCAGGCGGCGGACGCGGCCGGCGGTCGGGTGAAATTCGCCTATCTGTCATCGGATTTCGCGAACCCGACCGGCGAAACCGTGGACCGGACGGGGCGCGAGGCGCTGCTGGACATGGCCGAAGACCTGGACTGCGTCGTGCTGGAAGACGCGGCCTATCAGTCGCTGCGCTATGACGGAGAGGCGGTGCCGCCGATCCTTGCGCTGGAACTGGCGCGCAAGGGCGATCTGGATGCCTGCCGCACGATCTATTGCGGCAGTTTTTCGAAAACCCTGTCACCGGGCCTGCGGGTCGGCTGGGTGGTGGCGGCGCAGCCGGTGATCCAGCAGTTGGTGCTGATGAAACAGGCCGCCGACCTGCACAGCGCGACGATCAACCAGATGGTCATTCACAAGGTGGCAGAGACCTGTTTCGACACCCATGTCGACACGATCCGCGCCGCCTATCGCAGCCGCCGCGACGCCCTGCTGGACGCGCTTGCGCGGCACATGCCCGGCGGCGTGACATGGACCCGACCCGAAGGCGGAATGTTCGTCTGGGTGACCCTGCCCAAGGGCATGGATGCTGCCGACCTGCTGGCGCGGGCGATCGCGGAACACGACCTGGCCTTTGTGCCGGGGCGGGCGTTCCATGCCGACGGGTCGGGCGGCAATACCCTGCGGCTGTCGTTTTCCTGCGCCGATGCCGCGATGATCGAGGCCGGCATGAAACGGCTGGGGCAGCTTTTGCGCGGCTGACACGAAAAAGGCGGGCCTGACGGCCCGCCCTGTTCCCTACCGTCGACGCGACGTTATTCCGCCGCCTTCACCGCCATCGGGTTGTTCGGATGCGTGGTCCAGTTGCCATACTCTTCGGGCACCACCTTGCCGGTGCGCGGGTCGACCTGGCCGGGCTGGACCCGTTCCATGGTGATGCAGTTTTCCACCGGGCAGACGTCGATGCACAGGTTGCAGGCGACGCATTCGGCATCGTTCACTTCGAAAACCCGGCCTTCGTGCATCCAGATCGCCTGGTGGCTGGTGTCCTCGCAGGCGGCATAGCAGCGGCCGCACTTGATGCAGGCCTCCTGGTCGATCCTGGCCTTGGTGATGTAATTCAGGTTCAGGTACTGCCAGTCGGTGACATTGGGCACCGCCTTGCCGACGAAATCGTCGACAGAGGTATAGCCCTTTTCGTCCATCCACTGTGACAGGCCGCGCTTCATTTCCTCGACGATCTTGAAGCCATAGGTCATCGCGGCGGTGCAGACCTGCACGTTGCCCGCACCCAACACCATGAATTCCGCCGCGTCGCGCCAGGTGGTGACGCCACCGATGCCGGAAATCGGCAGGCCCGCCGTGGCCGGATCGCGGGCGATTTCGGCCACCATGTTCAGCGCGATGGGTTTCACCGCCGGGCCACAATAGCCACCGTGGCTGCCCTTGCCGTCGATCGTCGGTTCCGGGCAGAGCATGTCCAGATCGACCGAGGTGATCGAATTGATCGTGTTGATCAGCGACACCGCGTCGGCCCCGCCGTTCTTGGCCGCCAGTGCCGGCTTGCGGATGTCGGTGATGTTCGGGGTCAGTTTAACGATCACCGGCTTGTCGTAGTATTCCTTGCACCAGCGGGTGACCATTTCGATGTATTCCGGCACCTGGCCCACGGCGGCGCCCATGCCGCGCTCGCTCATCCCATGTGGGCAGCCGAAATTGAGTTCGATGCCATCGGCACCGGTTTCGGCCACCCTCGGGAGGATCGCTTTCCAACTCGCCTCGTCGCAGGGCACCATGATCGACGCGATCAACGCCCGATCCGGGTAGTCCGCCTTGACCCGCGCCATTTCTTCAAGGTTCACCTCAAGCGGACGGTCGGTGATCAGTTCGATGTTGTTGATGCCCAGAACGCGGCGATCTGCGCCGTGGATCACGCCGTAGCGCGGGCCGTTGACGTTGACCACGGGCGGTCCTTCGGAGCCCAGCGTTTTCCACACCACGCCGCCCCAGCCCGCATCGAACGCGCGGCGGACGTTGTATTCCTTGTCGGTCGGCGGGGCCGAGGCGAGCCAGAACGGGTTGGGGCTTTCGATGCCCAGGAAGTTCGTTTTCAGATCAGCCATGTCTTGTTCCTCCGTCGCGGGGCTCAGCCCGCCTGCCCCATCAAGGTGGCGTGAATGTCTTCGGCGGCGTCGCGGCCTTCGGCGACGGCGGTCACCGTCAGGTCGTCGCCCCCGCTGGCGCAGTCGCCCCCGGCCCAGACCTTGGCCATGGATGTGGCCCCGGCCCCGGTCACGGCAATCTTGCCGCCCTCGATCTTCAGGCCGGCATCGGTGGTCAGGCTCTGGCCGATGGCGCGGAACACCTGGTCGACGGGCAGGCGCAGGGTTTCGCCGGTGCCCTTCAGCGAGCCGCCATCCTCGGACGTGATCTCCAGTTCGATTTCCACAGCCGAGCCGTTGCCGTGGATCGTCACCGGCTGGACGTTGAACAACAGGCGCACGCCCTTGGACGCGGCCAGATCCTGTTCAAACCGGCTGGCCGCCATGCGGTCGCGACCGCGTCGATAGGCGATGGTCACATTGTCCGCCCCCAGCAGCTTGGCCTGAACGGCGGCGTCCACGGCGGTCATGCCGCCGCCAATGACCACCACGTTGCGGCCCACTGGAAGGGTTGTCAGGTCGGATGCCTGGCGCAGGTCGCGGATGAAATCGACCGCATCCAGAACGCCCGCCTTGTCGGCGCCTTCTGCCGACAAGGCGTTGACCCCACCCAGGCCCACGCCCAGGAACACGGCATCGTGCGACGCCAGCAGCGCATCGAGCGAGAGCCCGTCCCCCAGCGCCATGCCGGAATGCAGGGTAATCCCGCCGAT
The DNA here is from genome assembly GCF_035818635.1 of Mesobacterium hydrothermale. NCBI lineage: Bacteria > Pseudomonadati > Pseudomonadota > Alphaproteobacteria > Rhodobacterales > Roseobacteraceae > Mesobacterium > Mesobacterium hydrothermale. Next base: position 23,591 of record NZ_JAYLLH010000003.1, on the reverse strand, counting down.
CTGCATCAGCCAGTCAACCTCGGCCTGGGCAAAGTTGTCGACCGCCTTGTAGGCCGCGATCCCATATTCGTTCAGCCCGCCCGCCTTGGGCCTGGCATCGTAAAGGTCGACGGTGTGGCCCTTCATCGCCAGGCGGTGCGCGCAGGACAGGCCCGCAGGCCCCGCGCCAACCACGGCAACCGCCTTGCCCGTGTCGGCGGCGCGGGTGAAGGGATGCACGCCCTTCGCCATCAGCGCATCGGTGGCATAACGTTGCAGGCGACCGATCTCGACCGGCTTGCCCTCGGCGGTTTCGCGGACGCAGGCCTCTTCACACAGGTTTTCCGTCGGGCAGACACGGGCGCACATGCCGCCAAGGATGTTCTGCTCAAGGATCGTTACCGCCGACGCCTCGGGCTGGCCGGTCGCGATCTGGCGGATGAACAGCGGAATATCGATCGAGGTCGGGCAGGCCACGGTGCAGGGCGCGTCGTGGCAGAAATAGCACCGGTCGGCCGCCACGGCGGCTTCGTGCGCATCATAGGGCGGATGCAGGTCTTCGAAATTCCGGGCGATATCGTCTGCGCTCAGGCGCCCGGAAACGATCCCGGGGGTCAGGTGGCTGTTCATTTCGGCTCCCGTTGGGTTCTTGGTTTTGATGCAGGGTGCCACAAGTTGAAATTTTATCAATTGGTAAATTTTGACCCGAAGGACAAAATTTTCCCCCTTGCCTGATTTTTAGGCATATTTCTTCGCCTAGTGTAGCGTGACAAAATCTTTTGCAGTGATTTACACAACGTTTTACAGCAACGCGCTTTTTTCAGCGGTGCCCGGGAAGGTTCCGGCGGCGGGCGATCAGGCCCCCTGACCAGACCCGCCGCCGAAACCTTCAAAACCCGTCTCTCAACGATCCTTTCGAACCCCGTTCAAGACCGGTTCAAAGGGTCAGTTGCTGATCAACAGCTCCCCCCGGGGCTTCCTCGAACCTGTCTGTTTGCCGATGGTGTCGCTGGTTTCGACCTCGGCAATGGTGAACCCGGCGAAGTTCCGCCATCGTCGATCCACTTCCGGGGTCCACTGCAAAAGGGTGTGTCAACGAACACCCTTTGTCGTCGAAAGATCAGCCCTTGGGCGGGATCGAGTAGGTCAGGTTGGCCCGCGCGACCGGTTCCGGCTTGCCTTCGGAATACAACAGCACGTCGGTCACGCTCAGCGCCCGGCCCAGTTTCAGAAGCCGGGCGTGGGCCAGCAGATCCACACCGGCCGCGGGTTTGCGCATGAAATCGATCGCGCAATTGGTAGTCACGGTCAGTGCCTGCGGCCCGATCCGCGCCATGGTGGCGACGTAGGCCGCCACATCGGCCAGAGAGAACATGGCCGGCCCCGAGACGGTGCCGCCGGGGCGCAGGTGACGTTCGTCATTGTGCAGACGCATGATCAGCAGGTCTTCGTCCATCCGGTCGATGCCGAACATGCCCTGAACCTGCGGAAAGACCTTGTCGAGATAGGCGGTCATTTCCGGAATGGTGAATTGCAGCGCCACGGCTTCCCTCCCCTGTTGCCGGGCGCTAAGGTCGCGCGCAAGCTTGAGGAGGGCAAGATGGGAATTCTGGAACGTAACGACACGGGCGCGATCGCCCACCTGAAACTGAACGCGCCCGAACGGCTGAACGCGCTGTCGGACGAGATGCTGGCAGAGTTGCAGGGCCAGTTCGACGCGCTGAAGGACGACCGCAGCATTCGCGCGGTCATCCTGTCGGGCGAGGGAAAGGTGTTCTGCGCCGGGCACGACCTGAAACAGATGACCGCGGGCCGGCAGGCCGAGGACGGTGGCAAGGCCTATTTCAAGGACCTGTTCGACCGCTGCGCGGCAATGATGATGTCGATCCAGAAGATGCCGCAGCCGGTGATCGCGCAGGTTCATGGCATCGCCACGGCGGCGGGCTGTCAGCTTGTGGCCAGTTGTGACATGGCGGTTGCCGCCGAGGGCACGCGGTTCGGGGTGAACGGGGTGAACATCGGGCTGTTCTGCTCGACCCCGATGGTGGCGCTGTCGCGCAACATCCCGCGCAAGATGGCCTTCGAGATGCTGACCACCGGCCATTTCATCGACGCCACCCGTGCCGAGGCGCTGGGGCTGGTGAACAAGGTGGTGCCGCACGAGATGCTGGCGGCGACGACCAACGCGCTGGCCGAGACCGTGGCAGGAAAACTGGGCGCGGCGGTGAAGGTCGGCAAGGAGGCGTTCTACAACCAGATCCAGATGCCGATGGAAGAGGCGTATGACTATGCGGGCGACGTGATGGTGCAGAACATGCTGTACCGCGACACCGAGGAAGGCATCGCCGCCTTCCTGGAAAAGCGCCCGCCGGAGTGGGAACAGTAAGAGCGGTTTCGGACCGGGCTGCGCCCGGTCCGACCGGCGCGGCTGCGCCGCGCGAAGCGCGCCTTGCGCGCTGAGAAGGCTCTGCCTCCACACCTCCGAGGTATTTTCAAAACCAAAGAGATGAGAGCGGCGCGTGACAAGGTCTGCGGCGCACAGTATGGGGAGCGGATGAAAAACGAGCTTCATATTGTCGGCGGCGGTATGGCCGGGTCCGAGGCCGCCTGGCAGGCCGCGCAACGTGGTCTGAACGTGGTCCTGCACGAGATGCGCCCCGAGGTCGAAACCTTTGCCCACAAGACCGGCAAACTGGGCGAGATGGTCTGTTCCAACTCGTTCCGGTCAGATGACGACGAGCAGAACGCCGTCGGCTTGCTGCATTGGGAAATGCGCGCGGCGGGCGGGCTGATCATCTCGACCGCGGGAGAGTACCGCCTGCCGGCGGGGGGGGCCCTGGCGGTGGATCGCGAGGCGTTCGCCGATGCGATCACGGCCAAGTTGACCGCGTTGGACACTGTCCGTGTCAGCCACGAGGAAGTGACCGAATTGCCCGACCAGGGACAGTGGATCTTTGCCACAGGACCGCTGACCTCGGCCCGGCTGGGGCAGGCGATCCAAGCGGAAACCGGGGCGGATGCGCTGGCGTTTTTCGACGCGATCGCGCCCATCGTCTATGCCGAGAGCATCGACATGGAAAAGGCCTGGCTGCAGTCGCGCTATGACAAGGGCGAGACCGAGGACGAGCAGAAGGCCTACGTCAACTGCCCGATGGACCGCGACCAGTACGAGGCTTTCATCGACGCGCTGCTGGCCGCCGACAAGACCGAGTTCCACGAAGGTGAGACCGCGGGCTATTTCGACGGCTGTCTGCCGATCGAGGTGATGGCAGAGCGCGGCCGCGAAACGCTGCGGCATGGGCCGATGAAACCCGTGGGGCTGACGAACCCGCATCAGCCGGACGTGAAACCCCATGCGGTGGTGCAATTGCGCCGTGACAACGCGCTTGGCACGTTGTTCAACATCGTCGGTTTTCAGACCAAGATGAAATACGGTGCGCAGGCGGATGTGTTCCGCATGATCCCCGGGCTGGCAGAGGCGCGGTTCGCCCGGCTGGGTGGGATTCACCGCAATACCTTCCTGAATTCGCCGACGCTGCTGGATGCACAAATGCGACTGCGGTCCAGACCGAACATCCGCTTCGCCGGTCAGATCACCGGGGTCGAGGGTTATGTCGAAAGTTCCGCAATGGGGCTGCTGGCTGGGCGGATGGCGGCTGCGGAACTGCTGGGCACGCCCCTGCCCGAGGTGCCGCAGGACAGCGCCCATGGCGCGCTGATCCACCACATCACCGGCGGCGCCGAAGCGAAGACCTTTCAGCCGATGAATGTGAACTTCGGGCTGTTCCGCCCGGTCGACGGGCTGAAAGGCGGGCGGCGCGGGCGCAAGGACCGCTACAAGGCCTATACCGACCGCGCCAAGGCAGCGTGGTCGGCGTGGCTGGACGCACAGCGGACAGCGTGATTTACTGCCGGCATGGCAGAGAAGTTCCTGAGCAAGGTCTATACGGTCAGCGGGGTCGATGAGACCCGCGCGATCTATGACGACTGGTCGGCCAGCTACGAGGCCGAGATTGGTGAGAACGGCTATGCCACGCCGGGACGGATCGCGGCGGCGCTGGCCGGGCTGATCGCCGACAAGTCCCGGCCGCTGCTGGACTATGGCTGTGGCACCGGTCTGGGCGGGCTGGCGCTGCGGTTGCAGGGTTTTTCTGTGATCGACGGGATGGACCTGTCCCCCGAGATGCTGGAGCAGGCACGCGCCAAGCACCTGTACCGTCATCTGGCCATCGTGGCCGGGGACGCCCCGCCGCCGGTTGATCCTGGGACTTATGGCGCGATTGCTGCGGTTGGCGTGATTGGATCCGGCGCGGCCCCTGTCAGCGTGTTGGCGCAGCTTCTGGACTGCCTTGCCCCGGGCGGGCTACTGGCGTTTTCCTTCAACGATCACACCCTGGAGGACCCCAGCTATGCTGCGGTCGTCGACGGCTGGCTGCGCAGTGGCGCGGCGGTAGAGCGGTTTCGCGAACACGGCCCGCACTTGCCGGGGATCGGGCTGGGGGCAAACGTCTATGTAATTGAAAAGACGTGAGCTTCACCACCCGCTTTGCCCCGTCACCAACTGGGTCGCTACACCTTGGCCATGCCTTTTCCGCCCTTCTGGCGCATGACATGGCCCGGGCCGAGGGCGGCACCTTCCTGCTGCGGATCGAGGATATCGACCGCCAGCGCAGCAAGCCTGAGTGGGAGGCGCAGATATACGACGACCTGCGCTGGCTGGGGGTGGACTGGGACGGGCCAGTGATGCGTCAATCCGACCGGCTGCCGGCCTACGAGGCCGCATTGGACGCGCTTTGGCAGCGCGATCTGTTGTTTCCCTGCACCTGCACCCGGCGCGATATCATTGCGGCCGCCAGCGCGCCGCAAGAAGGGGGCGACCCGGTGTTCGGGCCGGATGGGGTGGTGTACCCGGGCACGTGCCGCACGCCCAAGCGCGAGCCGTTTTCGATGCAGTCCCGCCCGTCAGGTGTGGCGCTGCGTCTGAACATGCGCCTTGCGGTGATGGCCGCCAGTGAGGCGGTGACCGACACACCAGAAGGCGTCCGCTCGATCGTGCGTTTTGTCGAAACCGGGCGCGGCCCCAACGGCGAAACCGGGGTCATCGAAACCGACAGCCGCTGGCTGGAAACCCGGGTGGGCGACGTTGTGCTGTCACGGCGCGATTTTCCTGGCTCCTACCATCTGTCTGTCGTTCTGGATGACGCGGCGCAGGGCATAACCCACGTGGTGCGCGGCGCCGACCTGTTCGATGCGACACGGATCCATGTCGTCTTGCAACGGCTTCTGGGGGTGCCGCGACCGATTTATCACCACCACCGACTGATCCGCGATGCGGCCGGCAAACGGCTGGCAAAGCGCGACGATGCGCGCGCGATTGCCTTGTTCCGGCGTGACGGGGCAAGCCCGAACGACATCCGGCGGATCGTAGGGTTGCCGCTGCGCTGACAACAGCGCTGACCCCGGCACCAAGGCCCCCGCTTTCCGCGCGTCACGTTGTCGGCACAGGCTTGCGTTGCCACTCGAACCGGGAGAGCGGTCGGGCGCTTCAGTCCAGCGCTTGCCAGGGTGACGGCATGAAAACCCAACGGCCGCCCACGAAAACCAGCGCGTCATAAACCGTGCCCTGGTTCGAGCCTGCAGCGACGAAGGCAAAGCGCACGATCGGAATGCCCGGCAACATCTGGTCAGTCAGGTCCGCGTATTCTGGCGGGAAGTCCTTGAGCACAGGGTCACCACGCTTGAAGTTGGTCGTGGTGGCGCGGATGACACGCAGTTCTGTCTGGCCCGGTTTCGGCCGAATTTGTACATCAGGCGTGAACAGAGCGGCGTAGTAGGGCACCAGCCGGTCCGCAAGCGGCGGCAGGAAGACCCGGCGAATGTCGTCCTCGGTCGGTTTGATCCCTGCGGTCAACGCAGCGGTGTCCGCGCCCACCGCAAGAAAACCCGCCAACATCGCCTTTGCATGGGCGGCGCTTCCGGGGGTGTTGGCGTCGCCCGGCGTGCTGGCCTCGACCAGTTGCAGGATCGTGGCCTGCGGATTGCGGCCGCAGATGTCGTTCAGGTTGCGCAGGACCACCTTCATGTTGTCGAGATCGACGATCCTGCTCGCCCCGTGACGGTGATCGAGATAGCCCGACACCCAGGCCGCCAGAATCAGCTTGTCCACATCGCTGGCGCGGTCGAGCACATGCTGACAAATCTCGCTTGGGTAAAATCCACTGTCTTGCGCCGCCACGGGGGAAGACCCGGCAAGCGCGCATACCAGAAGCAGACGTTTCATAAATCACCTTTCCGCGAGGACCAATTCCGGCACCCTAGCAGAAAGAGACCGGTCAGTCCTGCATCGGGGCCATCAGTTCGACCTCTGCCCCGTCGCGCACGGCGGTGTAGAAACAGCTGCGTCGGTTGGTGTGGCAGGCGGGGCCGGTCTGGCGCACCGTCACCAAAAGGCAATCGCGATCACAATCGACACGGAAATCAACCAGTTCCTGCACATGGCCCGAGGTTTCGCCCTTGATCCAGAATGCCTGCCGCGAGCGCGACCAATAGGTGACCCGCCCGGTTTCCAGCGTCTGCGCCACGGCCCGCGCATTCATCCAGGCCATCATCAGCACGTCGCCGCTCTCGGCATCCTGCGCGATTGCGGGGATCAGGCCCTGATCGTTGTATTTCAGCGTTGCCGGATCGAAGCCCATGGGAAAAACCTTTTTGCAACTGACGCGTTGGCGCCTATTTAGAAGCGCAGGAATGAAAGGGAAAGCCATGTCCGCCGAAAGCGACCTGATCAAGCTCTACTCCACGCGCATTCTGGCACTGGCGGCGGATATCCCGCATCTGGACCGGTTGGACACGCCCGATGCCACGGTCAAGAAACGGTCGCCGTTGTGCGGCTCGACGGTGACCGTCGACGTGACGATGCGCGATGGCAAGGTTGCCGAATTCGGTCAGGATGTGAAAGCTTGTGCGCTGGGGCAGGCCGCCGCGTCGGTGGTGGGCGATGCGATCATCGGCTGCACACCGGATCAGATACTTGCCGCCCGCGATTCCCTGCGCGACATGCTGAAAAAAGGCGGGCCGGTACCTGACGCGCCGTTTGGCGGGCTGGAAGTGCTGCGCCCGGCCGCGGATTTCAAGAATCGCCACGCGTCGATCCTGCTTTGCCTCGATGCCGCTGTCGAAGCGACGCAGCAGGCAATGGCTGCCAAGACTGCTTAACGCTCTGTTTGGAACCTGCTGCCTATAAGTCCCCTGCAAGCAGGAGGCCCCCATGCAGATTGACCCCAAACTTAGCCTGCCCGCGGCTGAAGCGGCGCTTTCCCATCTCAGTCTCGCGTCCGGCATCCTGGGCCGGGAAATCGTCGATGTCGCCGGATTTCTCGACGAACTGTCGACCCAGGCCGAAGAACAGTTGATCGCACTGGAAGCGCTGCGCTTTGGCTCTGACTCGATTGTCGAGGCCAACAGCGAGGTCACCGCAAACATCGAAGAGGTGTCCCGTACGGCCGAGGAAACCATGAACAACGTGAAGGTGTCGGTCACCTTCATCGCGGAAACCTCGGAACATTCGGTGGAACTGGCGGGTTGGGTCCGTTCGATCCACGAGAAAAGCTCGGCCATCGAAGACATCCTGACCGAGGTGCGCAAATCGAACGACCAGATTTCGTCGATTGCCGCACAGGTCAACGTCTTGGCCATGAATGCCAAGATCGAAGCCGCCCGCGCCGGGGCCGCCGGCAAGGGTTTTGCCATCGTCGCCGAAGCGATCAACGACCTGTCGCAGAAAACCACTGCCGCGGCAGAGGATATCTCTGAATCGATCCAGAACATGGCCAACTGGATGAGCCAGTTGCAACAAGGCGCAGAAGTATCGGCCCAGCGTGCGGCGACACTTCTGGAACGCAGCCAGGACTCTGACAAGGCATTGGCATCAATCGAAAACCAGGTTGCAGAAACCCAACTGGCAACACGGTCCATCTTCGAACAAGTGCAGCGCGCCGACCAGTCGCTGGAACGTTTCGTGCCGTCCATCACCCAGATCGACAGTTCCATCCGGCGGATCACGGACGGCGTACACAAGACGACGGAACGTGTGGAGAACCTGATAGATCAGTCTGAAATCGCGGTTCAAGCCAGCGTTGCCCTTGGCGGCGGAACCGAAGACGACCGTCACATGATCACCCTGGCGCAGGACATCGCCGGGCAAATCTCTCAGGAATTCGACGCCGCACTGGGAAGTGGCCGGATCACGATGGATGATCTGTTCGACACCAACTATACGGCGATCCCCGAAACCAACCCCAAGCAGGTCTTGACCCGCTTCACCAAACACACCGACCGGCTGTTGCCGCCGATCCAGGAACCTGCTGTGGAGCAGGATCCCCGGATCGTGTTTTGCGCCGCGGTCGACCGCAACGGATACCTGCCCACGCACAATGTGCGCTTTTCCAAGCGGCAGGGGACGGACCCGGTCTGGAACGCCGCGCATTGCCGCAACCGGCGTATCTTCGACGACCGGGTTGGCCTGAAAGCGGGCCGCAGCGAAGCGCCGTTCCTGTTACAGGTCTATCGCCGCGACATGGGGGGTGGAAAACATGTGCTGATGAAAGACCTGTCAGCCCCGATCACCGTGCGCGGGCGGCATTGGGGCGGATTGCGCATCGGCTATACCTTCTAGGCAAGAAAAAACCGCCGCACTTCCGGGGATGGGAAGGCGGCGGTCAAGTGGCGTGTCTTGTGTCGGATCGGCGGATCAGGCTGGCAGACCTGAACGGAACCGGTTCGAGCAGGCAGAGTGGGCGACGCGACAGGTTGGGACAGAACGCGACACCCGCGGGAACAAGCACGCAGGCAGAAGAAAACGTCAGAAAAAGGCCGGCACGTGCAGCGCGCCGAACATCACGACACACAGGCACAAAACCCCCAGCGCATCCTGCAACAACGTGTCAGAAGACCGGTCGATGATCGTCTTGATGTCTCGCAGCATGTTCGCCTCCAGAGTCGATTTGTTGACCATTTGTTCTCATATGTTCCGCTGCGAGTAAAGAACTTTTTGAGAACAAAATGGAACAAACCGCTATCCGACAGACATCAGGCGGAACGCCTCGTCCCGGCGCATCAACCACAGCAACGTGCGCGCGGCCTGTCCGCGCGGGCTTTGCAATGTGGGATCGTCGGCCAACAGGCGGCGTGCATCGCTTTGCGCGACCTTCATCAGCACTGCTTGACGTTCAAGATCGGCGATCTGGAAGCGGGGCAACCCGGACTGGGCGGTACCCAGGACATCCCCCGCCCCGCGCATTTCCAAATCAACCTCGGAAATCCGAAACCCGTCTTCGGTTTCGCGCAGCGTGGTCAGCCGGCGGCGGCCGGTTTCCGAAAGCGGGGGCTGGTACATCAAGAGACAGGTCGATTCGGCGTCGCCGCGCCCGACCCGGCCGCGCAGTTGGTGCAATTGCGCGAGGCCAAAGTTCTCGGCCCGTTCGATCACCATGATGGTCGCGTTGGGCACGTTCACGCCGACCTCGATCACGGTGGTGGCGACCAGAACAGCCAGCCGATTTGCCACGAAATCCGCCATGGCGGCATCTTTTTCGTCATGGGGCATCTGGCCGTGGACAAGGCCGACAACGCCCTCCCCAAATATTGCACGCAGGTGTTCGAACCGGGTTTGTGCTGCGGTCAGGTCCACCAACTCGCTGTCATCCACCAGTGGACAGACCCAATAAGCCTGCCGCCCTTCGGCCACGGCCTTGCGCAGGTGGGCCACCACCTCGTCCATCCGCTCGGTCGACACCATCGCGGTCTTGACCGGTTTGCGCCCGGGGGGCTTTTCATCCAGCACCGACACGTCCATGTCGCCGTATTGCGCAAGCGCCAGAGAGCGCGGAATCGGCGTCGCCGTCATCACCAGTACGTCAACCGCGGCCCCTTTGCGCCCCAATTCCAGCCGCTGGCGAACGCCGAAACGGTGCTGTTCGTCGACAATGGCCAGCCGCAAATCGTGGAACACAACATCCTTCTGGAACACCGCATGCGTGCCGATCAGAATGTCGATCGTACCATCTGCAAGGGCAGCCAGCTTGCGCTGCCGGTCCGCTCCCTTGTCGCGCCCGGTCAGCAGCGTCAGCGTTACCCCTGCCGCAAGTGCCAGCGGGGTAAGGCCTTCCATATGCTGCCGGGCCAGGATCTCTGTCGGGGCCATCATCACACCCTGCCCGCCGGCTTCGACCGCGTTGAGCAGCGCCATCATGGCGACCAGCGTCTTGCCCGCGCCCACATCCCCCTGCAACAGCCGGTTCATCCGCTCAGGCGCGGCCATGTCGGTCACGATTTCACCCACTGCACGGGTCTGCGCCCCGGTCGGCCGATAGGGCAAGGCGGCCAGAACACGCGCTTGCAACCGCCCATCCCCCCGGGTGACCGCGCCCTTGCCCTTTCGCCGGGCCAGCCGGGCGATGCCCAGCGTCAACTGATGAGCAAAAAGCTCGTCATACGCCAGCCGCTGCCTGCACCGCGCTTCGGGAGACAAATCCCCTGCCTGGACCGGCCGGTGGGCGGCCGCCAGCGCCGCGTTCCAGTCTGGCCACCCCTCTTGCCGCTTCAGTTCCGGGTCAATCCACTCGGGCAGTTCCGGCAGGTCTTTCAGAACCGACCCGGTCGCGCGGAACATAAGCTTTTGCGACACACCCGCGGTGAGCGGATAAACCGGCTCATAACCCGGCAGGTCAACGGCGTCCTCGGGCTTCAGGATGTGATCCGGGTGGACGATCTGGGCTATGCCGTCGAACAGTTCTGCCTTGCCGGAAATCACTCGGGTTTCACCGCTGGGCAGCAGTTTTTGCAGATAGTCGCCGCGGGCGTGAAAGAACACGATCTGGAAACTGGTTTTCGCGTCTTCAGCATGGATGCGATAGGGGCCCCCCTTGCGCCGCGAAGGCGTATGCCCACCGATGCGCGCCATGACCGTGACGACGCCGGGCAAGCCCGCATCCAGCACAGAATCCCGCAAAGCGCGGTCAACACCGGCATAGGGCAACGTGAACAGAAGATCACGCGGTGCAACGATCTCCAACTGTTCCAAGTGCTTGGCGGTCTTCGGACCGACACCGTCCAGCCCCGTCAAATCGCCAAACAGCGGGAACAGGATCTCCGGGCGGCCTGCCGACATGACTCAGCCCTGCCCGATCAGCGCCAGCCAGCCGGCTTCGTCAAGCACCTGAACACCCAGTTCGCGGGCCTTTTGCTCTTTCGATCCGGCGCCGGGCCCTGCCACGACGATATCGGTCTTGCCAGAGACAGAGCCGGACACCTTGGCACCCAGCGCTTCGGCGCGCGCCTTGGCTTCGGCCCGGGTCATCAACTCCAGCGTGCCGGTAAACACCACGGTCTTGCCAGCAACCGGGCTGCCGGCGTCGGTCGGCGCTGCGACCGGCTGAATGTCGAGATGTGCAACGAGCCTGTCGATCGAGGCCCGTTCCGCCCCTTGGGCAAAGGCGGTGACCAGTGCGACGGCCACCGTCGCGCCAATGCCATCAACGCCCACCAGATCGTCCCATGCGGCCCGTGCCGCGACCGGGACGGCAGGGTCGTCTTGCCAGATCTTGTTGCGGGTTTCGCTGATCCTGGCACGGCGGCCCTCGGCCTCTGCCGCGGCGCGTTCCCTGGTGACGGCCTGTTCGGCGGCAAGGTATCGCTCAAGCGCCGGGTGCGCCCGGTCCAGTGCCGTGGTCAACGCCTCCCATGTGCCATAGTGGCGAGCCAGGTCCATTGCCACGACCTCTCCTGCATGGCGGATTCCGAGGGAAAAAATAATGCGGTTCAAGTCAATCCGACGACGGTCGTCGATGGCGGCGAAAAGATTGTTGGCGGATTTTTCACCCCAGCCGTCACGGTTTTTCAGCTTCGAAAGGTTGGCGGCGTCACGGTCGCGCAGGGTAAAGATATCCGCGGGTTCGCGGATCGGAAGCACCTCGTCGGCATAGAACTGTTCAACCTGCTTGGCACCCAGACCTTCGATGTCGAAAGCAGCGCGACTAACGAAATGCTTCAGTTTTTCGACCGCTTGCGCCGGACAAATCAGGCCACCAGAGCAGCGCCGCACAGCGTCGCCGTCTTCGCGGACAGCCTCTGACCCGCATTCGGGGCAAACCGATGGGAAAGCAAAGGGTTGTGCATCGTCGGGACGTTTCGACAGGTCCACATCGGCCACCTTGGGAATCACGTCCCCGGCGCGATAGACCTGTACCCAGTCACCTTCGCGGATGTCCTTGCCCCCCCGGATCGGTTGTCCCTTGGCATCGCGGCCAGCGATGTAGTCTTCGTTGTGCAGCGTCGCATTCGACACCACGACGCCTCCCACGGTGACCGGGGCCAGCCGGGCCACCGGGGACAACGCCCCGGTGCGACCGACCTGGATTTCGATCTTTTCCAGCCGGGTCCAGGCCAGTTCTGCGGGAAATTTGTGGGCAATGGCCCAGCGCGGCGTTGTCGACCGGAACCCAAGCCTGCCCTGCAAGGCAAGATCGTCGACCTTGTAGACCACCCCGTCAATGTCATAGCCCAGCGTGGCGCGCTGCGCCTCGATCTTGCGGTAGTGGGCAAGCATATCGCGTGGCCCGTCGCAAAGCGCTGTCAGCGGGTTGGTCTGGAAACCAAGCTGGGCCAATCGCTGGATCGCACCCGACTGCGTCCGGGCCAAAGGCGCCGACACCTCACCCCACGCATAAGCGAAAAACCGCAGCGGGCGGCTTGCGGTGATGGCGCTATCCAGTTGCCGCAACGATCCGGCGGCCGCATTGCGCGGATTGGCAAAGGTCTTGCCGCCGCGCTCGGTTTGCCGGGCATTCAGAGCCTCGAAATCCGCGTGGCTCATATAAACTTCGCCCCGCACCTCCAGCACACCGGGCGCGCCAATCAGGGTTTCGGGGATGTCCGCGATGGTGCGTGCGTTCGCGGTCACGTTTTCGCCCACCGTCCCATCGCCGCGCGTGGCCGCGGCTACCAATTGCCCGCCTTCATACCGCAGGCTGAGCGAAAGTCCGTCAATCTTCGGTTCCGCCGTATAGGCCAGCGGCGCATCATCCGACAGGTTCAGGTAGCGCCGGATGCGGTTGTCGAATTCGGCGACGTCCGCATCTTCGAAGGCATTGCCAAGTGACAGCATGCGAACCGCATGGGTGACCTTGGCAAAACCATCAGCAGGCGCGGCACCGACCTGTTCACTGGGGCTGTCGTCGCGCTTAAGCTCTGGAAAACGGTCCTCGATCGCGGCATTGCGCTTTTTCAGCCGGTCGTAGTCTGCATCCGAAATTTCGGGGGCGTCCTGACCGTGATAAGCCTCGTTCGCCCGTGCCAGCAGATGCGCCAGCCGGGCCAGTTCTGCCGTGGCCTGCTCTGCCGACAATGCCTCAACCGCAATTTCCGCCATGCGCGCCCCCATCCATGCCCGAATGTCATGAGTGATAGGGCGCGACTGCCGCGCAGTCCAGTCGCCTCCTCTAGGCGCCAATCGCCAGCGGATTGTCCGCGTCGCCGGTCTTCGGCTGGGGATCGCGCAAGACATACCCACGGCCCCAGACGGTTTCGATATAGCTCTCCTCGCCCGTCGCCTCGGACAGTTTCTTGCGCAGCTTGCAAATGAAGACATCGATGATCTTCAGTTCGGGTTCGTCCATGCCGCCATAAAGGTGGTTCAGGAACATTTCTTTTGTCAGCGTCGTGCCCTTGCGCAGCGACAAAAGCTCCAGCATCTGGTATTCCTTGCCGGTAAGATGCACCTGCTTGCCATCGACCTCGACCGTCTTGGCATCCAGGTTCACCGACACCTTGCCGGTGTGAATGATCGACTGCGAATGCCCCTTGGACCGGCGGATGATGGCATGGATCCTCGCCACCAGTTCTTCGCGATGGAACGGCTTGGTCAGGTAATCGTCAGCCCCAAACCCAAAGCCCTTTAGCTTGCTGTCAGTGTCGTCGTCGCCCGACAGGATCAGGATCGGCGTTTCAATGCGCGCCATCCGCAACTGACGCAGCACCTCATGCCCGGTCATGTCTGGCAGGTTCAGGTCAAGCAGGATCAGATCATAGTCATACAGCTTGGCCAGGTCGATCCCTTCTTCCCCCAGATCGGTGGCGTAAACGTTGAGGTTCGCGTTGGTCAGCATCATCTCGATGCTTTTCGAGGTCGTCGGATCGTCTTCCACCAGCAGAACGCGCATGTCTTTCTCCGATTAATGAGCTTTAACGGTCACCGACAACTAGAAAGGCAATTGGTTAATCGCATGTTACCATAAGTTGATTTGCCCGCTTTTCAATCAAAATCTGACGCTAACCAGCTTCACCTCCTTTTTGCCGGAGTTTCTGGATCGCCGTTGCCTTCAAACCCTCGTCGCCGTGGATCGCCGCCGCCCGGATCCACGCCGCAAGTTCCTCGGGGCTCAACCCATAGGTCGCAATCGCGTTGTCCTGCGTCAAAAGCCCATACAGCACACCGCGCACCACCGCCGCCTTGCGCGATGCGACCCAGCGCCGGGTACTTGCGTTGGGCAGATCGGCCCGCGTCATCACCGTTCCGTCAGGCAGGGTAACCGCCCTTGGCCCTTCGACTTTCTTCAAATACATACCACTCACCCTCACTGGACTGTCCGACACCCTGAACGCCGGCCTTTAACGCCCGGTGAAACCGACCCTTGAGAGTGGTTCGGATTTTCCTATATTCCGCCGGATCGGAAGGAACGCGCCATGGCACTCGATACCCACCCCCTGAACTCGCTCGGCTTTGCCAAGCCGCCTGCCGAAACGCGAGTGGTGGTGGCGATGTCCGGCGGAGTCGACAGTTCCGTTGTCGCCGCACAACTGGCCGAAGAAGGCTATGACGTGGTGGGCGTGACGCTTCAGCTGTACGACCACGGCGCCGCGCTGGCCAAGAAGGGCGCCTGCTGCGCCGGGATTGACATCCACGACGCCCGCCGCGTGGCAGAGCAGATGGGGTTTCCGCATTACGTTCTGGACTATGAAAACATCTTCCGCGATGCGGTGATCGAGGAATTCGCCGACAGCTACCTCGGCGGCGCGACGCCGGTGCCCTGCATCCGCTGCAACGAACGGGTCAAGTTCAAGGACCTGCTGGAAACCGCGCGCGACCTGGACGCCGATTGCATGGCGACCGGCCACTACATCCAGCGCAAGATCGGCGCCCACGGCCCCGAATTGCATTGCGCCGCCGATGCTGGACGCGACCAAAGCTATTTCCTGTTCTCGACGACCCCGGAACAGCTCGACTACCTGCGCTTCCCGCTTGGCCACCTGCCGTCCAAGGCCGCAACCCGCGCGCTGGCCGAAAAATACGGGCTCAGCGTCGCCGACAAGCCCGACAGCCAGGACATCTGTTTCGTGCCCGACGGCAACTATGCTGGGGTGATCGAAAAACTGCGCCCGGGCGCGGCCGAGCCTGGCGAAATCGTGCATGCCGATGGCCGCGTGCTGGGCCGGCACACCGGCGTCATCCATTACACCATCGGCCAACGCCGGGGCCTTGGCATCGGCGGCCTGACCGATCCGCTCTACGTGGTCAAGCTCGACGTCGACACCCGCCGCGTGGTCGTCGGCCCCAAGGACATGCTTGCCACCCGGGTCGTCCCGATACGCGAGATCAACTGGCTTGGGGACTCGCCCTTCGACAGCCAGAAGGAATGGCACGTCTCGGTCAAGGTCCGTTCCACCCGCCCCCCGCGAGAGGCGATCATCCGCCCTCTCTCGGCAACCGCGGCACAGGTCGAGCTGATGACCCCCGAGGAAGGCGTGAGCCCCGGACAGGCCTGCGTGTTCTACCAGACAGACAACAGCCGCATTCTTGGCGGCGGCTGGATATGGCGGGGCGCCTAGGCGCGCTCCACCACCCGCCGCGTCCGTCCCGACGCCCCGACACCGGCTGTGCTGCCTTGCCGCCGGACAACCAAGCGCGGGAAACCCGCGCCCATGTCCTTTCATCTTTCTGAAAATACTCACTGAACCACGGCGCAACCAGGAACACGCCGATCAGGGTTTCCGCGGTCACCACACGCGGACGCGCGCGGCACGGGTCGATCCTGTCCCGGCCGCCGGCCCGCACAGGTGAATCAGGAAAACCGTTTCAGCGCCAGAACCGCGTTCAGCCCACCGAAGGCGAAGGCATTCGACAGCGCCACGTCGACCCGTGCGTCACGTGCGACGTTGGGGACAACGTCCAGCGGACAGGCCGGGTCGGGCTCCTCGTAACCGATGGTGGGTGCGACGATCCCCTCGCGCAGCGCCATCAGGCACGCCAGCAGTTCAACCGCCCCGGTGCCCCCGATCAAGTGGCCGTGCATCGCCTTGGTCGACGAGATCATAAGTTTGCCGGCATGATCGCCAAAGACATCGGCCACAGCGGCACATTCGGTGCGGTCGTTGGCGGCGGTTCCGGTGCCATGGGCGTTGATGTAGTCCACATCCTGCGGGTTCAGCCCGGCATCGCGCAGCGCACCGGTCATGGCGCGGGCGGCACCCTCGCAGGACGGCATGACGATATCCGTCGCGTCCGAGGACATGGCAAACCCCACCACCTCGGCCAGGACATCGGCTCCCCGGGCCCGGGCATGGTCATAGTCTTCGAACACGAAGACCCCGGCGCCTTCCCCCTGCACCATGCCATTGCGATTGGCGGAAAACGGACGACAGGCGTCTTTCGACATCACCCGCAGCCCCTCCCAGGCCTTGACCCCACCGAAACACAGCATCGATTCCGAGCCACCGGTCACCACCGCCGGGCACAGCCCGCTCCGCACCAACTGGAACGCCTGCCCCATCGCGTGGTTCGAGCTGGCGCATGCCGTCGATACGGTGAAGGTCGGGCCGCGCAGGTTGAATTCCATGCTGACATGGCTTGCCGCGGCGTTGTTCATCAGCTTGGGCACGACGAAAGGGTGAACCCGGTTCTTGCCCTCTTCGTAAACCGCCCGATAGCTTTCTTCCTGCGTGCCAAGCCCCCCGCCCGAGGTGCCCAGCACCACACCGCAACGGTCGGCAAAGTCGCCTTCGAACACAAGCCCGGACTGAGTCAGCGCCTGGCGCGCCGCAAGCAGCGCGAACTGGGTGAACCGGTCGTAAAGCGTCAGTTGCTGGCGGGAAAAATGCGCCGCGGGATCGTAATCCTTGACCTGACCGCCAATTCGAATTGTCAGCCGATCAACATCGCGGAACTGCAACGGGCCGATGCCGCAGCGCCCGTTGCGCATCGCATCCCAGGTCGCCGCCACGTCATGGCCAAGCGCATTGACCGTCCCGGCCCCGGTGATGACAACCCGTTTCACATGTGTATCCTCGGTCGCCGCGTTCTCAGGCTGTCTGCTGGGCGATCAGTTGCTCGATCCCCGCAATGATGCTGGCAACCGACGAAATATCGAAGTCGCTTTCGCTTGGGTCGTTGGCGTTGAACGGCACAGAGATGTCGAAAGCTTCCTCGATCGCGAAAATGCTTTCGACCAACCCAAGGCTGTCGATGCCCAACTCTTCCAGCGTGCTCTCGGGTGTTACGTCCGACGACTCCAGTACCGCCTGCTCGGCAATGATCTCGATGACCTTGGTCTTGATGTCCATAGTCTCCCCCGGGGACAATCGCATTCGAGGCTCATTTAGTCACTCGGATCACCGTTTAAAATCTTTTTCTGCAAAGCGGCGACATCCCGGAACAGACGCGGCAGGCGGCGGATCGCCTTGTAGCTGTCGATATGGGCGTCCATCTTCATCGCCGGATAGCCCAGCATGACACGACCGGCGGGCACTTTGGCCAAGACCTTGGTGCCTCCGCCGGTGATCACGTTGTCCCCAATGAACAGGTTATCGCTGACCCCGGTCTGTCCACCCAGCACCACATTGTTGCCGATCCGGGTTGACCCGGCGATGCCGACCTGCGCGCAGATCAGGCAGTCGTTGCCGATCACCACGTTGTGGCCGATCTGTACGAGGTTGTCGAACTTGGTGCCGTTGCCCACGCGGGTGTCGCGCACGGTGCCCCGGTCGATGCAGCAATGTGACCCAACCTCGCAATCGTCGCCGATGGTCACGGCGCCCAAAGAATGGATCCGGGCCCAGGATTGCGCACCACTGTCGCCCGTTGCACCCAGACTCTCACGCGCCTTTTCGACGGCGGACACCTCTGGCGTGACGAAGGAAAAACCATCTGCCCCGATCACAGCGTTGGGTTGGGCAATGAACCGTGCGCCAATCCGCACCCGCGCGCCGATCCGCACGCCCACGTGCAGCAGCGCACCCTCACCCAGTTCGGCCTCCCAGCCGATATGGCACTGTGCCGCGATGACCGATCCGGCCCCGATCCGCGCGCCCCGTTCGATCACCGCGAAGGGACCGACAGAACACCCGTCGCCCAGTTTTGCCTCTGGATGGACAAGGGCGGTGTCGTGGATTCCCGGCGCATAGCCCTGCCCCGGGTCCATCATAGCCGACAAGCCCGAAAGGGCGAATCGTGGGCGTTCCGGCAGGATCGCGGCTTCCAGCCCGAAGGATTGCCAGTCGGCTCCGTGCCACATCACAGCCGCCCGCGCCTTGCCCTGGGACAGTTGCGCCGCAAAAGCCGGCTTCATCGCCAGCGCAAGCTGGCTGGGCAATGCATCCGACGGCTCTGCCACGCCAGACACCCGCAGGCTGCCGTCCCCGACAAACTGCAAGCCCAGCGCCTGCGCAATCTCAGCAATGGAATGGCTCATCGTGCACCTCGCCTTTCGGGCGAGATTTAGCTGTCTCCGCGGCCCAATACCACCCCTGCCGCAGAAAGCGCATTCCAGATCTTGGCATCGCGGCCATAGACATCGCGGCGGTACTGAATCTGCCCCTTCGCCTGCGTATAGGCCGTGCGATAGATCAGGTGCACGGGTATCGGTTGTTCCAGCGGCACCGGGGTTTCAACCCCTGACCGCAGACGGCTTTGGAAAAAGCCGACCGGGTCGTCGGTTTGCTTGGCCAACAGCGCATAGGCGAAATCCTTGGGGTCCCCCAAGCGGATGCAGCCATGGCTGTAGGTCCGCACCTCGCGAGAGAACAGGTTCTTCGCGGGCGTGTCGTGAAGGTAGATGTTGTACTTGTTCGGGAAAAGGAATTTCACCACGCCCAGCGCGTTACGCGGACCCGGCGGCTGGCTCATCGCGAAGGGAAAGTTCGAAGCGGTGTATTGCGAGAACCCGTTGGACCGGCTGACAACACGACCGCGGGAATCGGTGATCCGCAGGTGCCCCGCCGCGCCCGGGTTGCTGCGCAACAACGGCAGGTATTCGTTGACGATGATCGAACGCGGCACATGCCAGCTGGGGTTGATCACCATCACCTCCATCACGTCGGAAAATTCCGGCGTGCGGCGATCAAGATCCTGGTGTCCGATCACCGACCGGGTTTCAAAGGTCACCTTGTCATGGTCGATGATACGCGCCTTGAAGTCGGTCAGGTTGACCAGCACGTGGCGATCACCGCGGCCTTCCGGAAAGTTCAGCCAACGTTCACGTTCCATCGCGACCACAACCGACTCAAGGCGTTCGCGGGCGCTGACGTTGATTTCCTTTATGGTCGATGGTCCGGCGACGCCGTCGGCTTCCATGCCGTGATCTTCCTGGAAGGTCTGTACCGCCGCCTGCAACGCCGCGTCATAGCCTGCCGCAGCACTGCGATGCAGATATCCCATGGCGATCAGACGGTTGCGCAGCGCGACCACAGCCTTGCCGGATGCGCCCGGTTTCAACGCTCCGCCAGGCACTTCCTGTCCCCAGCCACCAGAGGCAGCAATGTGTTCAAGCTGCAGCTTGGCCTTCATGAGCCGCGCGTATTCGTGCGTTTGCGGCGCCAGGCCGCGCATGGTGACACGCGGGTCGCCGGTTTCCAGCGCCGCCAGCAACGCGGTTCGGTCGCGATAGGGCGGCTCGCGCTTGATTCCATCGTCCGCTCTGGACGGTTTCAAAACGCCAGTCTGAATATCGCGAGCAAAGCGCAGGTAAATCTTGCTCAGTTCAACCTCGACCTCCCCCATGTCGCGGGCGTTTCCGACACCACGCATCAGCGCAAGGATTTGCGGCGCGTCATAGCGACCGGTCGGCAACCCGTGTGACGGAGCCGCCTGAACCGCTTCGATCAGCGCCTGGCGCCGCAGCAGGTATTCGGCCCCTTCACCGGTCCAAAGCGGCTCGAAATTGCGGGCGCGGTAGAAGGCCGCGATATCGTCATCGCGGGCCGCGTTTTCCGCCACGGCTTGCTTGAAGGCCGTCACACCCGCGCTGGCGGGCGGCGCCCCCACTGTCAGCGCCAACGCCAATACCGCTGCCGCCACCATGCCGGACACACCGCGCGCCTGACCGATCCGCATCATCATCTCTGCCCCTAATATGCATTCTTCAGATTGCAGAAGATCGTTTCAGACCGCTATCCCCTTGTCCATTCACATTTTATACAGACATCTCTCCTATCCATGGATGGTGCAATGCTGCACCGGCCCACGCATACGGGCCACAGTGACTGAGGTTTAAGCAGATTCCTGCCGAAAACCCTTGAAGTGGGAATGCGTGACAAGAATCGGGGTTCCGGCTTGATTCGTAATATGTCATACCAATCTTGCATCTGGGGATGAGATGGCAGGAGCCGTGCAACGTCACGGCCAAACAGGTAAGCGACGGGACAGGCGCTCACACGATGACTGATATCAGCAAAGGCGGTATGACTCGCCGGGGCCTTTTGGGTGCATTTGCAGCAACCCTGGTGACGGCAGCACCGACATATTCGAACGCCGCGGGTTTCCTGCGCGGGGCTGGCGATATCCGCCGCTTGCGCATGTATTCAGGCCGAACCGGCGAACGACTGGACATGATCTATTGGATCGAAGGCGATTACATCGCCGACGCTGTGGACGAGATCAATCATTTCATGCGCGACTGGCGCACCAATGAAATCAAGAAGATCGACATGCGCACCATGGATATCATGGCTGCGGCGCACAACCTTCTGGATGTCAACGAACCCTACATGCTGCTTTCGGGCTATCGCTGCCCGAAAACCAACGCGATGCTGCGGTCCCGGTCATCGGGTGTGGCCAAGAATTCGCTGCATATGCAAGGCAAGGCCGCAGACCTGCGTTTGTCGTCGCGCTCGGTCAGCCAGATGGCCAGTGCTGCCTCGGCGTGCAAGGCGGGCGGCGTCGGACGCTATTCGAAGTCGGACTTCGTTCACATGGATTGTGGGCCGGTCCGCAGCTGGGGCAAGTAAGCCCCGTTTCATACAGGCAAATGGAAAACGGCGTCCGATGGGGCGCCGTTTTTCGTTGAGCGCGCCACCCTGACCAGGCAGTCTTGCACATTTGATTTGGCGCAGAATGAACCTCCGCAACGTGCAGACGGGCGCGGCGCTGAGGTATTTCAGTTTTTTTGTAGGCGACGTTGGCGAAAGCCACTGGCAGGATAGCGCGCTTGCTTTGACAGAACGGGGCTTTGCCCCATCGACCAAAGAGTTCGAAGTGGCAGAGCCCGAACTCGTGACCATGCTGATTTCCTGCGACTGCGATCGGGGTGGAATAAACCGATCCGCCTTTTGGGCTGCGCGCGTGTCACCGCCTGCGACGGCGAAACCCGCGACATCCACCCCGGCGATGCCTGACAGATGGAAGACCTGTACGGAAAAGGCCATCACACCCGGGCAGCCAGCGCGAAGGAGTCCGGAGATGTGATCGTTCAGCACAGCTGAGTTGCGACAAGCGCAGGGTATTTTCCGAAGTCAGGAAAAATGGCGCGGTTGACGGGGCTCGAACCCGCGACCCCCGGCGTGACAGGCCGGTACTCTAACCAACTGAGCTACAACCGCGCATTACGTTTCGGGATTTTCTAAGGCAGCGGTGGCGCGGTTGACGGGGCTCGAACCCGCGACCCCCGGCGTGACAGGCCGGTACTCTAACCAACTGAGCTACAACCGCTCGCTGCCTTGGTTCCCCAAGCGTAGCGCCGCTTTTATGGCCGAGGTCGGGTGCCGTCAAGCGCTTTCGCCCGCCAATTTCCGGCATTTTTGCGCAGCCCGGTAAAAAGACATCCCGCTCCACATCCGAACCCTTCGTACTCTCCATGAGTCGGCCCCGTCTTGGCGCGAAATCGGGGGAGACAAGCCGCAACGATATCCGCCCGAACAGCCCCACCAAAGCGGCAGACGCCCTGCTTCCTGCAATTTTTGACAGGAAATATCGCTACTGAACGTTGATTTAAGCGTGACCCACGCTTAATTACGAATGTGATGGGCTTCAGTGGGGAAGCCGGGTGAACAGAGTTTTTAAACAGCGAATGTGCATCGTCGATGCACTCGGCGGGCGTGTCTACATGACATTTGCGCAAACCTTTGCGCTTGTGTCTCACCGCCTGTCGTTGATCTTTTTCGGATTGGCAACGGTCGCGATGTACGCATCCGATCCGCCAAACCTGCTGTCTTACATGGCCGCTTGGAAAGCGGCGCTGATCTGGCCGCTGGCTGCGGTCATGCACTTGTCGCTGTTCGTCATGGGCCTTCTGGTGTTCGCGCTGCTCACACGCCAGTTCCAACGATGCGTGACGTTCACGCCACTGGTTGGTGCACTGGCCCTGACACCCACAGTGCTCTTTTCCGAATGGTTGGCAGGCTATTTGTCCAACGGTGTCTATCCACCCTCGGTGATGCAGAACTTCCCGTTTTACTTCCTGTCCGTGCAGGTGTTCGAAACGGTCTTCATCAGGTTCGTCGTTCCGCTCACAGACGTACTGAAAGAAACGGGTGCGGCCGACAGCGGCACGCGATCGGATCGGCATATCCTGATTGGTGGACGCAGCATCCCGGTGGACGATTTGCACCATATCGAAGCGCGCAAGCATTTCGTCAAAATCAAAACCGAAGACGGAGAGATCGAACAGCGCGCTCGTATGTCCGACATCCTGGCCCAGACGAAGGGCGACGATGGCATCCAGCCGCACAGGTCCTGGTGGGTGTCCCAGCACGCGCGCCCGCGCCTTGATGATGATGATGGCCGCCCTGTTCTGCGACTTCTGGACAACACGGTGGTGCCCATCGCCCGTGCCCGGCTCGAGGAGGTCCGGCGCTGGCTGGAAAAGGGCTTTCCGGCGGAATGAGCCCTCTTGCGCTCTCGCCGGCTTCGCACTAAATCTCCGCAACAGCGCGGGTATGATGTAATGGTAGCCTGTCAGCTTCCCAAGCTGAACGCGCGGGTTCGATTCCCGCTACCCGCTCCAAGCTTCTTTCTTTCCGATCTTCAACGCGTTAGCGTTCGCTCATGAGCGATTTCAGAAACACATCAGATTGGAAGATCAAGGACAGCACGACGCTCGTCTATCCCCGCGAGTACAAGGGTGAAAAGAGAGAAGGCGAGTCCGAGAAACGGCCTAACAGCCTCAGTCTGCAAATCGAGCGCCTGTCCGTCCTGAACGAAACCTCGTGGGAATTGGAGCGGCACAGAGAGCCGAAACAAGAAGCCGGATTCAATACCCGCGAATACATCAGTGCGCTAGTGGATTGAATCCAACATTTGGAACCCTCGATTTCTTGCGGCGATGATGTCGTTGGGGTCTGCCCGCCAA